>NZ_JASJVE010000002.1:0-350169 GCF_036346185.1 Pseudomonas sp. 10C3 | reverse complement strand
GCACTCGTAGCTCAGCTGGATAGAGTACTCGGCTACGAACCGAGCGGTCACAGGTTCGAATCCTGTCGAGTGCACCATTTAAAGGGTTGTTTGCAGTGATGTAAGCAACTTGCTTCAACCAGCGGTGGTCTGGTTTATCAAACGCCAATTGCACTCGTAGCTCAGCTGGATAGAGTACTCGGCTACGAACCGAGCGGTCACAGGTTCGAATCCTGTCGAGTGCACCAAACACCAAAAAGCCCGCATTTAATGCGGGCTTTTTGCTTTCTGACGTTTGCCCTTTACGCATCCGTTCTCGTCGAATACAACCTGATTGCTGCGGCCCTTCTTTTCGTTGTAGTGATAACGGGTCTCTCCGTTTCTTTCGGCTATTTTATCCGGCTTGCCCAGTGAGCTTTCTACGTCCCGAAAACTCATGCCTGCACGGACTCGCTGATTGATGATCGCCCGCCGCCGTTGTTCGCCACTCACTTGATTTTCGCACCCGTCGTCTCTCTGGCCGACAACTACCAGTTCTTTGTGTGCTCGGCGATTGTCCGGCGGCGCCAAGACCTGTCTTGAGGAAGGCGTAGATTCAGGCAGCAGATGGACTACGTTGCCTGGTGGTGCGTTGTAGGTGCTTTGCAGGTGCGTGCTGTGACCGCTAGGGCAGCCCTGGTACGTGAAGGTGATATTCCCTTGGGCGTCTTCGCAGCGTTGAACGGTTGTGGCCAGCGTTGGCAGGGGAAAGTAGAGCAGGGTGAGCAAGAGGGTCGTTCGAGCAGTGGCGGGCATTCAGCGTCCTCCGTGACGGCTGTATTCAAGGCTAGCCCATGCTTATTTGGCAGAGTGCGTACTTTCTTCTCGAGATGTAACGTCGTACATGTATTGATTCAATTTTGTCGCGCGAGCGCTTGTTCTTGCCTAGGTTTTGTAGCGTGTGGTGCTTTCAAGCGGTGTATCATTGCGCCCGTCAGCCCCGTCGGGGCTTGTGGAATACTTCCATGGACTTACCCAGTAGCTACCCTGAATTACGTTTTACCAATCATGAATTGACTGATTGATCTCCCGGGCGTGCTCCGCTGCTGGGGGTGGAGTTCGCCTATGACCGAAATAGAAGTAAAAAAAACACAAGAAAGCCTGCAAGATCGCCTCGCTCAAGTCGTTGAGCTGCTGCATCGTCAGCGGGTGGTCGAAGACCTGACTCACCGTCAGGAAGGTCAGCATCATGACCGCGTAGAAAACCTCGTTCACCGGCAGAACCTCGTCGAGTTGCAACGCAAACTCGATGACCTTCACTCCGCCGACGTCGCTTACATCCTCGAAGCCTTGCCTCTCGCAGAGCGTCTGACTGTCTGGCAGTTGGTAAAAGCCGAGCGCGACGGCGATATCCTTCTTGAAGTTTCCGATTCTGTCCGTGAAACACTGATCGCCGACATGGACGATCATGAGCTCCTGGCGGCTGCCAGAGAGATGGATGCCGACGAACTGGCCGACCTTGCACCTGAATTGCCGCGTGACGTTGTTCATGAGCTCATGGAGTCTCTCGATAGCCAGCAGCGTGAGCGCGTACGGTCTGCTTTGTCTTACGACGAGGAGCAGGTCGGTGCGCTGATGGACTTCGAGATGGTGACGATCCGTGAGGATGTCAGCCTTGAAGTAGTATTGCGTTATCTGCGTCGCCTCAAAGAGTTGCCTGGGCATACCGATAAACTGTTCGTGGTTGATTACGACGGTGTGCTCAAGGGTGTGCTGCCGATCAAGCGTCTGTTGGTCAACGATCCCGATAAGCAGGTGGCTGCGGTGATGGCCAGCGATCCGGTGAGTTTTCATCCGGATGAAGATGCCTACGACGCAGCTCAAGCCTTTGAGCGTTATGACCTTATTTCCGCGCCGGTGGTGGACAAGAATGGCAAGCTGATCGGGCGTCTGACCATTGATGAAATGGTCGACCTGATCCGTGAAGAAAGTGAAAACGAAGTCCTCAACATGGCGGGTCTGCGTGAAGAGGAAGACATCTTCGCCTCCGTCTGGAAGTCCTTGCGCAACCGTTGGGCCTGGCTGGCGATCAATTTGATCACCGCCTTTATCGCTTCGCGTGTCATCGGTTTGTTTGAGGGCTCGATCGAAAAACTGGTAGCGCTGGCGGCGTTGATGCCGATCGTTGCCGGGATCGGCGGTAACTCCGGTAATCAAACCATTACCATGATCGTCCGGGCCATGGCGCTGGACCAGGTCAGTACCGGTAATACATCGCGCCTGATGCGCAAAGAACTGGCGGTCGGGCTGATCAATGGCGTGATATGGGGTGGCGTTATTGGGGTGGTGGCTTACTTGCTGTACGGTAGTTGGTCGCTGGGCGTGGTCATGACCTCCGCCATGACGCTCAATCTGTTGCTTGCGGCGCTGATGGGGGTTCTGATCCCGATGACGCTGACGCGTCTGGGGCGAGATCCGGCCATGGGGGCGAGTGTGATGATTACTGCGGTGACGGACAGCGGAGGGTTCTTTATCTTTCTGGGGTTGGCGACGGTCTTCTTGCTTTGAATACGACTAATAAAAAACCGCCGGAAGGCGGTTTTTTTTAGCTTGAAAAAGAGGTGCTACAACGATCCGATAATAAAAATATCGATAAAAAAGCCAGCTAAATGCTGGCCTGAATATCTTGATCTCGCTGTCAGGACTCGTCGTCGGCAGCGTTGTCCGTATCGTGAGCAATCAGCGAAACAAGTGCGTTTTGCTGGCGATGAGAAAGTTGACGGAAGCGCTGCAGTAATTCGCGCTCATGCAAGGACAGTTCCGGGCTGTCGAGACGCAGGCTTGGCTCGTCGCCCAGCGCGCCTTCTTGAATCAAGCTCTGCTCAAGGCGAGCAATGATCTCGGAGTTCATGCTGCGGTGATGATTTTTGGCAACCTCATACACGCGGTCACGCATGCCATCAGGTAGTCGTACTACGAACTTGTCAGCCGTGCGGCTGGAATAAGTAGCCTGTTTCATAGGGCTCATATATTTAACCGGTTAGTTCAGAGGGAGCGGTTTTAGCAATTGGCCGCAAGATGTCATGTTGTGACAGCCTTTTTGGGCAAATGTTCAACCTGAATGTCAAAGAGGTCAGCATCATGCCCGACTTTTGCCAGTTCCTTGGCGCCAATTATGTGACAAATATTGAGCTTGGTAAAGGCGATTAGCCAGTACCAATTATCAGAATTGCGGGCTGCTTTGCAAAGTATTCGTGCTGCCGACGCTCCGAAAGTCCTGTTTTTGGCCGATTCGGGCGTCGTGTTGTGCACGACAGGCTTCTCATGAGCGTAGAGCGGTTTGATCGATTTTCCAGGGGCTACGGGTAAATCAAGCAAATGAAGAGGGGGGGAGATGTTTCTGAGCCTGCGCGCGGGTCAAATGATCCTTAGGGTAGCGGCTGCCTCCTTGCCTTTACAGAGGGATGCAGAGAGGCAAGAGGGTTAGCGCAGCAGCGGGTCGAATTTGATTTTTCGGCCGACGACCAGCGCCACAATGAAAAGCACGATAAACAGGCCACTGGCGATTTTAAGCAAAGAGCTCATGGCATTCGCATCCAGCGGAAGTAGCATATCGATGACGATTGCCATCAATGCCAGAACCAGAAATGACAGTGCGGATTTTGACATGGCAGTTCTCGTAGGGATTGATACCGGAAAAAATCGGGCGACTAAAAAACCCAACGTTCGGAACGATCAAACGACAGCGGCATGGCGTCATTGCTGTCATTGGTGAGCATAGCTCTGTTTGAGGACTGGTCGGTCATCACTGCGAAATGCGAAGCCTGTTGCATAAGGTGGTGTGTCTGTACCTGAGCACTGATCTGTTCATCGTCGCTGCTGTTGCCTTGAAACTGAAATGTCACCAGCGCGACGAGGGCAGCGGCATTGAGGAATGAAAGGGCAATGTTCATATTAAGTACCTCCACCTGAAACTTTTTACAGGGGTTTCCTGTATGAGTAGCTAGTTGCATGCTCTGTGCCAAATGGAAATCATACAAAATATGATAAAAATCAATAGGTTATGCTTGTATTGGTGCGCGTGCGTCTTGCACTTTGCAATGATGGCCTTTTGCAGTAGTGCAATTTGCATGATTGCAAAGGGGGGCGTCATCCAGAACCGTCTCGTCAGCGCAGTACTACAGCTTAAAAAGCCAAGGACGACATGACAAAGTCATGCAGTGCCGTTAACATGCACGCCGTCCTTGCTGGTGCCTTTCCTGTGCTCCAGCACTCGTGTCTCAGTAGCTCAATTGGATAGAGCATCCCCCTCCTAAGGGGAAGGCTGGCAGTTCGAACCTGCCCTGGGACACCATATAACCTGCCACTCTCTCATTTTCAGCTGTTGCAGTTCACCGCTTTCGGTCACTGCATTCGAAATGTCCTCTGCATTGCTCACCCCCCCTTATCGCTGCCTGTCTTGGATTGGGAGTATTGGGGTGAATGTGCGCAGCTGGCGCCCAGCAGTGTGCCTGGACGCCTGAATGGATGACGGATTACCCCATATCAGGACCTGCTGCGGGGGCCGATGCTGGCTCAGCCAAGTCGGCGCCGGTAATGAGTGACGTTCAGCGCAGGTCGTTCAAGGTTGCATCCAGGCGCTTGAGCAGCAGATCCGCATGCTCGCGGGCAAATACCAAGGGTGGGCGAATCTTGAGGATGTTGGCCATGGGACCGGTCGAGCTGATCAACACCTGACGGCGGCGCATGCCGTTGACGACCGCGGCGGCGGCGGTTGTCGCCGGGGTTTGCGCCTGGCGGTCAACAACCAGTTCAACGCCGATGAACAGGCCCTCGCCGCGTACATCGCCAATGACTTCATGGCGCTCGGCCAGTTTGCGCAACCCCTCCTTGAGATAGCCGCCGACATCGTGGGCATTGGCTTGCAGGTCTTCTTCGCGCAGCACGCGCAGTACCGCATGCGCAGCCTTGCAGGACACCGGATTACCGCCGTACGTATTGAAATAACGCTGCTGGCGACCGAATTGATCGAATAGCGCCGAGCGCCCGACCACGGCGGCAACCGGATGGCCGTTGCCCATGGGTTTGCCGAGCGTGACCAGGTCCGGGGTTACCGAGTCGCGGGCAAACCCCCAGCGTTGCCCTCCGGTGCGACCAAACCCCGGCTGGACTTCATCGGCGATATACAGTCCGCCGGCGTCTCGCACGCATTGCGCGGCAGCGGCCAGTTCGCCGTTCGCGGGGCTGAACACCCCGTCACTGGAGAAAATGCTGTCGACCAGCAACGCCGCAGGCTTGATGCCGTGAGCGTGCATATCTTGCAGCGCAGCTTTCACGTCGCCAAGGAAATCGGCGGATCGGCGGTAGGAATCCGGAGCATCGACCAAGCGTACATGGCTGGCGGTGGGGAGGCCGGTGGCCAGTGATGGCGAGACCTCAGCCAAGGCGCTGGTCACGCCGTGGTAGGCCCAGCGGGTGACAATGATGCCCGTTCCACCGCTGTGGCAGCGCGCGATGCGCAACGCCAGGTCATTGGCTTCGCTGCCGGTGCAGGTCATGGTCATGTTATCGAGTAGTGGAGGAAACTCGCTGAGCAGATCTTCGGCGTAATCCACGATCGATGGGTGCAGATAGCGTGTGTGGGTATTGAGCAGGGCGCTTTGCTCGGCAATGGCTGCGACCACAGCAGGGTGGCAGTGACCGATGGACGCCACGTTGTTATAGGCATCCAGGTAGGCGGTGTTGTCTTTGTCATACAGCCACACGCCTTCACCCCGCACCGGCGCGAAGGGTTCCTCATAAAACAATCGATAGCTGGCGCCCAGTGCGCGTTGGCGACGGGCGAGCAATTCAGCGGTGGTGGGCGAACTCATGGCACCTCCGGGGTGCAGGCATTGATCAGGCTTTGGGTCAGCAGCCCTTCGGGCATAGCGGTGAGGCATTGCAAATTGCGCCAGCTGGTGCGCAGGTTGCGTAGCACATAGGTGCGGTTTTCCGGATACAGGCAGGCGCGCCACCGGGCGATGGTGATTGCCATGGCCATGCGCATGGCCATCAGTTCGCCGAGTACAGCCAGCTCCTCGCGCTGCAACGGGATCCTTGCGTCGTAGGCGGCGACAAAGGCCTTGATCTGCCACAGTGGGTCGGTGGCGTCAGCGTCGAACTGGTATGAGAGAGCCGTCCCCAGTTCGTTGATTAGCGGGGCGTGCAGAGCGTCGCCGAAGTCGATGATGGCCGCAACGCGGCTGGCGGTTTCGCAGTCGAGCATGACGTTGTGCGGGTTCAGGTCGTTGTGGATCACCTGCGCACGGAGCGTGGCCAGACGCGGTTTTACGCAGGTCGCGTAGCGGTCCAGCAACGTGGAAACCAACGGCAGTTGATCGGCTTCCAGGTAATCCAGATAAGGCCTGACGCGTTCGGCGTGGCCGACATCCCAGAGCAGGTTGCGATGGGCGGCCGGGTGCTGGAAGTCCTTGAGGGCCAGGTTGACTTCGGCCAGGGAGGTACCGAGTTCGTGCATCAGTGCAACGCTGGGTTGGCCAAGATTCTGCGAAATACCGTCCAGGTAGCTGACGGTGCGCAGTGTCAGTGGCTGCTCGCTCACCAGCACTTTCGGTTCAACCTCACCATTGCGTGCTGGCAGAACACGCGGAACCGGCAGGTGCGCGCCGTGCCGCTCAATGTGCAGCAACGCCTGGGTCTGGAAGCTGATGACATTGGGATCTTCGGCTGGGTTGATGAATTTCAGGACGAAGGCGCCTTGCCTGGACTGTATGAGAAAGTTGGTGTCGCGTTCGCCATTCAGTAGCTTTAGCGTGCCCTTGAGGCCGTATACCCGATCAGCTATCTCCTGCGCCGTGGCAAGATCCACCGTCGGCGCCTGCGTCGTCATCAGGTCGGTGCAGCCCCCCTTGTCCATGACCGCCTCAGACATGCTGACCACCATTGACGTGAATTTCCGCTCCGTTCACGTAAGAAGCGCCGCTGGTGCAGAGGAAATAGATCAGCGAGGCCACTTCCTCCGGTTTGCCCAGGCGATTCATGGGCACCAGTCGCTCGACGATGTCGGTGGTGCCCGGAGACAGGATGGCGGTGTCGATTTCGCCGGGGGCAATGGCGTTGACCCGCACCCCGTGCGGGCCGAAATCATAGGCCATTTCCCGAGTCAGGGCCGAGAGCGCAGCTTTGGAGGTCGCGTAAGCGACACCGGCGAAAGGATGTACTTTGGATCCCGCAATGGACGTGACGTTGATGATGCTGCCCTGAGCGGCTTTTAATTCATCGAACAGGCCGCGAGCCAGTAACGCGGTGGAGAACAGATTGACATTGAACACCTTCAACCACGTGGCGTAATCGGTTTCCAGCACGCCGAGTCGGCCGCCTTCCGGACCTTTTGGCGATATGCCAGCGTTGTCCACCAAGGCATCAAGGCGTCCCCCCAGTTTTTCCTTAATGGTCGCCAGGCTGGCGCTGACGCTGTCGATGTCCTCCAGATCCAGATGGATATGATTGAGCAAGCCTTCCGTCCAAGGGCATTCAGCGACCCAGTTTTGCCGGGAAGCGGTGAATACTTCCCACCCAGCCGCATTGAAATGCTTGACCGTCGCATGACCAATGCCGCGGCTGGCGCCGGTTAACAGTAGCTTTTTTTTCTCGCTCATGAGCACGGTCCTTCGTAATTGAAGTTTGATGCATCATGTTTTTAGGCGTGCAACTAGTCAATAGGGGCATGAGAGAAAGTTTCGTCAGGAAGCCGCTTCCTGGTTGACGGCTATGAACTCCAGCATTTTTTGATTGCCGTCGAGAATGTCTGCCTGGATTGCGTGTTTGGCGGCTGCCGCATCCTGCTGACGCAGGGCATTGAGTACTTCGACATGGTGTTCGATGGCCATGGTCAGGGAGAAATGCACGTACGCCTGAGCGATCAACGGTCCTGCGCGCATCCACAGACTGTCCAGATAGCTACGCAGCAAAGGCATGCGTGCAGCTTCCGCGATCAAAAAGTGAAACTCGCTATTCAGGCGTAGCGCTTCAGGAAGGTCGCTATTGTTGATGGCTTCGAGGTTGAGCTGAATGTTGGCGTCGATGCGCTTAAGGTCGTTTGAGGTTGCAAGCCGCGCGGCGGTTTCGGCACCAAGGCCTTCAAGATTCAGCCGCAGTGTGCGGATTTCCAGATAGGCCGCACTGTCGAGCACCGGTACTCGGATGTCTTTGGGGGTCTTGAGCACCAGAGCTTTCTCTTTCGCCAGTTGCAGAATGGCGTCTCGCACGGGTGTGACGCTTGTTCCCAACTGACTGGCCAGCTCCCGGATGCGTAGTCGATCGTCAGGCTTGAGGCCGCCTGTGATCAGCGCGTTGCGCAGTTTGGAGTAAACGTTGCTGCCCAGATAAGTGTGAGTGATAGCGTCGAAGGGGTAAGACATGAATCACCGAATGCATGGAGCTGTTTGGCCAAAGACTATACAACATGATGCATTAAGCCTTTTGCGGAAATTGGCGTAGCGATAACGGTGCGCAACTGGCTGGGTAACATCGACTCGATTTCGTCCTTGGTCACCCACGCGATCGATTCAGACCCACAGAACGCGAAGCCCCCTGAACCGTCCGAAAAGATACTGTGGGCTATTTCTTTTGGCGCGCGACGTCTCTGTAGGTTTTGGGCAACTCCCCGGTCCATTGCCGAAACGCTCGGGTGAACGCGGACGGCTCAGAAAAACCCAGCATTTGGGAGATGAGGCTGATCGACATCGACGTCTGGCTCAAGTAGTGGATCGCCATGTCGCGACGCACTCCGTCCTTGAGTCGTTGAAATTGGCTGCCTTCGGCTGCGAGTTTTCGCCTCAGCGTTCTCTCCGTGAGGTGCAACTCAAGGGCGGCACTCTGAGTGGTTGCCTCAGCCAGGTCTTCGGAACGCTCCAGATGATCCAACACCCGCCGTGTATAAACCGGGTAGTAGGCCGGGCGAGTGAACCAGTCGACCGGTGCCCGTTTCAAGTGATGGCCGAGGGTCTCGGGCGTTTGCACCAACGGTGCCGTGAGTATCGCGGCATCGAATACCAGGCAGGTCACGGCCTGGTCGAACATTGCCGGACAAGGAAACATCAAGCGGTATTCGGTCAGGTGTTTGGGCGCAGGATGGTCAAACGCGACATATTTCAGGGGAATCCGCTGGCCAACCAACCAGCTGGGAAACCGATGCCACAGCAGCAACAGGAAACCTCTCAACAAGTAATCCGGGTCTTTAGCCGGGTCCTTGAGCGCCATCGAAAAAATCGCCTCATCGCCGACGATGTCGAGCGACAGATGCAGGGAGTCATTGACCACGTTGTAGAAGTGGCTGAGCTTGTAATACACCGAATGCAGGTTGTGCGAATGAACGACCTGCTTGGCCATGATGGCAAAGACACCCTGTGGACAGCGTTGCGAGCCCATGCCAAGAAACTCGTCGTCGGCCAGGCGCCAGACGGCCCGCATCAGGCGGCTGAATTGGTCAGGCGTGATCCGCAGATGGGCATTTTCCAGCATGCGCCGGTTAAGGCCCGCCTCCTTGAGCAGCACCGCTTCGTCGAGGTGAAGACGGTGGCCGGCATTCATCAACATTCGGGCGAAATGGATAGAGATTGAATAGCGTTCGATGCCCATCGGAGGCAGATTCCTGCAGCATGTGCGGTCAGTTTATCGCCTAAGCGCTGTCCGTTAATGTCTATTTTTAGACTGGTTTCGTTATTGTCGCCAAGGGGCCTCCCGATAGAAGCTAGCCGCCACCTGCAGACGCTTGTCTGACCCGGCCAGAACGCTGTTATTGCCTGACTCTCCAAGGAAGCCCGTCCGTGCACGTGCAAGTAGCAGACGCGGTTACCGTCCACCAGAACGTGACGGCACCCGGAACAGGCGCATCCCGCCTGAAAAACCGCACGCTAAACGAATGGGCGCGCCACCGTTGTAGGGCGTACGTACGCCCGCACGACGCACAGCCTTCCCGATACGCGCCAACCGCCGCACCGGTTCCCGGGCAAGTCCGGCACCGATGAGCGCAATTGCACCTGCGACGCAGTGGTCATTGCCAGCGCCACCTAGTGCGTAACGGTTGAAGCAAGAGGTCCGCGAATATGGCCAATTTAGTCGATTACCGGGTGCTGTTAGCCAAGGCCTGACGTGACTCAGGCCGATACCGAACATCGCCCGTTATGCCCCCCTGTGGCTGACACAGGCGGCCTGCCTAACGCATCGTTTTAGAGAGGAAACATAATGAGTGATTACGCCCACCCCTACCGCGACACCACGTTCGTCCTCAAAGAACTGGTCGAATTTGAAGCCTTGTGCGCGTCGGCTCATCTGGACGATATCAACGATGAGCTGGTGTCCGCGATTCTGGCCGAAGCCGGTCGTCTGGGCTCCGGGGTATTGGCACCACTCAATCGGATTGGCGACACCCAAGGCGCGCGCCTGAATGAGCAAGGCGTGCAGGAAGCTCCAGGGTTCGCCGACGCCTACCGCCAATTCCAGGCTGGCGGCTGGCCTTCATTGACTGCAGCCGAAGCCTGGGGCGGCCAAAACCTCCCCAACGTGATAGGCACCGCCGTCAGTGAAATCTGGCACTCGGCCAATATGGCCTTCGCCCTCTGTCCGATGCTGACCCAAGGCTCGATTGAAGCGATCGCGCACCATGGCTCGCCCGCCCTACGCGAGGCTTACCTGTCCAAACTGGTCAGCGGCGAATGGACCGGCACCATGAACCTCACCGAACCCGATGCAGGTTCGGATTTGGCCGCCATCAAGAGCCGAGCCATCCCTCAGGGTGATCACTACCTCATCAGCGGGCAAAAAATCTTTATCACCTGGGGCGACCACCAGATGACGGACAACGTTGTCCATCTGGTACTGGCCCGGCTGCCGGATGCACCGGCCGGTGTCAAAGGGATTTCCCTGTTCGTGGTGCCTAAATTCCTGCTGGATGCTCAAGGCAAGCCCGGCGCACGCAACGATGCCCGCTGCATTTCCCTGGAACATAAACTGGGCATCCACGGCAGCCCGACCTGCGTCATGAGCTTTGGCGACAACGGCGGGGCCATCGGTTATCTGGTGGGCGAACCGCACCAAGGGCTGGCCTGCATGTTCACCATGATGAACCACGCCCGGCAAAGCGTTGGCCTGCAAGGGCTGGCCATCTCGGAACGGGCTTACCAGCAGGCGCGTCAGTACGCAAAAGATCGCCTGCAAGGGACGCGTAAGGACGGCAGCCGCTTCTCGATCATCCATTTTCCCGATGTCCGTCGCATGTTGCTTCAGATGAAATCGTCCATCGAGGCGATGCGGGCCCTGGCGTTGGTGGCCGCTGCCGAAGTGGACCGCACTGCCCACGCGCATGACGCCGACGCCGCGCAGGTTCATCAAGGTCGCGTCGACCTGCTCACACCCATCGTTAAGGGGTGGCTGACAGAAATGGCGCAAGAGGTGACCTCGCTCGGTGTGCAAATTCACGGCGGCATGGGGTTTATCGAAGAAACCGGCGCAGCCCAGCACTACCGTGACGCCCGTATCCTGACCATTTATGAAGGCACCACTGGCATCCAGGCACTGGACCTGGTTGGGCGCAAAACTCTGCTCAATCAGGGCGAACTGCTCACCCGTTTGCTGGACGAAATCGGTGAAACCGTCGCCCTGCTGCAAGGCTCGGCCACTCTGGCCCACCAGGCCGAGGCACTGGACGATGCCTTGTGCGCTGGCCGCGCCGCTCTGCGCGTGCTCCTCGACAATGCCAAAAACGACGCCCACCTGGCGGGCAGCATCAGCGTCAATTTCATGATGCTGTTCGGCTACCTATGCGGGGGCTGGTTGATGGCCCGCTCGGCACTCAGAGCCCAAGCCCTGCTGGACTCGGGCAACGGCGACCCGCAGTTCCTGGACGCCAAGCGGATCACTGCCGACTTCTATGCCGAGCAACTGCTGCCTCGCGTGCACGCCCTGCTGGCGGCGATTAGCAGTGGCAGCAAAAGCATCATGGCGCTGGACGATGAGCAGTTTTGAGCCTGCGCGGGCCTGATTGACCCACGTGATGGCCCGCACCATGAGCCGTGGCGACAACGTTTAAACGTCGTCGTCCGCCTTGATCGTCTCGGCCTCTGCTTGTGCCCAGACTAACGAACAATCCGACGAGCAGTGCTTCTCAGAGGCACTGCCCGGTATGGGCGCGAGTACCGGTTGAACGGCAGATGTCCGGTGCCCCGCCTGCTATTCCCTACATTCGAGGTTTTTTCCATGCACGCTGCGCGTATCCGGCTGGCTTCCTTGCACGACAAAATCATGAGTGCAACACAGGCCGCCCTGCTCATTAAAGACGGCATGACCATCGGCATCAGTGGTTTTGGCGGTGCCGGAGACGCCAAGGCAGTCCCCCTGGCCTTGATCGAGCAGGCCAGGCACGACCCGCTGAAAATCAACCTGATCACCGGCGCCAGCCTTGGCCGTGGTCTGGACGGGATGATGGCCGAAGCGGGTCTGTTGGCCCGACGCATGCCGTTTCAGGGCGACGCTGTGCTGCGCAAGGCCATCAACGAAGGCAAGGTGATGTTTATCGACCAGCACCTCTCGGAAGTGGTCGAGCAGTTGCGCGATGGCTACCTGCCGACCCCGGATATCGCAGTTATCGAGGCGGTGTGCATCACCGAACAGGGGCATATCGTGCCCACCTCGTCAGTGGGCAACTCGGCCACCCTGGCACTGGCCGCCAAACAGATCATCATCGAACTCAACCTGGCGAGCAGCCCTCATTTCGAAGGGCTGCATGATATCTACCAACCCCAGAATCGCCCTCACCGTGGCCCGATCCCCGTCCTCCAATCAAACAACCGCATTGGCAGCCATGCCATCGAGATCGACCCGTCACGCATCGCCGCCATCGTCATCTGCAACACACCCGAGGCGGCCGTTCCCATGTTGCCGCCTGACAACGACACACAGGCCATTGCCAATCATTTGGTGCGGTTTTTCGAGATCGAGGTGGAAATGGGGCGTCTGACGAGAAACCTGGCACCGCTGCAAGTGGGGGTGGGTTCCATCGCCAACGCGGTGATGTGCGGCTTGATCGACGCCCCGTTCAACGACCTGGTGCAGTACTCCGAGGTGTTGCAGGATTCCACCTTTGACCTGCTGGATGCCGGCAAGCTGAAATTCGCCTCGGGGTGCTCCATCACCCTCTCTGGCGCCTGTGGCGAGCGGGTCTTCAAGAACCTGGAAAAATACGCCGAGCGCCTGGTCTTGCGCCCACAGGAAATCACCAACCACCCGGAAGTAATCCGGCGCCTGGGGATCATTGCAATCAACACCGCGCTGGAGTTCGACCTGTATGGCAACGTCAACTCCACCCACGTCGGCGGTACACACATGATGAACGGTATTGGCGGCTCGGGGGATTTTGCCCGCAACGCCCACCTATCGATATTCGTGACTAAATCAATTGCCAAGGACGGGAACATCTCGCGCGTAGTGCCCATGGTCAGCCACGTCGACCACACAGAGCATGACATCGACATTCTTGTAACCGAACAAGGGCTAGCTGACTTACGGGGCCTTGCGCCTCGGGAGCGAGCGCGAATCATCATCGATCACTGTGTACACCCGGACTACCGCGAGGCACTCAATGATTACTTCACCGCCGCCTGTCGTCTAGGCGGGCATACCCCTCACGACCTCAATCAAGCATTGAGCTGGCATATCCGCTTGAACGAAACGGGCAGCATGCTGGCGGCCCACTAGCGAGCCGAAGTCTGCGTCTCGAACAACCACCCGTTCAAGGTCCTCGCCGGCCCCTGAGCGAGTGGTTTTTGAGCATGGTTTGGATCTGCTGAGCCGACTCCCAAGTGCGCATCGCCAGGTTGCGCACTTCGTCGGTCACCACGGAAAATTCATGTCCCTGCTCGCCGCGCACGTCTTCGGGTGGATAGGCATTGGCGACGTCCACGCAACACGAACCTGCCCTGGACACCAAATCTTTCAGGCACTCAAGCCTTCAGGCCGTGCATCTCGCAATACTCCGCCCACTCCATGCCCGCCATCTCGGCAACTTCCTTGTGCACCTCAATCCGTTGCGCCTCAAATTCCTCAGGGGACGCCGCCGTCAATTGCAGGGTCAGTTCCCAGGCAAAGAAGCCCAAGCGCTCAGCCTCGGCCTCAAACGCCTGGTGCAGTCGCTCATCGCGGTATTGTGCCAACGGCACGCCGGAGGCCTGGGCCTCGAGCGGATTCAGGTTGTCCAACTCTTCGCGGAGGGCAGGGTGCTCCGCAAGAAATTTATCCAGTGCTATTTGGTGCGGCTGTTCAGTTTGGATCATGCAAAGTCCTTAAACGGCTGTGGGTATCGTTGTGGTCGATCAACTCATCCTCTATGCCGCCCTGGTCTGGTCGGGCGGCATGTCTTGCGTTGCCGTGTTGGATGACATGAAGACCTTTAATCGTCCGATCTTCGTCCGAGCCTTCCGGTTTTTAAACTGTCCGTGTACCTGCGAAGCATGCATTCATCTTCTTGAAGCGACAGAATTACCTTCCCGATCAACTGAGAGGCTTGTTCATTGCCGCCTTCGATCAGTTGCTCCGAACAATCTGAAAGCTGACTCATCGTCTGCTTTAGATTGTCAGCTACATCACCAAGATCGCTTTCCATCGAGCTATTTTTTTGTAGTTTTCTCATAAAGCCGCCTTGGCAGAAAAGTGTGTTGTAACCATTGGCCATCGTCTGTATTGAAGTGCTCGGCCCCTTTTATTTTAGTCGCTGCTTTTCCTTGCCGTGGTTTTCCGTTATCAAATCAGTGCGCTAGCCGGCTGCATGAAGAGCGTAAGGGCCGCTGGCCATTTGTTCGAGAGCAGTGCCCGGATGGGGAGGAGTACTGGCAGGCCATGGTCGATGGTTGTTTGCGTACGCTGAACTTCAGGGGCCCGTCTTCCTGCGCGGATGCTGGTAGCACTGCAGTCGTGTCAGGCACTCGCGCGCATCGAGTCACCGTCGAAACAAGCGACTTGGTTGCGTCCACGCGCTTTTGCTTCGTACAGTGCCAAATCCGCTTGTTTGAACCATTCATTGAACAACATTGGATTGTCGAATGCGGTTAGACCGATGCTTAAGGTCGCAATGGCCGTCTGTTTTTGACCGAACACAGCGTCAGCGATCTCTACCCTCACCCTGTCAAGCACCTGAAAGGCGGTCGCCCTGTCGGTATCAGGCAGGAACACACAAAACTCATCCCCACCGAATCTCGCGACAATATCAGTTGAACGCAGGTTAGACCTGAGCGCGGAAGCTACGTGTCGCAGGACTTCATCCCCAACAAGGTGGCCATGCGTGTCGTTAATCTGCTTGAAATGATCCAGGTCTACGAGTGCTAGACAGCCATTCGAGACGCCATATCCGCAGCGTTTATATTCGTTTTCGAGCAGCGCGTTCCAGTAACGACGGTTATAGAGACCTGTCAGGCTGTCGGTCTCACTCAGCTCACGCAACACTTTACGGTTCTGCCCTAGCCGAAGCGCCAGCCGGTATAACGTCCAACCGATGACCAGTGGCTGGATGATGATCATCGGCATCGACGAATAGACGACTAAGGGACTGCTATAAAGTGAAAAACTTAAGCCGAACATTGCGACGGAGACGGCGATTCCCGCCATTTTGGCCAGCCAGCCGCGTAATACAAAGGCCATTCCGCCTGTAGCGACGTTGTTCATTGCCAGCATCGAGAGCATCACCACGCTGGGGAGCAAGTTGAACCCTATGGCGGCGACCCAAAACGCGGAAAAAGCTGAGTCAAGCAGGACACTGCGCCGTTCGATATCCGCGGGATGCTCGGCGGATCGTGCCAGTACGAAGGCTATCCACGGCCAAACGAAGCAAAAAGTGATGAGCAGTGCCCATATGAAAGGCGGACGACCTTGCTCCCAAAAGACCCCGGCGACGCAGAAAAAACCAGCGGCCAGCCCTATCGCACGAGGCATCAATGCGCGTTTTGCGAAGGCCTGGCTCCTGTTCCTTGCTCCGAATGAACTCGTCATTACTGTATCCATACATCGAGATTATGCAGCTACGACCTCGCTCAAGCGCTGGCCAAATCGAGCATGAAAATTTATGCACGTTCGATAACTTAACAGACTTGTCGAGTTGTATATCAAAATGCCATTGTTTGCGGCGGGAGTGCTTCTGGTGGCCCATAAGCAGTACGGATTACAGCCTACGGGTTGTAAACTCCAAAACAGGCCCGAAACAGCACCTCAAGCACTGACAGGTTGCCCTTGACGCTGCTGATCTTTGTCGGTACTTCGCCTTTTGGATAGCGCCTGACGGTCGGTAGCTCGACACAGCGATAACCCAGTTTCGGTGCGCGGTAGGAGAGGTAAGCGAGTAGTTCGTAGGTCATGAACACATCGCGGAATATCGCCACCTTCGGGTCCAACAGCAGTTTGCGGCTGTAGGCACGGAAACCCTGGGTGGTGTCTGTCCATTTAAAACCGGAAGACAGACTCAGCATTGGCGCATGGATAAAGCGGATCGCGAAGTCTCGCGATTTAGGGGTGTTCTCTGCGACGCCTCCCGAGACAAAACGGGACGCTTGGACGAAGTCCACGCCTTGCTTGAGCGCGTCGATGAAGCGAGGTATGGCTTCAGGATCGTCCTTGTCGTTACCGTCAATCGTGACGATGCCCTCATAGCCCTGATCGAGTGCAAAGGCGTAAGCGCAACGCAGTTGAGCGCTTAACTTTCCCGGAGCGGTTTTGAGCAGCAGCCCTCGCACCCCTACCTGCTGTAGCGCGTGCAGCTCAAGCGAGCCATCTGTGGTTCCGCCATCAACGATTATGATGTCGGCAGTGTCTTGAATGTTGAGGGCCGCCATCCTGGCCAACAGGCTCTTGATCCGTTCACCTTCATTGATGACCGGAATCACCACGCACCAAGGGTGCTGGCGGCCGAGCCATAGCGGGGTTTGAAAGGAGGGCACTTGCCAGGTCTTACGCCCGTCAGGCGTTATATCGGTTGGCATCATTGTGTTTACCATCAAGCAACGCGCGCTGTAATCAGCGCTACGCCAGCAATTACCAGTACGATCCCAGCCCCTGTCGTCCAGTGGAAGGGTTCACGAAAAATCAGCACCGAAGACAACGCCACGGTCGCTACTGCCCCAGCGGTCAGCACCGGGTGCGCCACATTTAAAGGGAGGCGCGCCAACGCTGCGGCATACAGTAAAAAGGCGCCGCCATACAGCCCGAGACCTAGCCAGAATGGCCAATTACTCAGCGCGCCCAGAGGGTCGCCGAGGGACGGAAACTTGCGCGGCGGCATCATGGCCATCTTCACCAGAACACTGGCGGAAGCATTGGAGAGAATCCCGACAAGCAGGATGAGCCACTTCATACGCTGCCCTCCACGCGATGTTTGCGGTAATGCTGGATCGCCACGTTCAGTGCTCGCTCAATCGACACAGCATGCGGTTCATCCTTGGTCGCAAGCATCTCGATGGTCACAACAGGGTTGGGCAGATAGCGCTCCAGGGCCCTCACCATCAGCCCATGATCAGTGCTGCCATCCCCCAGAGGTAGCAGATCGGGCTCGCTGGCATGCACATGCCCGATAAGAGATGCGCAGTTTTGCAGCACCAGACAAGGATCTTCGCCATTGATGGCCAGCGCGCCGGTGTCCAGTTGCATCTTGATGGCGGGATGATCGACCTGCGTCACCACCAAGGCCGTTTCAGCGCTGGTGGTCATGAAGTTGGCGCCATAACAGGTGGGATTGGGTTCAAGGCAGATTGTTACACCATGGGCCTGAGCGATGTCCCCCAGTTTTCTGAAGAACGGCACCGCCACATCCAGTGTTTCCTGGTCATCGAGCCCGGTGCGATCACGATTCTTTGGTGAGCCAAAAACCAGCCGTGTGGCGCCCAGACCCGAGCCGATGCGGCACACGGCGTCCAAGTGTTTCAACAGTGCGGACTGGCTTTGGGCTGACCCAAATACATTGAGCCCCGTAGTACCGAACAACAGCGCCTGCATCCCGGTGATGTCGATGCCACGCTCGGCCCACCAGCCTTTGACCTGAGTAATCTGCTCATCCGTAGCGTTGGCGGGAACAGGAAAATACTTGCCGGGTGCAACATCGATCGCATCAATAGCAAAGCGCTGAAGGAGCGTGGCGATGGCTTCATCTTCCGCGGCATCCCAAGCAATATTGGAAATAGCCAACCTCATATTTTCGCTCCCTCATCGACTTTTATAGTGAGCGGCTCGGACTGAGCGTAGGCCCTGACCGCCTGTACCGTTTCACGGGCGCTGTACTGATAGCGCCCGGCGGCTCCAAATACATGAGCGTGTTTGGTCTGCATGTCGTAGGTCGCTGCCGGGTTAGCCAGAGCGTTGGTGAACTGCCTGCCGAAACCCAGTTGCGAAACATCCGCTACGCTGATCGGCTCTGCAGTGAGGTGAACCAACTTCAAGCCGGCGTTCAGCGCGGTTTGGATGTCATACCAGAGATTGACCATTGGGTAAAACTGGAAGACACCGCGACTATCGATGGCTTGAAGATTGTTGTCATTCAAAAAATCGAAGATGACATTTTTGCGCAAGCCGGGTCCAACTAGCCCAGGCAGACGGACGATTAAATGATTGGGGAAGTGGCTTTCGACAAACGTCTCCAGCAGCCGGCGATGCAGGCCATAGGCGTGCAGGCCTGACTCATCGACAGGGGTATCCTCATCGACACCCATGACGGTACTGAAGACATCGACCGTGCTGATCAAAATGAAGGTGTTGCACTGAATGGTTTTCAGGTGGGCGATCAGCCCCTCGATTTTCTGCCGATCCGCTTCAGGTTCACGGTTGGCAATCCACTTTTGAGCGGGGGCGCCTGCGCAGACAACGGTATTAAACGAGTGGCCTTCAATGTGACCTATAGTGGTTGATCGATAAACTGACTCAAAGGCAGTCTGCTTTGCAATCGTAGACCCTACAAACCCACTAAACCCAATCAAACAATTATTCATGTTATTCATGATCCACCCGGCAATGCATACGGAGCAACTCGGCATTGTGAACATGCAGAACTGAGGTGTACTGACAGTCAGATTTTTTGATTTCAGTTTCAATCACTGCGGTAATTCCCTTGTCGTCGTCCTGGCGATCAAGGTGCGACAGTAATAAGTAAAACTCACCGGCGGGCCTGAGTTCAAATAACGTCCGGATCATTGAGAAGAACGTTGGCATTTCCATGGCCGGGTCTCGGGTCTGAGTCGTTTCATCCAGTACACGGGTATAGTGGTGTTTTTTTAGCCGGTCATCCAACTGTAAATAATATTCAAGAGACGGTTGAGCATCCGGGTAAACTAGAATATTGCTGGGCTCCATTTTCGCAAGGTACTCGTACAGGCTATTGTTGGCCGTGTATTCATAATTCTCCCCTGTGAGATTCTTGTAACACGCTTTGCCTGCCTGGAGTGCCAGGACAACGAACAGAATCCAACCCAATACTTTGAAAGTTTTGGCTTGGCTTGATGTGAACTCAAGAATCGCGCAGCTGGAAATAACCAGACTAAAGGGGACCAGCCAAATCACATGTCGGGGGTAGGTGGCGGGATAAAAACCAAAAACTCTGCCTGCCACGACAACACACACCAGCGCAAAAAAAAATAAATTCAACCTGAAAATAAACCCTCTGTTATTGAAGGCGAACAGTGCGATGCTCGACAGGCAGGACGTGATTAACAGGGCTTTTCCGTAGGCCCCCAGTATCGCGCCACCCAACGATTTCATTGACACTAAAAGAGATTTACCTCCCCCGTACTCAGCGTAGTTACTCAACTGATAGATGGTAAGGTGTTTCATGTAGAGGTATGAGAAAGCCACGCACGCGGCCGCGCACAAAAAGGCAACTATTGTTGCGCTGCGTCGGGGGAATTCTCTGTTCGCCAGGCACCAGAGAAACGCATAGCCTAGAAGTCCCCCTGAAACGATAAGCGTGGAAAACCCGATGAGGCTGATGATTGCCGCAATTAAGAGAGTCCAAAAAATATTTTTATTTTCTTCAGCCTCCCATATCGCAAAGATGGCCAGAAAACTCCCGCTGACTTCAAGGAAGTAATATTTTAGCTCTGTCACGTGAAAGCCGGAAGAAAACGTATTTCCGATGATCGCCACCAGGAAAACAAAAAGACCCCACTTATATTTCTTGAACAGGAGACAGACGGGCAAGATCATTAATACCGACGCGGCCAGTACCGACAGCCTGAGGGGTTTGATGTCATAGTGGAAAATTGCCATCGCCGCCTTAAAGAAAAATGAAGCCGGTACCGGTTCTGCTTGATCGTAATAGGGCAGTGGTCTAATAAAGCCACTCAGTGTATTGACCTCTATGATGTTTTTCAGAAGCATGGCTTCATCAATCCATACCGAGCGGGACGCTAACGATAAAAATATGCTCACCAAAAAAAGTAAGGCAATGCCCGTGCACAGTGTGGGTAGATCAAAATACTTCTTCATTCATCTTCTCCAGCACATCATAAATATTGTCAATCTTTCCCCCCAGCACGGAATAACAGCCGGGCAACGCGGCGTGCTTCTCAAAAAGAATGGGTCTCCCGTCATCGCCTTCATTTTTCACAAGCACCGTTTTGACTTCGAACAATGAGTCGACATGCTTAGCCTTGAGTACAGCCGGGACATACCGGCCCACGTCCCTGACCATACGATCCACACGAGTTGCACGTTCGTGGTGCTCGAGTTTTTTGTAGGGATCGATCCCTTGCTGATCGGTCCAGTGCAGGTGCGGGGTGAAGCGGACGTGGGAGAGCGTATGCAGCCCGCGGGCGGGAAATGGCATCATCGAAAAGAAAGGGCCGTCCATCACGGTAATCCCCAAACCATCGAGAGGTGCAGGCATCTGCATCAGGGCCATTTCGGTGATCTCTTGTTTCAGACCCGTTTGCACTCCTGGGAAATCACCCCTGAATTGATTGGTGCCGCTGTAGGTGCAATTGAATACATAACGGCAGGAGATTGAAGCTTGGGCGCTGTCCTCGGTTTCTGTGATGACTTGCAGTGTTGCATCTGGTCCTTTCGAAATCTCCGTTGCTCGGGTCTTGTAGCAGATCTGCACACCGCACTCTGCTAGCTCGCGTTCAGCCCAACGTGCCAGTTTGGTGGAGTTGAAAGCATACTCTTCGACCAGGAACACATTTTCAATGAGGCGTGGTTCAAACAAGGCTCGCAACGCAGGGGCTGCCGGCTGAACCTTGGCTCCAATGTCACGGCAAAATCGCTCAAACTGTTTTGCCGTGACCTTCGAGTTGTGGCGGGCAATGGCGTAGAGTTTGATGAAATCCTGTGTTACCGCTTCGGGCCAGTCGCGTACGAACTTGGGCAGGTTTATCCGGCTGCGATACGCTGTCGTGAAACAGCGAGGGTAGTGATAGCCATTGTGCACGCGGGCCTGATTGTTATACGAGGCGCGCATCATTAGCGCGGGCTCACGCTCTATCAGCATGATGCGCTTGAGGCCTCGCTGCTTCGCTAGGTAGACCGCGATGGCCGAGCCATAAAACCCACCGCCAATAATAACCGCATCGTAGTTAGGGTCGACACTTGGCATCAGGACATTTCCCCCCGGGCCAAGTTTGTCGTATTGGCGGGGGGGGACGACACCTCTTCGATATTCAGTTTGTCGAGTCGCGTCATGCGAGCGCTGGTGAACTCTTGGGCCACATGGTATAGCGGACCTTCATTCGAGAAGCTGGCCATGTTCAGGATGTATTCGCCGAGCACCAGAAGCACGAGTGATATCAGAAAGAACATGCCCGACTGTTGCAGCGAAAGGCTGATCCAGCCAGGCGCGACGTCGGTTTTAAAAAAACCGATGCCGACCACATAGCCGCAGTAAATAAGGTTGACGATAGCGCCAAACAAGGAGAGTGCTGTCACAAGGCGCATCGGCGCGCGCGTGGTCGACACCAGCAGGCGTATGCCACGGTCGATACTGTCTCCCAGACGTTTGCGGCGCTGGAATGTGGGTGACGCGCTATAGCTGTAGCTGAGGTGTGCGCGCGCAAACCCACCCGTAGCGGGCAGATGGCGATAGGTCATCGCTGGCTTGGGATGCTGAAGAATGAAGTTGATCACTCTTTTGCTAAGGATGCGGTACTGCGGCGCTTCTTTGGCGAGATGGATGCCATTGAACCAGTGGTAGAGCATGTGGAATACGGCAAAAGCAACCCGATAGGCAAGGCTTTGCACAGGCTTTTGCTCGTTACTGACAAAAACCACATCAGCGCCGCCAATGGCTTTTTTGAGCATTTCCGGTAAAAAATTGATGTCGTCTATCATCGGATCAATGACGGCTACAAAGTCACCCAGTGCATTCTCCAGCCCGACCCATGAAGCGGTGTCGACATCCACCTCCTTGGTCAGTGCATAGACCTGCAGATTGGCAAATCCATCTTCGCCCGTCAGGCGCTTCATGACGGAAATGCTGTCATCGTTCGACGCATTGTCAACAATGATCAACTCATAATCACTGACGATGGAGGCAATCACCGAGGTTGCCTCAAACAGAATGCTTTCAATGCGCTCAGACTCGTTGCGGACAACGAAAACCACCGACAAAAAACAGGGGAAAAATGCCATTTTAAATCCCCTTTAAAACGTCAAGAACCCTTGAGCGCTGCTTGAAACGACGTACGCAGCACTTAAACGGGATCGAATCAATGTCGTTGGGCGGGGCACTCTCTATGCCGGCACATTGGCCAGTCTTGAAAGTTAGAGTTACCGCAAGGGCTGACGGCAGACGAAGGTTATGCCAGATGTCTGGAATGAGTCGAAGCACAGCAGGAGATTGTCGAGATGAAGTGCTTAATATGAAGGGGGGCCGGAAGGTCAAAATAGTCATAAAAAAGTACCCCTGACTGCTTGCTAGATGTTGTCCAATCCAGAAAACAAAAAGGTACCAACGCGTGAGCGCTGCACTTTTTCATGGCGTTATGCTACTGAGGCAGGCTAGACCAGAGACCGGCACTTCGCTAGGCGAACGCTGAAAAAAGGCTTGAAATGTTGAAACCAGGCTCGCGTGGCGGTGGGTAGGCGGCAATGGCACAATTACCCTCTCGCTGAGCCGCGACTGACGGTTTTTTGTGTATACATTTTGCCAGTTTTACCTCCGGGCTCTCTGTCCGGGGCCGCAGCCAAACCCGCATAATGTCCCTTCAGTTTGGGCCCGACCTGCCGATAATCAGGTCAGTCCAGGATTCAGGAGCGGAAACCGTGAATTTGTATATCAACCAGCTTCAGAAGAAGAATGATTTCAGGAACGCGATCTATGCAGGCGATATTTTCCTGAATACTGATCTGAATGCTCCTAAGGACCTCTGCGCGTTTGCCCGGGAAAGTATCACTGCGGCGTTCGACGGCGAGACCCGTCACCAAGCGTTGCACACGATGATGCCGGTGCAAGAGTTCATCGGGTTGGTGACGAAGCTCAAGGGCCAGTTCACTAACTGTATTGAAGTTAAAGAAATGATCCGCAATTTCGTCCTGGAAATTGGTGCAAACCCTGGTGAGTTTCTTTTTGACGTTCCGCGAATTCGGGTCGTCCCTCACTATGACTATCTGCATGCTGGCGTCAGTTATGCCTACAAACCGCATCGTGATAAGTGGTATGGCAGTGTCGACTGTCAGATCAATACCTGGATGCCGGTTTACACGATTCAACCGGACCAGACGATGATGATCAATCCAGCCTATTTTTCAGTGCCGGTGAAAAACTCCTCTGCGGACTGGAGTCTGTCTGACTGGATCAACGTGCAGCGTCCTTTGGCTCAGAAAAACGTGATTGAAGAGTTACGCGTTCACCCCATTCCGCTTGAAGACATTTCAACGGCTTCGGAAATCCGGATTGCCGCCAATGCTGGCGAGATTCTGACTTTTTCGGGATCGCACCTGCACGGCACGGTGCCTAATTACACTGAACAGACCCGTTTCAGCATTGATTTTCGCCTGGTGCACATCGCTGATCTTCTTAGCCAGCGTGGTGCTGTCAACGTCGACAGCGGTGTCGCAGACACAGAAGCCGGGTATAAAGATTTTTTCCATGTCAGCGACTTTTCGCATTTCCAAGGAACCAACCAATGACCAAGCGTCGCCTTACCGCAGCTGAAACCGAGTACAACGAAAAACGCGCGGGCGTACTCAGCCGTGTTGACGCCAAATACGTCGCTGATGCGCCATTCGTGTTTGCAGATCGGATTACGGTCACGGCGGCGTTGTCACGCATCGAGTTGTTCAAAATGGTTCAGGATGTGCCCGGCGCCATTATCGAATGCGGTGTCTACAAGGGTAATTCCTTGATGCTGTACATGCAGTTGTCGATGATTCTCGAACCTTATGCGATCAACCGCTCGATCATCGGCTTCGATACGTTCTCTGGCTTCACCGGTATCGACGCTAAAGAAGATCCCACTGATATCAACGATGCTATGTTCTCGGATACTGACGAGACCCTGATTCAGGACATGATCGATGCCAACGATCTGGTGCGTCCGGTCAATCGGATTCCGCGTTGCGAGATTGTCAAAGGTGACATCCTTGACACCGTGCCAGCTTTCGTCAAAACACGCCCGGATCTGGTGGTGGCGATGCTGATTCTTGATACCGATCTCTATTCGTCGACCAAAGTCGCGCTGCAAACCTTTTTGCCTTACATGCCTAAAGGCGCGATCGTCGTTCTGGATGAAGTTGCTTACCGCAACTTCCCTGGCGAAACCAGCGCGTTGCGTGAGTGCGTGGACCTGAACAAAATTGAACTCAAGCGCTTGCCGTTCGATTCGACGGTAGGTTATTTCCGCGTCTGACCGGCGTCAACACTGCGAGTGAACTCGCGTCATCGGTGATTCTGTACGTTATAGGGGCATGATGAAGCTACGAACCATGGCGTTAGCCACCCAATACTGTGTAGGCACTGGCGTCGAGTTGGGGGCAGCATCACATAACCCTTTCGATCTGCCAGACTGCCTGAAGGTGGCTCCCTGCGATGGCAGGTTGTTTTTGTATCCTCAGGATATGGACGATTTCAATGCCTATCATCACGAGCAGATGCGTACATCCGGCGAAGTGGAGAGCGTTGATCTATTGGGCGATTTTCAGTCGATAGCCGCTGGTGATGGGACCTTTGACTACCTCATCAGTTCTCATGTCATTGAGCATGTTCCTAACGTCTTTGCGGCTTATATAGAGTCCTCGCGGGTTTTAAAGAACGGCGGTGTTTTTTTCTGCATTTTTCCTAAGCGTACGGCAACCCTTTACGACTCAACGAGGCCATTGATAACGGTCGAGCAGATGGTCGATGACTACGAGAAGGGGCTCGACATGGCGATCATGCCAAAGGAGAACTGGCGAGGGCATTACCAGGTTTTTTCCTTGCAGAGCATGATTCGGGCGATCAATTTCCTGAACAGGAATGAATTAGGAAGCTGGCTCATCGAATGTGTCGAGGAGACAGACTCGAAGGTCGGTAACGGGCACACGGTTGTGCTGAGAAAGTTCGACGGACTTATCGGTGCGGTGTGGCAAGACGGCGCAGCCTTCAGTGAGTCATTTAATCAGTTGGTGAATGAAGGCAAACTGGCCGATGCACTCCGCGCGATCAAGGTTTCGTTGTCCTTCAATTTTTTTGATTCGGAAAAGCTCTATCTGGCTTCGCTTCTAAGCTGCGAGTTGGGTTACACCCATGAGGGCATCGAGTTTTTGCGTCAGGCCCTGACGTTGGATCCGGAAAACGAGGGTTACAGGAAAGACTTCCTGTCGCTGACCAAAGCGCCGTACGTCAATACGGTGCTCTGATTGCGTCTGCACGCGCTGCGGTTTCTAACGATTTTGATGGGAAAAGGATTTTTGTCGTCGCGCTTGAAATTTTGAACGGGTGATGCGTATTTTGTACAGGTTGCCGGTGGACGGCTTGTACAGCAATAAAGGATTTAGAATCATGACAATTAATGACCACCGTTCCCTTGCGGAGCGATTGACGGGCATTGATGAGATTGAGTGCGTAACGCCGGATTTGAAAGGTGTGTCACGTGGCAGGGTGATGACCGCTGAGGGTTTCCTCGAAGGGCGGCGTTTGCAGCTTGCGCGTGGCGTGTTGTTGCAATGCATCATAGGCGGCTATCCGCCGGCGCGATTCTACGGTAGCGATGACGGCGATCTGGCGCTGATTGCCGATCCGACCCAGATTCACCGTTTGCCCTGGAGTGAGCACCCGCGTGCGCTGACAATTTGCGATGCGGATGAGCTGGCGGGGGAGGGTTTTCGTCTCTCGACGCGTGGTTAGCTCAAGGCGATCATCGCCCAATAATGCCTGCTGGTCTTACGACAACCGCGCTGCTGGCTTGCGTATTCCGGCGAGTGCGCCGGTCGCCAGAAGGGTGGAGAATCGGCTGCCTGGTGCGGACGCCAACCCTTATCTTGCCATCGCCGCGAGCCTTGCCACCGGTCTTTATGGTATTGAACATGAGTTGGAGCCAGCGGCGCCGATTCAGGGTGAGATTCAAGTGCCGGATGAATTGTCATTGCCGTGTACCTTGCATGCCGCTCTGGAGCGTCTGAGGCGTAGCCAATTGGCGAAGGAGCTGTTTGGTAAAGAGTTCATCGAAGGCTACATCGCTTCGAAGAGTATGGAACTGACCAGCTTTTTTGATGAAATTACTCCCTGGGAAAGGCGCGTGCTGGCTGCTCAGGCTTAGAAACGTTGGTTTTGGACTCTTCCGTCTGGATGACTCCATTCTTTTGCTCTTCTTCTTTTATGTGGAAAGCCTGGAACGTCGATGCGTCAAATTTGGAAGTCCTTTCGAGCGCTTTATTTTGCCTCGCTGATGATGCTCATCGGCTCGGGTCTGTTAAGTACCTATCTTGCTTTGCGCCTGGCGGCCGACCAAGTCGATAGTCTGTGGGTCGGCGCTTTAATGGCGGCCAACTACTTCGGTCTGGTACTGGGCGGCAAGATCGGTCACCGGCTGATTAGCAGGGTCGGGCACATTCGCGCCTACGCCACGTGCGCAGGTATTGTTGGTGCTGCGGTGTTGGGGCACGGTCTGGTCGACTGGTTGCCTGCGTGGCTGTTCCTGCGGGTCATCGTGGGCCTGGGGATGATGTGTCAGTACATGGTCATCGAAAGCTGGCTGAACGAGCAGGCACACGCCAAGCAACGCGGCATTGTGTTTAGCGGTTACATGATCGCGTCTTACCTTGGCTTGGTGCTGGGTCAGCTGATTCTGGTTATTCACCCGTCTTTGGGCCCCGAGTTGCTGATGCTGGTCGCGCTGTGCTTTGCCCTTTGCCTTGTGCCGGTGGCGATGACCCGCAGTATTCACCCGGCGCCCATGCACCCGGCGCCGCTGGAACCCCGTTTTTTCCTTAAGCGGGTGCCGCAATCGTTGAGCACCGTATTGGGGGCAGGGCTGATCATCGGCTCGTTCTATGGTCTGGCGCCGCTGTATGCCTCCCAGCAGGGTTTGTCTACCGAGGCGGTGGGTTTGTTCATGGGTAGCTGCATTCTTGCGGGGCTGTTAGTGCAATGGCCGCTCGGCGCCTTATCGGATCGCTATGACCGTGCCTTGTTGATTCGGATTTTTGCCGGCGCGCTGGCCTTGTTGGCTTTTCCCTTGGCGGTCATGCCGCAGGTGCCTGTGGAAGTGTTGTTCGGGGTCGGCTTCTTCGCATCTTTGATGCAGTTTTGTCTTTATCCGTTGGCCGTGGCCTTTTCCAATGACCACGTTGAAGGTGAGCGCCGTGTGTCGCTGACCGCCATGTTGCTGATGACCTACGGTATTGGTGCCAGCATCGGCCCGTTGGCTGCGGGCGTACTGATGAAGATGTTCGGCAGCAACATGCTCTACGCTTTCGTCTGTTTTGCTGCCGTGATTCTGGTCTGGCGCATCCGGCCTAAGGCGGTGACCAATCTGCACCAGGTCGAGGACGCGCCGTTGCAACACGTTGCGATGCCGGACAGCATGTCCAGCTCACCGTTGGTGGTCGCGTTGGACCCACGTGTCGATGAACAGGTGGTTCAGGAGCAGATGCAGACAGCAGTCGAACCGCAAGAAGGGGCTGAAACCGAAGGCGAGCGGCAAGCGGAATCGCAGTCGACGGCTTCTACAGACGAGAGCGCTGACAAGCCTGTTTGATAGCGGAGATTGCGCAATTGAGTGATTGAGCTGCGGGGGGAGAAGCGGTATTCGGATAGCGCGATTGCGGCGGTTATTCACCGCAATCGCTGATACTGCAAATACTGATCAGAAGTCGTCGTCTTTATCGAAGCGCCGCGCTTCTCGCTGCAGCTGGTAAACGAATCGCTCAACCTGGCGCTGTACCAGGCCGCTCATGTTGTGGAAGCGCACACCGGCGAACGTGATGTTGATTCTTTCTTCGAAATGCAGGTAACGCAACTCGACAGGCGTGCTCATGTTGCCAAAAGGCAGGCCTGCAACAAAGCGTTCGTACACTTGGCCCAGTTGCAGTTGCTCGGAAATATCACCTTCAAACCGCAATTTGCAGCCCGTGGCAGAGATATCCAGGAGCTTGCCGTTCAGCGCCGACTTGATTTTGTCGCCATTGATTTCAACGTTGACCAGTTGAGCCAATTTCAGTGCTGCGCGAAAGGCGTTGCGGCGCTGGTGATAAACCACTTCTGTCGGCATGGAGCCACGATAGCAGCGATGACCGTCATGATCGTCAATGGTCAGCGTCTCTTCGCATTCCCACGCAATCCGAACACCGTCATGAAAGCCTTCGATGCGAAACGGTTCGCCGCTGGTCAAGAAACGCTCGCCGTCGCGAGGGATCATTTCGTCGAGGGCAATCCCATTGCCGTCGCGATTGACCTCGATCAGGTAGCTTTGAAAGCGCTGACTGCGCTCATGAAAGGTAATGATCAGGGGGTCATGGCTGTCTAGCAGTAACCGCAGATTTGCGGCAATTTCCAAAGGTGTGGTGAGTACCTTTGGTGGCTGCGGATCATCTTCCGCGCTTAAGGCATTGAACACGGTTCATCCATCTCCAGGCAAAATACGACAGCACGTAATCGAGGGGCATTTTGCCAGCATGTTGGGTGCCTTGATACAGTAAAATTACGCTTGGCTCAGCGGGCGTGGCTTATGGACGCTGGATGTCGACCCACGGCTGTCATATAACATTGGCGTTTCACCGCCGGTAATAATTCTCATCTGATGGGCCGTGGAGGCCTGCTGAAGCTTGATCGAGTGACCATTGAGCTCGTTGCTGGCCCGACAGTCGCTCATCAGGGCGCTGAGTACGTCACCTTGGCTGAGCAACTCTTCACCGATCGATGAATGACTCGCCAGTTCCTCAAGGCCTTGACGATCGGGCCTCAGATTCAGGCTGGCAAGAATCTGGCTGCGTTTGCGGCCATGCTGCTCAAGCATGATTACCAGCGACTGTTTCTGCGCAAGAATATTTTCGAGTAAGAACATATCCCGACCATGCAGCGCCAAGGATTCGGCTTGCAATAGTTCCAACAGCTGTTGGGCCGGTGCAATATCGTCGGTAATCAGTTGCAATAGAGTCGTATCGTGCATTGCATGCTCTGGGTTTTAGGCGTCCAAAAGCCCTGGCGCAGGCCTTCGGCTAGCGCTGGGCTTCGAAATTAAGCAGCTTGCTGGCTACGCGACCGCTGTCGACCGTATAGCTGCCATCGGCAACGGCCTGTTTCAACTCGGCCACACGGGCACTGTTGACAACGGGCTGACCGCGCAGCTTGTCGCTAATAGTCTGCAACTGTTGAGCCTCGTTACTAAGATGCACGGCTTCCCCACTCGACGTGGTGACCGCTTCGGTGGTGGCTTTCGCGCTGGCGGAGGTTGCGGCATTGCCGGTCTCCTTGACATTGCCGGTACGCGAACTCGTCGACACGGAGGGGGAGCTGTTTAAACGACTAAAGTCGATGACCATGGTTGAGAACCTCTAGGTGTTTGGACGCTTGCCATGTTTTCGGCCAAACACAAGAAAACTTTAGGTGCGTTATTGAAGTCGATAAAAACGCTCACTGACACAGACTGTCAGTCTAGGAAACTCCGCGCCATCCCGCCAGCGATCACAAGGTCACTTCAACTTGCCCTGGTGCTGTTACACGCGCTTTGATCACCCGTTTCGAGTTCAGGTTCCGTACCCTGATCTGTTCACCCAGGCCTCCATCGGACAATGCCTCGCCAGGCATGCGGACCAGCAGTGTACCGCTCTTGGCAATGATCACAACTTGATCGCCCTTGCGTATCACTTCTGCCTGTTCCATCTGCAGCGGGGTAATGATCTGCCCATTGACCATTTGTCGGGTCATTTTCTGCCCGATCGCCTCGTCAAGCGACGTGATATATCCCTGAGGCATCTGGCTGATATCGCGCTCGCTCAGGGATACGTCGTCTTCGCCTATGATGCCGCCACGCTTGAGCGGGCGTTTGACGATCACGACTTGACGAAATAAATGTACCTGGGCCGGTACGTATACCGTCCAGGGTAATGATCCTTCGCAACGAACCTTGACGGTCACACGTCCTAGAGGCTGAGCAGGACTTTCGAGGCTCGCTGTCAATTCCTTGTCGCACTGTGTCAGTGTCATGCGCGGATCGAGCTGGTTGACCTGAATTTGGTAGCGGCCTTCGGTTTGGGTCGTTGCCAGATAATCCTCTATGGAGAATTCAAGAAACCCTTGGGTCACGCCGATAAGTTGATCAGAAAGGCTCAAAGGCTCGCTCTGTGCGAATTGGCCGCCACTAAAAAGCCACAAAACGGCCACAGTGCAGCGTAAGCTGCCGTAGCCAGATGCCATGCGTCGGAAAAATGTCGTTTTTGCATTCATAACAGTTAAAAAGCAAGGCCCGTGCCGCTTAGTCATTTTGGCAATTATGGGTTCGAAGCTTTGATTCAGGAGTAAGGGCATGGCTGGAGTAATGGATTCGGTGAACCAGCGCACGCAGCTGGTGGGGCAGAACCGTCTTGAGTTGTTGTTGTTCCGTCTCAACGGCCAGCAGCTCTACGGGATTAATGTGTTCAAGGTCAGGGAGGTGCTGCAATGCCCTAAACTGACCGTGATGCCCAAGTCCAACCCAGTGGTGCGTGGCGTTGCAAATATTCGTGGGGCGACCATTCCGATCATCGATCTGGGGATGGCAACAGGCGCGAAGGCATTGGAGCGGGGTGTGAATGACACCTTCGTTATCATTACCGAGTACAACACCAAAATTCAGGGTTTTCTGGTGCATTCGGTGGAGCGCATCGTCAACATGAACTGGGAGGAGATCCATCCGCCGCCCAAGGGAACGGGACGCGATCATTATCTGACCGCAGTGACCCGAGTCGATAACCAGTTGGTCGAAATCATTGATGTGGAGAAAATCCTCGCGGAAGTAGCGCCGACTTCGGAAAGTATTTCGGTCGGTGTTGTCGATGAAGAAACACAGGCCAAAGCGCTGACCCTTCGAGTGCTGACCGTCGACGATTCGTCGGTTGCGCGTAAGCAGGTGACACGCTGTCTGCAGACAGTCGGGGTCGAGGTGGTAGCCTTGAATGACGGTCGTCAGGCGCTGGATTACCTGCTACGCATGGTCGAAGAGGGCAAGAAGCCTGAAGAGGAATTTTTGATGATGATTTCAGACATCGAAATGCCCGAGATGGATGGGTATACCTTGACTTCGGCAATCCGCAACGATCCGCGCATGCAAAAAATACACATCATCCTGCATACTTCCTTGTCGGGAGTGTTCAACCAGGCGATGGTCAAGAAAGTCGGTGCCGATGATTTTCTTGCCAAGTTCCGGCCTGATGAGCTTGCCGCTCGGGTAGTTGATCGGATCAACGCGGTGAAATAATCGCCAAAGGGCGCCGCCCTTTGGCTGGACGCAAGATTGTAAGAGGCGGTTTCTTTGTCTACAGGTAATTTGGATTTCGAACAGTTCCGGGTCTTCCTGGAAAAAGCCTGTGGCATTTTGCTCGGAGAGAATAAACAGTATCTGGTCTCAAGCCGTCTCAACAAACTCATGGACCAGCAAGGCATCAAGTCGCTGGGGGAGTTGATTCAGCGAATCCAGGCTCAGCCTCGCAGTGGTCTGCGCGAGCAGGTCGTGGATGCAATGACCACCAACGAAACGCTCTGGTTTCGCGACACCTATCCGTTCGAAGTCATGAAGAACAAAGTGCTTCCAGAGGCGATCAAGGCCAGCCCGAACCAGCGCCTGCGTATCTGGTCGGCGGCGTGTTCTTCAGGCCAGGAACCGTACTCGTTATCGATGACGATCGACGAGTTCGAGCGTAGCAACCTCGGTCAGCTAAAACAGGGCGTGCAGATCATCGCTACCGATCTTTCGGGGTTGATGTTGAACAACTGCAAGACGGGCGAATACGACAGTCTGGCGTTGGGTCGAGGGCTATCCCAAGAGCGTCTGCAGCGTTTTTTCGATCCCAAAGAAGCGGGGCGTTGGGCAATCAAGGCGCCCATCAAGAGCCGGGTCGAGTTTCGCTCTTTCAACCTGCTCGACAGTTATGCAAGCCTGGGGAAATTCGACATCGTTTTTTGCCGCAACGTGCTGATCTATTTCTCGGCGGAGGTGAAGAAGGACATTCTGTTGCGTATCCACAGTACGCTTAAGCCCGGTGGCTACCTGTTTCTCGGGGCATCGGAAGCGCTGAATGGTTTGCCTGAGCATTATCAGATGGTTCAGTGCAGTCCTGGGATCATTTACCAGGCGAAGTGATCGCTGCGCTAAAAAAGAGACCTTAGGGTCTCTTTTTTTACATCAGCTAAACCGTTGCGGCTCTTCTGGGAGGAAGCGGCAATGGCAAGAAAACGGCGCTGTGCTTGCCGCTTTATCCCTTTATAGCGGAAATGCCTTGCCGCTTTTCTGTCGTTGCCGCCCCAGAATAGCTCGCAAACCCTTGATTTATGGCGCTGGCGAAGCTGGCACGCTGATTGCTTTGTGACTGATACGAAATTCAGGTCAGCCGCTAAAGGTTTCCCGACATGAGCATCAGCTTCGATAAAGCGCTAGGCATCCATGAGCAAACCCTTGGCTTTCGCGCTCAGCGTGCAGAGGTCTTGGCCAACAACATCGCCAACGCCGACACGCCGAACTATAAGGCGCGAGATCTTGAGTTCTCGGCCGTGCTCGCAGCGCAAAGCGATAAAACCAAGAATGGCGCGTTTGGCCTTAAAACGACCAACAGTCGGCACATCGACGCCGAGGGTCTGAGCGGTGGCGACGGCGCGCTGCTGTATCGCACACCTAGCCAACCTTCGCTTGACCAGAATACCGTCGATACGCAGGTTGAACAGGCCAGCTACGCACAGAACGCCGTAGGCTTCCAGGCCAGTTTCACCCTGCTCAACAGCAAATTCAAAGGGCTGGTGTCAGCCCTTCGTGGAGAGTAATTCATGTCCCTTGCAAGTGTTTTTAACATTGCCGGCAGTGGCATGAGTGCTCAGACCACGCGCCTGAACACCGTGGCCAGTAACATTGCCAACGCCGAAACAGTCTCGTCGAGCATGGATCAAACCTACCGCACCCGTCACCCCGTGTTTGCGACCGTGCTTCAGGGGCAGGGCAGCGGCGACAGTGGTTCGCTGTTCGGCAGTCAGGACGAAGCGGGTCAGGGTGTTCAGGTCAGCGGGATCATCGAAGATCCGAGCAACCTCGAGGCACGTTATGAGCCAACGCATCCGTCGGCTGACAAGAACGGTTATGTCTACTACCCCAACGTCAATGTTGTTTCGGAGATGGCCGACATGATCTCGGCCAGCCGCTCGTTTCAGACCAATGCGGACATTATGAATACCGCCAAAACCATGATGCAGAAGGTCCTGACCCTGGGTCAGTGATAAGAGGCGCAGTCGATGACAACTACTAGCAGCGTCGGTCAGTCGGTTCTGGATCAGCTTCAGAAAACGGCAAGCTCAAGCAACACAGGCACCACCAACAAAACGGGGACTGCCTCACTGGGCAAAGATGCATTCCTGCAACTGCTGGTTACGCAGATGAAGAACCAAGACCCTCTCAGTCCGCAGGACAACACGCAGTTCGTTTCTCAGTTGGCTCAGTTCAGCAGCCTTGAGAGCATGCAGAACCTGAGCAGTACGGTTGATACGATTGCCAGTACTTATCAGTCGTCCCAAGCCTTGCAGGCGTCCTCTCTGGTTGGGCGTTCGGTGATCGTCAGCAGCGGTTCGGCAGTGGTCGATACCACGAAGGGCCTGACCGGTTCAGTGGTCGTCCCGGCGTCGAACTCGTCGACCACGGTCAAAATCTCCGACGCGAGTGGGAACCTGGTCGACACCATCGATCTTGGTGCGCAGGCGGCGGGTACTACCAGCTTTACCTGGAACGGTCAGAACAGCGATGGCACGACTGCGGCGTCAGGTACTTACAGCGTCGTCGCCACAGGTACTGCCAATGGTACGGCTACTGCCTTGAGCACCTATCTGCCAGCCACCGTCAACAGTGTGACGATGGGTGTCAGTGGTGCGGAAATGACGCTCAACCTGGCAGGCGGCAGCAGTGTTGGTTTGTCCAAAGTGCAAACAATCGGAATATAGAGCCGACTAGACGGCAAAGGAGTTGAGCATGTCATTCAATATCGGCCTCAGTGGGCTCTATGCGGCAAACAAAAGTCTCGACGTTACCGGCAACAACATTGCCAACGTTGCGACCACGGGTTTTAAATCGTCCCGTACCGAGTTCCAGGACCAGTACGCTGCTTCGATTCGCGGTACTTCCGGTGGTACCACTGCGGGTAGCGGTGTCACCACGGCCGCCGTGTCCCAGCAATTCACGCAAGGTACTTTGACCACCGGCACCGGCCGCAGCCTTGATTTGGCTATTAACGGCAACGGCTTCTTCATGGTCAGCAATCACGGCGAAAAACTCTATACCCGTGCCGGTGCGTTCTACCCGGACAAGAGTGGTAATGTCGTCGACGCTTCCGGCAACAAGCTGCAGGGCTACGGTGTTAATGCGGCAGGCAATGTCGTGAACGGTGTATTGACCGATCTTAAAATCGACTCGTCGAATCTGGCACCTAGCCCGACAGGTACCGTCACCATTGCGTCCAATCTGAATTCTTCATCGAAACTTCCGACTGTCACGCCGTTCGACCCAAATGACGTGAACAGCTACACCAACACGTTCAGTACGCCGCTCTACGACAGTCAGGGCAACGAGCACTCCATGAGTCAGTACTTCGCCAAGACGGGTACCAATGCCTGGACGATGTACACGCTGGTCGACGGTCGCAATGCATCGAGCCCGGCGACCACGCCGGTAGTGGCTGACTCGATGAACCTGACCTTCAAATCTGACGGCTCGCTGGATACTACTGCGCTGGCTACAACGGGTAACCTGGCTGTCAATGCTGACGGCACTTTTACCCTGAACAACTGGGTGCCGGCTGCGCAAGTGGGTACCACAGGCGTCTGGGCAGGCAACGGCGCTTCGGCCAAGACTGGCGGTGTCAAGCTGGACATGCTCGCGACCACTCAGACCAACTCGGTCTCGGGCGCGATCACCAAGACTCAGGACGGCTATGCAACCGGTCAGTTGTCGGCCATGTCGGTAGACCCTACCGGCAACCTGTTCGCCACCTACACCAACGGTCAGTCCAAGGTCATTGGACAAGTGTCGTTGACCAACTTCGCCAACGTTCAGGGTTTGTCTCCGGCAGGCGGTACTAGCTGGCGTGAAACCTATGCGTCTGGGGTTCCGGTCACGGGAGTGCCGGAGTCAGGCACACTTGGCAGTCTCACGGGTGAAGCGCTGGAAGACTCTAACGTCAATCTGACCAGTGAATTGGTCGACTTGATCAAGGCGCAAAGCAACTATCAGGCAAACGCGAAAACCATTTCGACTCAAAGCACCATCATGCAGACCATCATCCAGATGGCGTGATAAATATGCAGTGATGCAGTGTCGAACGAAGCCCCTTCTTGAAGGGGCTTTTTGTTGGGCGCGATTTGGTATTTCTGTCATTGGTTATCCAGAAGATATAGAAGTTTGCCGTCACGCCTTGAGCGCGATTCAAGTAGATAGTTGCGCCAAGGTTAAGAAGTAAAAGTTATAGCTGATTCCTACTGCATATGTAGAAAATTCCTACTTTCGATAATGCGAGAATAAAAACGCAGAAAGAAACGGGTGGTACTGAAGTTTAAGTATTGCAAAGTTTTACTGCGAAAAAATGCATTAACGAGAGCGTCGTTCAATACGGCACAGGAGTGTTTATGTCATTCAATGTTTCCCTGAGTGGGCTGCACGCTGCCCATAAAAGACTTGAGGTCGCCGGCAACAACATCGCTAACGTTGGGACTCATGGTTTCAAATCATCCCGTGCGGAATTTGCGGCACTGTATTTGAGCGCGCAACTGGGTAATGGTCACAACGCAGTCGGTGACGGTGTTCGTCTGGCTAATGTCTCGCAAAATTTCAGTCAGGGTGGTGTTGATGCCAGTTCGGGCGGGGTTCTGGACATGCGTATACAGGGTAAAGGCTTTTTCGTGGTAAGCGATAACGGAGCGCTGAGCTATACCCGCGCTGGCGCGTTCAAAATGGACAAGAACGATTATATCGTTGATAACGAAGGCAACCGCTTGCAAGGCTATGGTGTAAACGCTAAAGGTGATGCCGTTAATGGGGGGCGGACCGACCTGAAGATCGATACCTCTAATATGGTGCCCAAGGCCACCACTGAAGTTCTCGAAACAATGAACTTGGACTCATCTCAATCCGCACTCTCGGCACTTCCGGTTTTTAATCCGGATGATCCAGGTACCTATTCGAAAGTGATCAGCAGAATGGTTAAGGATAAAGGGGTAGACGCGGTTGCGGAGGTCAGGGTCAAGGATGCGCAGGGGAATGAGACAGTGCTTATTCAGGCCCGGCCAGCCATTCCTCCAGTGGAGCATGAACTTAAGCAATACTTCGTTAAAACCGATGCGGATCAATGGGCTATGTACACGCTAATAGATGGGCGTAATCCGGTGGATCACACAGCGACCACACCGCTGAAGGTAATGATTACAAAAAAACCGGATGGCAGCCTGTCATCGGCGGGCGAGGGTGAGCATATCAAAAAAACATCCGACACAGAGTTCACCCTGAACGGCTGGAAGCCCGCTCAGCAACTCAATGGTATTTGGGCTGCCAGTCCAGCCTCTAACGACGGATCGATTGTGCTTTCGTTAGACGACGGTGCAATCAATGGAATTGACGAGGGCGACGTCGTGATGGCGCGGCGTGTTCCAATGTTCGACCCTAACGATGTCACGACGTTTAACAAGTCGTTTGCGACCTCGGTTTACGACAGCCTGGGTAACAAGCATGAGATGACTCAATACTTCGTCAAGGATGATACGAACAGCTGGAAAATGCATGTTCTCGTCAACGGTCGAAACCCGGCGAACCCGGAGAAAGCCGATCCAGTCTCGGCACAGATAATCTTCGATTCCTACGGGTCGGTTCAGTCAATGACCGGCAGTCAAGGTCTTGCGGTGGCAAACCGGACATTGACCCTTGAGGGGTGGGTGCCTGCCAAGGTGATTGATGGGGGAACCCGTAACGAAAAATGGGTATCCAACGGTGCCCGGAGCAGTTCGGGTGGCATTGCCATTGACTTGAACAGACTCAGCCAGCATAACGCAGAGTCTGCGCGCGTTTCAGCTCAGCAGGACGGGCATGCTGCAGGCAATATCAACAACATCAGCATCGATATGAATGGCGTTCTGAGTGCGGGCTTCACGAACGGGCTGCATAAGAAAATCGGCCAGGTCACGCTCGCCAGCTTTGCCAATGAGCAAGGTTTGCAGCCGGACAGTCACACCCACTGGCGGGAAACGAACGCCTCAGGCATTGCTAATCTCGATGCGCCCAAAGCTGGTACGTTGGGCAGCATTGTCTCGGGTGCGCTTGAGGGCTCCAACGTCGAATTGACCAACGAGCTTGTGGAACTGATCCAGGCGCAGGTTGCCTATCAGGCCAATTCAAAAGCCTTGTCTACAGAAGCGACGCTGATGCAAACGCTGATTCAGGCGACATGATTCCAGGCATGTCTGCTAGCGCGGTGTCCCTTGGTGCCTTTAGCCAGGGCGTCCTGGGTATCGGCAACTCGCATCTCTGTAGGGGCCGCCAATCAGCTTGAATGCCGATTTGGGATTGACCCACTGCTTGCAAATAATCCGTGTCGCGCCTTGCCATTTGTACCAGGGCGCGGTGGCGGCTTGGGCCTGGATCGGGATGAGGATCAGGCTGGTCACAAGTAAAAGAATCAAGCGGGTTTGAAGGGGCATATAAACCTCGTTGGGTACCAATCAAATGGTATCGCGACGAACACATTTTTTATCCCGCTTTTGTTGTTTTCTCCCTCGGTGAGGGTTTTCTGACGGCAATATCCCCATCATTTGGCCAAATGCGGCAGTCCGCCGCCGCGTATGCCCGAGCGGCGCTCTCTGTTTTCGAGTTTTCCCCCGTTAACGCTGGAAAATCAAGATGTTGTGTGGTGAAAGATTAGTTGGTTCGAATATTGCTACAACGTTTTTAGAACAGCTACAGGCGGCAAACGTCTGTCAGGGGAGGAAAGACTGTGGACAAGTTGCTTTACGTGGCAATGAGCGGTGCGTCCGAGAACGCTATCGCACAGAAGGCTCATGCGAACAACCTGGCGAACGTCTCGACCAACGGTTTTCAGCGTGACCTTGAACAGGCGCGCTCAATCCCCGTGTTTGGGGAGGTCATGCCTTCGCGTGCCTATGCCATGAGTGAGCGTCCGGGGACTGATTTTTCGGGCGGTGCCATGGTCGACACGGGGCGGGATCTGGATGTTGCCGTGAAAGGGGATGGCTGGATCGCTGTACAGACCGCAGACGGTGGTGAGGCTTACACGCGCTCCGCCAGTCTGAATGTCGATGCTCTTGGTATTTTGCGGGCTGGCAATGGTTTGCCGGTCATGGGCAATGGTGGGCCGATTGCCGTGCCACCCCAGCAACAAATTGAGGTCGGTGCCGATGGCACCATCAGCGTTCGTTCAATGGGTGAAGGTCCAAAGGTGATGGCGCAGGTGGACCGAATCAAACTGGTTAAGCCTGACATGAAAAACATGGAGAAAGGTGCCGATGGCCTGATCCACACCAAGGACGGCAAGGCTGCCGGTGCTGACGGCACCGTCCAGGTCGAGTCGGGATTTCTGCAAGCGAGCAACGTCAATGCCGTTGAGGAAATGACATCGGTGCTGACGCTGTCCCGTCAATTTGAATTACACATCAAAATGATGAAGACCGCTGAAACAAACGACGAGTCGATGGCTCGGGTCTTGCAGATTAGCTAAACATTGACAGCTTGCGCCGATAATCAGGCGCTCGAGGAGAGAAAGAATGCTTCCGGCACTTTATGTAAGCAAGACCGGTCTGGCCGCTCAGGACATAAACCTGACGACGATCTCCAACAACCTGGCGAACGTATCGACCACAGGTTTCAAGCGTGATCGTGCCGAGTTCCAGGACTTGCTCTATCAGATCAAACGTCAACCAGGCGCTCAGTCGACCCAGGACAGCGAACTGCCATCTGGTCTGCAGTTGGGTACCGGTGTGCGTATTGTCGGGACGCAGAAAAACTTTTCGGCTGGTAGCTTGCAAACGACTGATCAGCCGCTCGATCTGGCAGTTAATGGTCGCGGCTTTTTCCAGATCATGCAGCCCGATGGCACGGTGGCCTACAGCCGTGATGGTACGTTCCACCTGAACAGCAACGGCCAGATCGTGACCGCCAATGGTTACGCCCTGGAGCCAGCGATTGTCGTCCCGGCCCAGGCCCAGACGTTCACCGTGGGCCAGGACGGCACGGTGTCTGTGACCCTGGCAGGCGCCAATGCCACCTCCCAGGTGATTGGTAACTTGCAAACCGCTGACTTCGTCAACCCGTCAGGTCTGCAATCAGTGGGTAGCAACCTGTTCCTGGAAACGGCTTCAAGCGGCGCTCCACAGGTGGGTACGCCGGGGCTGAACGGTTTTGGTACGACACAGCAGAACACCCTGGAAGCCTCCAACGTGAGCACCGTCGAGGAAATGGTCAACATGATCACCACTCAGCGCGCTTACGAGATGAACTCCAAAGTGATCTCCACCGCTGACCAGATGCTGCAGTACGTGACGCAAAATCTGTAAGGCTCTGATAGGCCTGTTCGACCTGTCGATACACCTGATCAATTGGACGGGGTGCCCGGTCGGCACCTGCTACACCGCGAGGTTTTAAGTGTCATGAAACGGCTTCTTGTTCTGCGGCTTTCCGCGCTGATCGCTTCGCTCTGCGGAATCGCTCTTCTGGCGGGCTGCGTCGCGCCCGTGGCCAAGCCCAATGACCCTTATTACGCGCCGGTGTTGCCGCGCACGCCGCTGGCTGCTGCCGCGAACAACGGTTCGATTTATCAGGCTGGGTTTGAGCAAAACCTGTATGACGATCGCAAGGCTTATCGGGTCGGCGACATCATCACCATCACGCTTTCCGAGAAAACTGCAGCGAGCAAGGCGGCCAGTTCCGGTCTGACCAAAAACAGCACTAACAGCATTGGTCTGACGTCGTTGTTCGGTGGCGGGATGACCACCAATAACCCGATGGGCAGCGGCGATCTGAGCATCAACGCTGGCTATAACGGCGCACGCACCACCAAGGGTGATGGCAAGGCAGCCCAAAGCAATAGCCTGACCGGTTCGGTGACGGTGACGGTGGCTGACGTCCTGCCCAACGGTATCCTCGCGGTTCGCGGCGAGAAATGGTTGACCCTTAACACGGGGGATGAACTGGTGCGCATCGCTGGCTTGATTCGTGCTGACGATATCGCCACCGATAACACGGTGTCGTCGACTCGAGTGGCCGATGCACGCATTACATATTCGGGTACCGGTTCGTTCGCCGATACCAGTCAACCGGGGTGGTTCGATCGGTTCTTCCTCAGCCCGTTGTTCCCTTTCTGATCGCGGGATAGACATGCATACGTTCAAGCAACTGATGGCTGCGGTACTGCTGTTATCCACGACACTCGGTGTTCATGCCGAGCGTTTGAAGGACATTGCCAGCATTTCCGGCGTTCGGACCAACCAATTGATTGGCTACGGCCTGGTGGTCGGTCTCAACGGTACCGGCGACCAGACCACGCAGACCCCGTTCACGCTGCAGACGTTCAACAACATGCTGGCCCAGTTCGGTATCAAGGTGCCGAGTGGCTCGGGCACCGTACAGCTGAAAAACGTCGCAGCAGTGGCGATATATGCTGATCTGCCGCCATTCGCCAAGCCAGGTCAGATGGTCGACATCACCGTATCGTCCATCGGTAACTCGAAAAGCTTGCGCGGCGGCAGCCTGTTGATGACCCCCATGAAAGGTATCGATGGCAACGTCTACGCTATCGCCCAAGGCAATTTGGTGGTCGGCGGTTTCGACGCCGAGGGCCGCGACGGCTCGAAGATTACGGTCAATGTTCCTTCGTCCGGGCGTATTCCGGGCGGTGCTTCAGTCGAGCGTTCGGTGCCGAGTGGATTCAACCAGGGCAACAGCCTGACCTTGAACCTCAACCGATCCGACTTCACTACTGCCAAGCGCGTAGTCGACAAAATCAACGACATGCTCGGCCCTGGCGTGGCTAAAGCGCTGGATGGTGGATCGGTGCGGGTGACTGCGCCACTGGATCCGAGTCAGCGGGTCGACTACTTGTCGATTCTCGAGAACCTGGAGATTGATCCGGGTCAGGCAGCGGCCAAGGTCATCATCAACTCGCGTACTGGCACCATCGTGATTGGCCAGAACGTCAAGGTTTCACCGGCAGCCGTGACTCACGGCAGCCTGACCGTGACTATCACCGAAGACCCGATTGTCAGCCAGCCGGGTGCGTTGTCTGGCGGGCAAACGGCTGTGGTCCCGCGTTCGCGGATCAACGCGGCGCAAGAGCTGCACCCGATGTTCAAGTTCGGCCCAGGCACCACGCTGGATGAGATCGTGCGAGCGGTCAATCAGGTCGGCGCAGCGCCAGGTGACTTGATGGCGATTCTCGAAGCCCTGAAGCAGGCCGGCGCGCTGCAAGCCGACCTGATCGTCATCTGAGGAGCTGAGTATGGACATGCCGAAAAGCGGAGTGTCGTCAGCTAGCGACTCAGGCGTTTATACCGACCTGAATCGTCTGAACGCCCTGAAAACGGGGGACAAGAATAGCGACACGAACCTGAAAAAGGTTGCCCAGGAGTTCGAGTCGTTGTTCGTCAGTCAGATGCTCAAGTCCATGCGCTCGGCCAACGAGGTGATGGCCAAGGACAACCCGATGAATACGGCGGCTACTCGGCATTACCAGGACATGTATGACCAGCAGTTGTCAGTGAGCTTGTCCAAGCAGGGTCGCGGTATCGGCTTGCAGGATGTGTTGATGCGACAGCTGTCTAAAACCAAGGGCGCTCATCCCTCTGAACCTGCGGCTGGCAATCTGACAGCTACTACGTCGCTCAACAGGAGCCCGGCTTCGACGGGGTCGGATCAGAACAGTACCGCCTTGGCGACCAATATCGCTCAGCGACCGCTGTGGGCCACGCGGTCGGTTGCGGTGGATCGGTCGCATGCGGCGACTGCCGCTGCTGCTTCGGTCAGCGGTGTCGAGCGCAATGATATGGCAAAGCTCAACCAGCGCCGACTGTCGTTGCCAAGCAAGCTCGCTGACCGTTTACTCGCTGGCATTGTCCCGGCCACCACGGCTGCAAGCGAAAGCAGTGTGAAAAATCGAATTACGGCACCGGGTGCTGCTGGCGACAGCGCTACATTCGCCGGGAACGGCGATTGGACTCAGGACCCGAACCTTTCCCTGGCGGCCCGCGCGCAGGGTCGCACAATAGCTCAGCCACCGCTGGCGCCGGGGGGTAAAGCGTTCAGTAACGCTGACGACTTTGTTGCGACCATGTTGCCGCTGGCCAAGGATGCTGCTGCTCGCATTGGTGTCGACCCAACTGTGTTGGTGGCTCAGGCGGCCCTGGAAACCGGTTGGGGCAAATCGGTCATGCGTCAGCAGGACGGCAGCAGCAGTCACAACCTGTTTGGCATCAAAGCGCAAGGTAACTGGCAGGGCCCGGAAGCGCGGGCCATCACCAGTGAGTTTCGTGATGGGAAGATGGTCAAGGAGACGGCGGACTTCCGTTCTTACGACTCCTACTCCGACAGCTTCCATGACTTGGTCACCCTGCTGCAGAGCAACAATCGCTATCAAGGTGTGCTGAAGTCTGCCGATAACCCGGAACAGTTTGTGAAAGAGCTGCAAAAGGCCGGTTACGCCACGGACCCGGACTACGCCAGCAAGATTTCGCAAATTGCCAAGCAGATGAAGAGCTACCAAAACTACGCGGTAGTGAGCTCTTCCACGACTTTATAAGGCTTGAATCATGTCACTGATTTCAATTGGGCTCTCAGGGCTGACTGCTAGTAGTGCGGCGATCAACACGATCGGTAACAACACTGCCAACGTCGATACCGCAGGTTATTCTCGTCAGCAGACGATGACCGTTGCTTCGGCCTCGCAGAACGTCGGTGTTGGTTTTATCGGTACCGGGACGACGCTGTCCGATGTGCGCCGCATCTACAACAGTTACCTCGACAGCCAGTTGCAATCCAGTACCGCGCTCAACTCAGACGCTACGGCTTTCCTGGGGCAGGCCAGTTCGACTGATACGTTGCTGTCTGACAGTAGCACCGGGATCTCGACCGTGCTGTCCACTTTTTTCACTCAGTTGCAGGGCGTCTCGACGACCGCAACCGACTCCAGTGCACGAGCACAGTTTTTAACTACAGCCACCGCGCTCAGTGCCCGGTTCAATTCGATTTCTACGCAATTGGCCGCACAAAACTCATCGATCAATAGCCAGCTGACCAGTCTGGCGGGTCAGGTCAATACGCTTTCGTCGTCGATTGCGCACTTGAACCAGCAGATCACTCAGGCCTCAGCCAGCGGGGCAACACCCAATAGCCTGCTTGATGCTCGCAACGAGTCAGTACGTCAGCTGAACGTGCTGGTTGGCGCGAAAGTGGTGAGTAATAACGGCAGTTACGATGTGTACATCGGTACTGGCCAGTCGCTGGTCAGTGGCACGACCGCCAATACCTTGTCTGCAGGGCCCGGCACGAGCGACGCTACGCAATACACGTTGAAAGTGAACTACTCACAGACCAGTTCTGACGTGACGTCGGTCGTGACCGGCGGCACCATCGGTGGTCTGCTGCGTTACCGTAGCGATGTGCTGACACCGGCGGCCAACGAGTTGGGGCGTGTGGCGTTGGTCGTTTCAGACCAGGTCAACAGTCAGCTGAACCAGGGTATCGACAGCAACGGCGAGTTTGGTTCCAATCTGTTCAACAGCATCAATGGTGCTGATCAGATCAATCAGCGCAGCCTTGCCTCGTCAGGCAACAGCGCCGGGTCGGGCAACCTCGACGTGACCATTGCCAATACTGGCAAACTGACGGCGAACGACTACCAAGTCACCTTCACCAGCAGCACCGGCTACAACGTCAAGCGCCTGCCTGATGGTTCAAGTGTGGGGTCCTATGACCTCAGCACTACTCCGCCTCCGGTCATCGACGGCTTTTCGCTGTCGCTCAATGGCGGTGGCGTGAGCGCGGGTGATAGCTTCAAACTCACCCCGACTCGTAATGCGGCGGCAGGTATCGCGACCGTGATGAGTGATGCCAAGACCATTGCCGCTGCTGCGCCGCTGACCGCGACAGCCAGCGCCAGCAATATGGGTTCAGGCACGATCACCCAGCCCGTGCTGACAACCAGTCTGGATATCTACAATTCAACCACCAGCTCGGACCTGCGCACGGCCTTGAAGGATTCGACGCCGGTCAAACTGGTTTTCGGGGCAGTCAGCGGCGGCGCTCAAAGCTATCGGTTACTCGACGCCAAGGGGCAGCCGGTGCTTGATGCCTCGGGCACTGCCGTTACTGGCTCCATCGTGCCTGGACAGAGTAATACGCTGAGTTTGTCAGTGGGGTATACCGATTCCTCCGGCGCAGCTCAGGCCTACAAATTCGAGATGACAGTGGCGGGCTCGCCGAGCTCGAACGATGCTTATAGCATCAGCCTTACAGGTGCTGGTTCTGCGGATAACCGCAACGCCCTGGCAGCGTTAGCGTTGCAGACCAAGCAGACGGTGGATGTTTCTTCAGCCAATAACGGAATGAGCCTGTCCGGGGCCTATGGCAAGCTCATTGAGAATGTGGGGGCGCAAGCCAGTCAGGCCAAAAGCGATAGCTCTGCGACCACGGCAATCCTGACTCAGGCCAAAAGCGCACGAGATGGAGTTTCTGGGGTGAACCTTGATGAGGAGGCTGCCAACCTGGTCAAGTATCAGCAGTACTACACCGCCTCTTCGCAGATTATCAAAGCTGCGCAGACCATTTTCAGCACGCTGATCAACAGTCTTTAAGGAGTCGTAATCCATGCGTATTTCCACTGCCCAGTTTTACGAAGCCAGCGCTACGAACTACCAGCGTACTTACAACAACGTGATCACGACCGGTAATGAGGTTTCCAGTCAGGTCAAGCTCAATACCGCTGGCGATGATCCTGTCGGTGCGGCACGTGTGCTTCAGCTCGCGCAGCAAAGCTCGATGCTCGACCAGTACAAGACCAACATTAGCACCGTAAATTCCAATATGACCCAGGCCGAAACGGCGCTGAGCAGCATCACTGATGCGTTGCAGACTGCCAAGGAATTGGTGATCAAGGCGGGTAACGGGACGTTTACAGATGCCGACCGTAAAGCCAACGCTGCTGAACTGACTCAGCTCAAGGCTCAGATAGTGGGGTTGATGGGCAGTCAGGACGCCAACGGCCAGTATTTGTTCTCCGGCTCCAAGTCCACGACGCCACCGTATGCGTTGAACAGTGACGGTACCTACAGCTATAGCGGTGATCAGACCTCGGTAAACCTGGCCATCGGCGACGGGCTCTCTATGGCGAGCAATACCACGGGCTGGGATGCTTTCGAGCAGGCGATCAATACCACGCGCACGTCGAGCAGTCTGACGTCGCCTGCTGTGAACGATGGCAAGGTTGCTTTGTCGGGTGGCATTGTGGGGTCCAATACAACCTACAATTCCAAGTTTGTGGGTGGTCAGCCCTACACCGTGTCGTTTCTCAGTAGCTCGCAGCTGAAAATCATTGATGGAGCAGGCAATGATGTGACGACTGAAGCCAGTCAGGCGGGTGCATTCAGTTCGGCCAATGCTTCGGATCAGACTGTCAGTTTTCGCGGCGTCAATTTGAATTTGAACATCAACCTGACGGATGCTGAACGGGCAACCACCGCCACCGCAGATGCTGCTGTTGCGGGGCACAGCTTCCAGTTGGCTTCTACGCCGAGCAGTATCAGTACGTCGCGTAGCGCTGGTAATCCTTCTGCCGCAACAATTACTGCTGCATCAGTGGGTACTACAGCCTCGGACATGACTGCGTATAACAACAGTTTTCCAGCGGGCGGGGCGATTCTCAAGTTCAGCAGCGCTACTAACTATGATCTCTATGCATCACCCATTACCGCCAGCAGTACGCCGGTTTCCAGCGGTAGTTTGAGCGGCTCTACTGCAAATGCGTCCGGCGTCAACTTCACGCTGAGTGGCACGCCAGCGGCAGGCGATCAATTCGTGGTCCAGGCCAATACCCATCAGACTCAGAATATTCTGAACACGCTGACGTCAGTGATTACCGCGCTGAACACGCCAGCCGACGGCAACCCGGCTGCCATGCAGAAATTGAGCGGTGCACTGGATTCTGCGTTGGGCAACCTGACCAGTGGCACCGAGCAGATAAGTACTGCGATTAGCTCCGGTGGCGCGCGTCAAAACGCGGCGACTAGTCAAGGCGTCACGAATGACAGCCTGCAGGCATCCAATTCCACGAATCAGTCGGCGATCACTGCTTCCGACCCGGTAGACGCTATCGCCCGTCTGACGATGCAGAAAACCATGTTGCAGGCTTTGCAATTGGTCTTTACCCAGGTCTCCCAATTGAACCTGTTCAGCAAAATTTAAACGTCTGCCCGGAAGGTAGCGAATCCGTCGCTACAACCACCGAGCGATAACCGTTCTTTAGCGGTTCATGGGGCTCACTCGACTGAGTGGGCGCCCGCCGCTCGTGAGTCTGCGCCGTGAATCCAGTTCCTCTCGTCAGTATTGTCATCCCTGCTTTCAACCCGCGTTTTTTTAAAAAAGCATTAGTCAGCGCTTTGAACCAAAGCTACGGCAACCTGGAAATCATTGTCTGTGACGACAGCTGCGGTGATGAGATCGAGGGTATCGTCGAGTCATTGGAGGGAAGCCCTACCGTCTCTTTGCGCTACGTGCGAAATCCGCAGCATTTGGGGTTTGTCGGCAACCTACAGGCTGGCGTGGGAGAGGCGCGCGGCGAGTTCATCAAGTTTCTGTGTGACGATGATCAGCTGTTTCCAGCGAGCATTGAACGTCAGGCGCAAGTGTTCATCGAACACGCGGATGTCAACTTGGTGTTGGCCCAGCGGTTGTTCTGGGATGCCGACGATATTCAACTGCCTCCACGCCTGGAGAACTCACCGCTGGCGCCCACCGATGGGTTGTTCAAGGGGGAGGATTTACTGTCGATTTTCGAGACATTCCCCCTCAACTTTCTGGGTGGCTTCAGCAGTGCCCTTCTGCGTCGTCTTGATGTTTTGGAGTTTTTGCCGGCCTTGACTCAGTCCGGCCATGGTTTTGCCGCTATGCTCGATTTCGCGTTGTACATTTGCCTGTTGCGTCGCGGAAACATGGTTTCGCTGAACCTGATTTTGAGTGTCGAGCGCCTATACCCGGGCCGTCTGAGTCGGCAGCAGCCGATGAGAGATGCGGCTGCGACCGAAATGCAGTGGCTGGTACAAATGCTTGAGGCGCGTAGCGGTGAGCCAGCACCGGCCAAGGGTTGGGTTCGTTATGTGCCGTTGAAGCAAGCGGGCGACTTGTCGCGAGACTGGGAAGAATTGGCGCTGAACCGGATGTTGGGCAGCAAACAATCCACCTTGTCGTGGAAGGTGGGCGTCGCCAGCGAGAGCTTTGCCGAGCTTTACGCGCAATGGCTGGTGTGCCGTACGCTTTCTGAACCACAGCGCAAATTACTGCCGGACACCCTTGCCGCCTGGCCGCAGCAGCCGAAAATTGTTGCGGTTGTTATCGATGAGCAGGCCAGCAGTGCCGGCCTTGACGTCACCCTGGAGAGCCTTGCCGGGCAGCTCTATCCTCCGGAGCAGGTGTTGGTGTTGTCCAGCGCTCGTACTGAGGCCTCGCTTGATGAGCGGGTCTTCAGTTTGCCACTGCAGGACAACTGGCAGCAGCAACTCAATGAGCTCCTGCCGCAACTCGAAGGCGCGCACTGGTTCTATTTGCTGCGTGCCGGGGATCGTCTGGTAGAGCCGGCGTTGCTGGTGCTGGCCGAACGCATTGCCATGTCCCCAGGCGCGCTGTGCGTCTATAGCGACGAGGGTGCCTTGCGTGAGGGCGAGTCAGCCGAGCCGGTGTTCAAACCTGATTTCAACCTGGACTTGCTGCGCAGCTACCCCTACGTGGGGCGGAATTTAGCCTTCCAGCGCCAGCGCTTTCTCGAGTTGGGTGGCTTCAATCCGCTCTATGGCGAACTTGGTGTACACGATCTGCTCTGGCGTCTGATTGAGAATGACGGTACTCAGGCCATAGAGCATATCGCCGAAATTATGCTGGAATCGCCGTTCGCCCTTTCCCAGTGGCTGTCTTTGCCTGAAGTGGTCGAGCAAAACCCTCTGGTGCTGGCGGCGCATCTGCAGCGTATGGGCATTGCTCACGAAGTTCGGCCTGGCAGTCTGCCATTGCTCAATCGGGTCGATTACCTTCACGCCAGACGGCCGCTGGTGTCGATCATCATCTCTAGCAAGGATCAGCTGGCGGTGCTGCAGCGCTGTGTGGAAAGTCTGCTGGAAAAAACGGCCTACAGCGAATACGAGCTGTTGATCGTTGATAATGCCAGTGACGGTGCCGAGGCCCGCGCCTGGCTGGCTAGCATGGCGCAGTTGGGCAGCGACAGGTTGCGTGTCTTGGACTATCCGCTGGAGGCCAACGTAGCGGCGATCCGTAACTTTGCAGCGCAGCAGGCACGCGGTGAATACCTGCTGATGCTCAGCCCTTATGCGGTGATCACTAATGCGGACTGGCTGGATGCTTTGCTCAACCATGCGCAGCGTCCGGAAGTCGGGGTGGTGGGTGCCAAGCTATTCAATCCTGATGGCTGTGTGGTGCATGCGGGTCTGATTCTCGGCCTTCAAGGTCCGGCCGGGGTCCCGTTCTTCGGGGAGCCCCTGCATGCTGCTGGCTACATGCAACGCTTGCAAGTCGCTCACGATTTGAGCGCTGTCGATGGCGATTGTCTGATGGTGCGTAAGCAGGTATTCGACGCCGTGGGCGGGCTGGATGAGGTGAGCTTCGCGCAAACTTTCAGTGCGGTGGATCTGTGCTTGCGGGTGCGCCAAAAGGACTATTTAGTCGTTTGGACGCCCCATGCCCAGCTGGCGTTGGGCGCGCGTCCTGTTGCGGCGGGGGATGTCACTATCGAGGAGCGACGGGCCAAGGAACAGGAGAAGTTCTACCTGCGCTGGCTACCGATTATTGCCAAGGATCCGGCGTATAACCCGAACCTGGCCCTCAATAATTCAAGCTTTAGCCTGGAGCCCGGTTTGAATACGGGGTGGAACCCTTTTTCCAATCGCCAGTTACCCAATGTCCTTGCCTTGCCAATCAATGCTTCGGCAATTGGGCATTATCGTGTGACCCAGCCACTTATCGAGTTGCAGGCGGCGGGCAGGGCGGTCGGGCGGATCAGCTATGACATGCCATCAATCGTAGAGGTAGAACGCCAGTCGCCTGACGTTATCATTTTGCAAGGGCGCTACAGCGAAGGGCCGATCAGCGAAATCATCAGCCTTAAAACTTACTCCCGTGCGCTACGTATTTTCGAACTGGATGACTATGTCATCAGCGTTCCGCATAAAAATTCGCACATTCGTAATATGCCTGGCGGTGCGGATATGGAGCGTCTGGTTCGGCGCGGTATCGGCCTGTGTGATCGGGTCGTGGTCTCGACCCAGCCTCTGGCCAATGCCCTGTCGGACATGCACCACGACATTCGGGTCGTGCCGAATATGCTGGCGCCGGATTTGTGGGCCGGGTTGTCCAGCCAGCGCCGGACGTCAAAAAAACCTCGGGTAGGCTGGGGGGGTGGCACCAGTCACTCGGGGGATCTGGAGATCATTGCCGAGGTTGTTCGCGAGCTGGCCAATGAAGTGGATTGGGTGTTTTTCGGTATGTGCCCGGAAGCGTTGCGGCCTTATCTGCACGAATTCCATGGGGTGATCGATATGCGTGTCTACCCGGCCAAGCTGGCCAGCCTGAATCTGGACCTGGCCCTGGCGCCTCTGGAATTCCATATTTTCAACGACTGCAAAAGCAACCTGCGCTTGCTGGAGTATGGCGCTTGCGGTTATCCGGTGGTGTGCACCGACACCGCCGCCTATCGAGGTTACCTGCCGTGTACTCGGGTCATCGGCAACAGCACAGAGGAATGGCTGCAGGCCATTCGCATGCACCTGGCCGACCCTGATGCCAGCTACCGTATGGGTGATGAGCTGCGTGAGACGGTACTGCGCGATTACATGCTGCGCGGGGACAACTTGCGGTATTGGGAAAATGGTTGGTTGGCGGATTAAACTCCAGGGATTTAAGTGCTGTTTTGAGTCAGTAAACTGCCAGCTCGGGCAATCCGAGCTGGCGCGTTTCCTGCAGGTCCCCCGTATATCGTCATAAAACATGCATTTCCGGCGTTGCCAGAAGAGCCATGAGCGGCGTTGAAGGTTTTATACAGAAGGCCTGCAAAGCCCGTAAAAGCTTGGCTGAGCCCTGTGACGAATAAAAGGGGACAAGATGAAGGCAGTTATTTTGGCGGGTGGCCTGGGCACGCGCATTAGCGAAGAGTCGCACCTGAAGCCCAAACCGATGATTGAGATCGGCGGCAAGCCAATTCTCTGGCACATCATGAAGCAGTATTCCGCTCACGGAATTCACGACTTCGTGATCTGTCTCGGCTACAAGGGCTACGCGATCAAGGACTTTTTCGCCAACTACTTCCTGCATACTTCCGACGTTACCTTCGACATGTGTAACAACCGCATGGACGTTCATCAGAACTATAGCGAACCCTGGCGGGTGACACTGATCGACACCGGTGAGGACACCATGACCGGCGGCCGTTTGCTGCGGGCCAGCCGTTACGTGGAAAATGAAGAGGCGTTCTGCTTCACCTATGGCGATGGTGTTTCCGATCTGAATATTGGCGAACTGGTGGACTTCCATCTTTCCCACGGCAAATTGGCCACCGTCACGGCAGTGCAGCCGCCGGGTCGTTATGGCGCGCTGGAGCGCGAGGGCAATCTGGTCAGCGGGTTCACCGAAAAACCCCGTGGCGACGGTGGTTGGATCAATGGCGGCTTCTTTGTGTTGTCGCCCAAGGTTTTATCCCTGATTAACAGCGATGAGACGGTCTGGGAATCAGAGCCCTTGATTGGTCTGGCCGAGCGAGGGCAATTGACGGCGTTCCAGCACGATGGTTTCTGGCACCCGATGGATACCCTGCGCGACAAGAATTATCTTGAAAGTCTGTGGCAAAGTGGGGAGGCCCCATGGAAGCAATGGGACTGAACCTGGAATTCTGGCGCGGCAAGCGGGTTCTGCTGACGGGTCACACCGGTTTCAAGGGCAGTTGGTTGACGCTGTGGTTGAAAAGCCTCGGTGCCGAGGTCAGTGGTTTTGCCCTTGATCCTTCGACCGAGCCGAGCTTGTTCGAACTGGCTCGGGTCACTGAAGGCATCAATGATCAGCGCGGTGACTTGCGCGATCTCGGCGCCCTACTTGAACTGATCGCAGAGGTCCAGCCCGAGATTGTCCTGCATCTTGCGGCGCAACCGCTGGTGCGTGAAGGCTATCGCGACCCGCTTGGCACCTATTCAAGCAATGTCATGGGCACCCTCAACCTGCTGGAAGCGATTCGCCAGATCGGTGGGGTGCGTGCTTGCGTACTGGTGACGACCGACAAGGTCTACGCCAACCAGGAATGGCTGTGGCCGTATCGTGAAAACGAGCCCCTCGGCGGACATGATCCCTACAGCAGTAGCAAGGCCTGCTGCGAGTTGCTCGCACAATCGTATGCGGTCTCGTTCTTTCCGGCCGAACGTTATGCCGAACACGGTTTGGCACTGGCCACGGCGCGCGCCGGTAACGTACTCGGTGGTGGCGATTTCGCTCCCGAGCGTTTGATCCCTGATGTGCTCAAGGCCTGGTCGGCTGGTGAACCGGTGACTCTGCGCTATCCACAGGCTGTTCGCCCCTGGCAGCATGCGCTGGAGCCATTGGCGGGCTACCTGCAATTGGCCGCTGGCCTGTACGAACAAGGCCCGCAGTTCTCCGGTGCATGGAACTTCGGACCCGGTGAAAGCGATATGTGCAGTGTCGGCGAGGTGGTTGAGCTGCTTGCCAAGCGCTGGCCGCAAGCGCCGGGGCTGCGTATTGAACCAAGCGATTTTCACGAGGCCGGCTTGTTACGTCTGGACAGCAGTCGCGCCCGTCAGTTGTTGGCGTGGCAGCCGCGCTGGTCATTGCAGCAATGCCTGGAGCAGACGCTGGATTGGCACTTGGCCTGGAAGAATGGCGAGGACATGCGTGAAGTAACGCTCGCTCAGCTGAACCTGTATCGGGGGCAGTTGTGAGTGAGTTTTTGTTAACCCCGCTACCGTTGACCGGACTGTTCAACGTGCAGCACAAGCGCCATGAGGATCAGCGTGGGCACTTCGCCCGGCTGTTCTGTGAAGGTGGTTTGAGTGCCTTCGGTCAGTCGTTTCATATTCGTCAAATCAACCATTCTTGCACCCGCGAGCGGGGCAGTGTGCGCGGCCTGCATTATCAAAAAGCCGAACAGCCGGAAGCCAAACTGATTACCTGCCTGCGGGGCGAAGTCTGGGATGTAGCGGTGGATCTGCGGCCGGATTCCGAGACGTTCCTGAACTGGCATGCCGAGCATTTGTGCGCAGGGGATGGTCGTAGCCTGCTGATTCCGGCAGGTTTTGCCCATGGTTTTCAGACCCTGACCGACGATGCCGAGCTGCTCTATCTGCACAGTGCCGACTATGCCCCGGATCACGAGGGCGGTCTTTCAGTACTAGACCCCCGGCTGGCGATAGCCTGGCCGTTGGTTGTCAAAAATCTGTCAGCACGGGATGCCTCGCATCCCTTGCTCGATCCTCAGTTCGTTGGAGTGCGTCTATGAACTGCCGAGGTTGCGGCACCCCATTGACCTTGTCGCTGATTGATCTCGGCACGTCGCCGCCCTCCAATGCGTACTTGCGGGCCGAGCAACTGGAGCAGTCCGAGCAATGGGTGCCGTTGAAGGTGCAGGTGTGTCAGGAGTGCTGGCTGGTCCAGACCGAGGACTACACCCGCGCCGACAGCCTGTTCGACGCCGACTATGCCTACTTCAGTTCCTATTCCAGCACCTGGCTGGCTCATGCCGAGCGCTATGTCGCGGAGATGGTCGAGCGCTTTGGCCTGACGACTGACAGTCGGGTGGTGGAAATCGCCGCCAACGACGGTTACCTGCTGCAATACGTGGCCAAACGCGGCATCGCCTGCCTCGGCGTCGAGCCGACCCACAGCACGGCTCAGGCAGCGCGGGAAAAGGGGCTGGAGATTCGCGAGCTGTTCTTTGGTCGAGAGACCGCCTTGCATTTGCTTGAAGAGGGCTGGGCGGCGGACCTGATGGCGGCCAACAATGTGTTGGCGCATGTCCCGGACATCAATGACTTCCTGAGCGGCTTTGCTACGTTGTTGAAGTCCACCGGTGTCGCAACCTTCGAGTTCCCGCACCTGCTGACGCTGATGGCGGGGGCTCAGTTCGATACCCTCTACCACGAGCATTATTCTTATCTGTCGCTGACGGCCGTGCAGCGTTTGTGCGAACGCAATGGCCTGGAAGTCTTCGATGTCAGCGAACTGCCGACCCATGGCGGCTCGCTGCGGGTCTTCGTCCAGCGCGCTGATGGCGTGCGCCGTGCGCTGCAACCGGCCGTGCAGCATGTGCTGGATGTCGAGCTGATCTCCGGGGTGAAAACCCCCGGGTTCTACGCAACGCTGGCTCCGGCCGCCGAACGCATCAAGCATGAACTGCTGCGCTTCCTGTTGCAGGCCAAAGCCGAAGGCAAGCGCGTGGTCGGCTATGGTGCCGCTGCCAAAGGCAATACCTTGCTCAACTATGCCGGGGTCAAACCTGATCTGCTGGCCTGGGTCGCGGATGCCAACCCGCATAAGCAGGGCAAGTTCTTGCCGGGCAGTCGCATTCCTGTGGTCTCTCCCGATCATATCGAGAAAGAAAAACCGGATTACGTATTGGTGTTGCCATGGAATCTGCTGGATGAAATCACTCAGCAGTACGCCTGCGTTAGCACGTGGGGTGGTCGTTTTGTCGTTGCGGTTCCGGAGTTGAGCTACCGATGAGCAGAATTCATTACACCAAACCGAGTGTGGGTGAGCTGGAAGCATCCTATGTACTGGATGCAGTACAGAACGGCTGGGGCGAGCGCTGCTATGAATACATCACCCGTTTCGAGAAGGCCTTTGCCGAGCATATGGGCGTGCCTTACGCCATAGCAACTTCAAGCTGCACCGGTGCCTTGCACATGGGGATGGCGGCACTCGAGATCGGGTCGGGCGATGAAGTGATTCTGGGCAACACCAACTGGATCGCTTCTGCGGCGCCGATTACCTACCTTGGCGCTACCCCAGTGTTTGTCGACGTATCGCCGGACAGTTGGTGCCTGGATCCGGAAAAAGTCCGGCAAGCCATCACCCCTCGTACCAAAGCCATTGTCGCGGTGCATCTCTACGGCAATCTGTGCGACATGGACGCGTTACTGGCGATCGGCCGCGAGTTCGGCATTGCAGTGATCGAAGATGCCGCCGAAGCTATCGGTTCCCAGTGGCGCGCCAAGCCTGCCGGTTCGCTGGGGACTTTTGGGGCGTTCTCCTTTCACGGCACCAAGACCCTCACCACCGGTGAAGGCGGTATGTTTGTGACGTCGGACAGATCCGTGTACGAGCGGGTTCTGACCTTGTCCAATCATGGTCGGGTGAACGGCAGTACGCGTCAGTTCTGGCCAGATTTCATTGGATTTAAATACAAGATGAGCAACCTGCAGGCCGCCATCGGCTGTGCTCAGATTGAACGGGTCAACGATCTGATTGAGCGCAAGCGCGCCATATTCGCCAACTACGCCAGTGCTCTGCTGGAGATTCCGGGTATTTCAATGAACCCGCAGCCGGATCACTCACGCAACGGCTACTGGATGCCGACGTTGGTGTTTGAAGAGAGCACCGGGATTACTCGCGACACCTTGATCGAGGCTTTCAAAACCGCTGATATCGACGCGCGAGTGTTCTTCTGGCCATTGTCGTCGCTGCCGATGTTCAGCGCGATGGATGTCGATACGCCGGTGGCTTTTTCACTGTCGGAGCGTGCGATCAATCTGCCGAGTTATCACGATATGACTGACTCGGATCAGCAGCGGGTCATTGCGGTGGTTCGCGCTGTCTGCGCAAGCAGGGGGCTGGGGCTGCTGTGAATATTTACTTGTTGGGTGCGGCGAATCCTGAGGCCGTACGCATGATTCGTTCGGTGCAGCGCGCGAACCCGAACGTCGAGTTTTTGTTTCTGGACAATAATCCGGCCAAACAGGGCGCTGATTTTTTTGGTGTTCCAGTGGTTGGTGGTACTGATCGTGTGGCCGATCTGAAGGGGCCGGACACCCTGTTCGTCAACCTGATTACCGGCTCTACCGAGCTTCGCTACGAGACAACCTGCCAGATCGTCGAGGCCGGCGGAACATTGGGTAACTTTGTGCATCCTGGCATTGATCTGACGATGGTCCGAATGGGCGTTGGCTGTTATCTGCAGGAGGGCGTGATCATGCAGGCCGACGTCGCGTTGGGTGACAACACCAGTATCAGTGCAGGAAGCGTGATTGGGCATGAAGGCCGGATTGGTCATTCAGTGTTCATGGCGCCTGGGGTCTGTATCGCCGGCTGTGTCGAGATCGGAGACGGTGCCTTCATCGGTATCAATGCGACCATTTTGCCCCGTTTGCGCATTGGTCGTTGGGTCACTATTGGCGCCGGGGCGGTCGTCACCCAAGACGTTCCTGACTATGCAGTGGTGGTGGGTAATCCCGCCAGAATCATCAGGTCGAATGCTGTTTCCTATCAGGATGGCCGGGTTTTCAAGTAAAGCCGCCCCTATTTTTCGGAGAGTTTCCTATGAATCCTCATGAGTTGTTTCGTGAAGAAGTAAAACAAAATATCGAAGGACTGGAGCAGGACAAAGAGCTTCAAGCCACTTCTCTGGGCTGGGTAGGTACGACGGCAAAACACAAGTACACCTACAACTTCAGCTGGATGGGGCGGCCGATCATTCAATTTCCCCAGGATATGATCGCCATGCAGGAAATCATTTGGTCGCAGCGGCCTGATGTAATTATTGAAACCGGAATCGCCCACGGCGGCTCCCTGGTGTTTTATGCATCGATGCTTGAATTGATCGGACACGGTGAAGTGGTGGGTGTCGATATCGATATCCGCCAGCACAACCGTGAGGCGATTGAAGCGCATCCGATGAGCCATCGGATTCATATGATCCAGGGGTCTAGTATCGATCCGGCGATTGTCGATCAAGTGCGGGCGCGCATCGCCGGTAAGAAAGTCTTGGTAGTGCTCGACTCCAACCACACCCACGAACATGTTCTTGAGGAACTGCGTCTATACGCGCCGCTGGTTTCGGTCGGCAGCTATTGCGTGGTCATGGACACTGTGGTCGAAGATATGCCCGAAGACGCCTTTCCAGATCGTCCGTGGGGCAAAGGCGATAACCCGAAAACTGCAGTCTGGGCTTATTTGAAAGAAAATCGCGATTTCGAGATCGATTCCGCGATCCACAGCAAATTGCTGATCACCGTCGCGCCGGATGGTTATCTGCGACGGGTTGGTTAAGCCGCAACATCATCGTTGAGTATTTTTTTGCGATTCGCCGGGTGTGGGGAAAGTTATGCAAGGCAAGTATGGTTCTGAACACGCGTTACCTCTGAGTGAGCTGCTGACAGTGGTGCTGATTACCCACAACCGGCCGGCCTTTTTGCGCAGAGCTGTGCAGTTTTACAGCTCGCTGCCTTGCAAGATTCTGGTACTGGACTCGTCAATCCAGCCATCCGAGGGGATAGCAGGGCATTTAGCGTCGGTCGACTATCGGCATCTTCCACAGTTCGGCTACTGGGGGATTCAGACCAAACTGGCCTACGGCGTCGAGCAAGTGACCACGCCTTACATGGTGTTCGCTGCGGACGATGATTTCATCGTGCATGACGCGCTCTGCGATTCGGTAGCGTTTCTGGAGGCGAACCAGGACTATGGGATGTGTCACGGCTATTGCCTGATGTACCTGACCCTGGCCAATAGCGTGAGCTATTACCGACGTGACAAAAAGGTCTGTGAAGACTACTCGTCCGAACGCGCTCAGGACCGTGTGCTTGACTACATGGGCCAGTACATCCCGCCTTTCTATGCCGTTCACCGCACTGCACTGTTGCGCGACTGGTATGCCGTCATGCCGGAAGGCACTATCTTTCAGTGGCAGGAAGTCGGCCACGTGTACTACATGCTGGCACGCGCCAAGGCGCGGATTCTGCCGATTCCGTATGTTGTGCGTGAGATCAATTACATTCATTCCGACCATAACACTGAGGTGTATACCTCACTCTGTTATACCGACTCCAAATCAGTGGCCGAGCGCGAGGCGTTTGCTGAATTCCTAGCATCGCTGCCCACGGGCATCAAAGACCTCGACCATGAGCAGGCGAAGCAGTTTGCGCTCGAGAGTTTTGCGGCGATGACCGCCAGTTTGCGTACGGGCAATGCGTTGGCGGCCGAGCTGATTTTCGAGTCCACATGGACAGCCGCTCATGCGGAGCCGGTGCGACGTTTCGGGCCCAAGCAATATGTGGAAATGCCGTTCTACAACCAGGCGTTTTTCGATCAGTTGACCCGGTTCGAGTTTTTGCTCCACGCCATGCCGGCTGGCCGTGTACAGCTTCAGGCGCTTGAAGGCGTATGGACTCGGCAAGAAGATTTGCTGCGACCTCACAACAATGATATCGCCGAGAGCATTGTCGATCGTCTGTGGCAGGCGCAGGACTGCAATCCGTTCAATATGCGAGTGGTCAAGCAGCTGGCGCAACAGCTTGAAAATATTGGTGAGCAGGATGAGGCCCAACTGATGCTCGACTGGGCTCAGCGCCTGGATGCAGTATCGCCTTCTGACTACCGTCAAACATTCGACAATATGCTCTCGGGTCGCTTGCTCAAGTGGTTGGAAGCGCGACGTCCGAATGCCGAAGAACTGGAGTCGATTACAGGGCATCTGGCGGTCCATGAAGGAGGTCCGCAGTTCGGTATTTTGTTACTGGACCTCGATAATAACGTCGAAAAACTGCAAGTTACCCTCGACAGTCTGTTAGAGGGATACTGCAAAAAATTCAAGATTGTGGTGTTCACCACCGGTGAGCCGCAGTCTGCTACCACTGCGCAAAACGTCCTGCACTTTGTCAAGGTCACCGCAGGCAACTACATAGACAAGCTGAATCAAGTGGCTCGCCAATCGTCCTGCGACTGGATGCTTCTGGCTGAGGCAGGAGACCAGTTCACTGCCAGCGGTTTGTTGCGCGCCAGCCTGGAACTGCTGGCGGCCCCCGAATGCCGCGCGGTGGCTGCGGATGAAATTCACCGACAGCCCAACGGCGCACTGATCGATGTGTTCCGCCCAGGCTTCAACCTCGACTTGTTGCAAAGCCTGCCGACGCTGATGGCACGACACTGGCTGATCCGTCGCGATGTACTGGTGGAAGCGGGTGGTTACTCAGCGGACTTCAGTAAGGCACTTGAATTTGATTTGCTGCTGCGGATGATTGAGCAAGGCGGTATGGCCTGGCTGGCTCATCTGGATGAGCCGTTACTCATCTGCCAGGCGCCGGTTCTAGAGGAAAATCCCCATGAGCGCCTGGCGTTGATTCGGCATCTTGCGAACCGTGGTTATAAGGCGCAAATCAGTTCGGCGACGCCCGGTACCTGGCAGATTGATTATCGCCACACTGAGCGTCCGCTGGTGTCGATCATCGTGCCGAGTCAGGACAACCTCCCACTGCTGGAACGTTGTCTGGACAGCGTCCTGCAAAGAACACGCTACCTGCGCTATGAAGTGCTGATCGCCGACAACCACAGTCAATCCTCGGCGGTTTCGGCCTGGCTTGACGCCCAGGAGCAAAAAACCGGCAAGGTGCGGGTGTTGCGATCCAAGCAAAGCCTCAGTACGTCCGCGCTTTACAATGCAGCCTGTCAGCAGGCGCAGGGTGAATACCTGATCTTGCTGGCGGTCGACAGCGAGGTGGTCAACCCGAACTGGATCGAGACGTTGCTCAATCAGGCGCAGCGTCCGGAAGTCGGCGTGGTAGGGCCAAAGCTGGTTGATCGTGAGGGTAATGTGACTCAGGCCGGGCTTATTCTTGGCATGCATGACGCGGCCGGCTCGGCGTTTGTCGGCGAACCTGTGAAAGCCAATGGTTATTTGCATCGTCTGGTGCTTGAGCAAAACTACTCGGCGGTCTCCGCTGCGTGCCTGATGGTCCGTAAAGAACTGTATGAAACCGTTGGCGGTCTGGACGAAGAGCGCTTCTCCGAGGCCTTCAGTGATGTCGATCTGTGCTTGAAAATCGCCCAGGCCGGCTACCTGACGGTCTGGACGCCGCAGGTGCAAGTAATTCACCCAGGCACCCTGCCAACGTTGCCAGTCGCCCTTGAGGCTCTGCGCGACAAGTGGGCAGGACCGTTCCAGCACGATTTGGCGTACAACAAGAACCTCGCTTTGACCGGCAAGGGCTTTACCCTTGGCAGCCCGACCAGTGTGAACTGGGCGCAGTTGCTTGCTTAAGTCTGGTCGACAGGAAAAGGACTCACGGCATGTTTAACGGCAAATCAATTTTTATCTCGGGTGGCACCGGCTCGTTCGGTCGCAACTTTATCCGCCGTTTGCTTGAGCAGTATCAGCCCAAGCGTGTCGTGGTGTTCTCCCGCGACGAGCTCAAGCAATACGAGATGCAACAGACGTTCAACGCGCCGTGTATGCGTTATTTTCTGGGGGATGTGCGCGATGCCGAGCGGCTGCGTCTGGCCATGCGCGGGATCGATTATGTGGTGCATGCGGCAGCCTTGAAGCAGGTGCCGGCCGCCGAGTACAACCCGACCGAATGCATCCGCACCAACGTCAACGGCGCGGAAAATATTATTGCTGCGGCCATCGACAATGGGGTGAAAAAGGTTATCGCCTTGTCCACCGACAAGGCGGCTAGCCCGATCAACTTGTATGGCGCAACCAAGCTGCTGTCGGACAAGTTGTTCGTTGCGGCGAATAACATTGCCGGTGACCAGCCAACGCGTTTCGCTGTGGTGCGGTATGGCAATGTGGCGGGTTCTCGAGGTTCGGTAGTGCCGTTCTTCAGTAAATTGATTAGCGACGGTGCGCGGGAGTTGCCGATCACTGACGTGCGCATGACGCGGTTCTGGATCACCCTGGATCATGGTGTGCAGTTCGTGCTCGACAGCTTTGCGCGCATGCACGGCGGCGAGGTGTTTGTGCCGAAGATTCCGTCGATCCGGATTATCGATCTGGCCGTGGGCATGGCCGAGCATCTACCGCACAAAAATGTCGGGATTCGTCCCGGTGAAAAACTCCATGAGTTGATGGTGCCGCTCGACGATGCGCGAATGACCCTGGAGTTCTCCGATCACTACACCATCCAGCCCTCGATCCGGTTTACCAACGTCGACGTCGACTATGCCGTCAATGGCCTCGGTGAGTGTGGTGCTCAAGTAGACGAAACCTTTGAGTATCGTTCCGATACCAATCCAGAGTTTTTGAGCGTGGGTCAGATCGCGGATCTGCACGCTGAGCTGCATTCATGATTCCATACTCGATTCCATACGGGCGACAGAGCATCGACCAGGCGGATATCGACGCGGTGGTTGAGGTTCTCAAGTCCCCGTGGCTGACCCAGGGCCCAACCATCGAGCGCTTTGAATCGGCAATGGCTGAGCGCTGTCAGGCGGATTTCGCGGTTGCGGTGTGCAATGCCACGGCAGCGTTGCATATCGCCTGTCTGGCGGCAGGATTGGGCCCCGGTGATCGGCTGTGGACCACGCCTAATACTTTCGTTGCCTCCGCCAACTGCGGACGCTACTGCGGCGCCGATGTGGACTTCGTTGACATCGATCCGCATACCTGGAACCTCGACGCCGGCTTGCTGGCGCAAAAACTCGAAGCCGCCGAGCGCGTCGGAAAACTGCCGAAGGTGGTGGTGGCGGTGGCATTCTCTGGTCAGAGCTGCGACATGCAAGCCATTGCCGGGCTCGCCGAACGTTACGCATTCACCTTGATCGAAGACGCGGCGCACGCGGTCGGGGCGTCCTATGACGGACGTCCAGTGGGTTGTGGCGCGCATGCAACGATGACGGTCTTCAGTTTTCATCCGGTGAAAATTATTACCTCGGGTGAAGGCGGTATGGTCCTGACCAATAGGCCAGAGCTTGCCGAACGTTTGCGTCGGTTGCGCAGCCATGGCATTACCAGCGATCCGTCGCAGATGTCGCTACCCAGCCAGGGGCTTTGGTACTACCAGCAACTGGAGTTGGGCTTCAATTATCGAATGACCGACCTGCACGCTGCATTGGGCCTTTCGCAGTTGGCCAGGCTCGACGGTTTTATCGCGAGGCGGCGCCAATTGGCCGCGCGTTATGAGCGACTGTTGGCTGAACTTCCGTTGGTGTTACCGACTGCACAGGCAGGCGCCGAATCTGCTTGGCATCTGTATGTGGTGCGTGTGCGGTTTGATCAAGTAAAACTTAGCCAACGAGACCTTTTCGATGCGTTGAGAACTGCAGGGATCGGTGTGAACCTGCACTATATTCCGGTGCATCTACAGCCTTACTACCGCGAGTCAGGATTCACAGATGGCGATTATCCAGAGGCCGAGCGTTATTTCGACGAGGCGGTCACCTTGCCGCTGTTCCCGGACCTGACAGACGAGCAACAAGACTATGTGATCGAGCAGTTGCGTAGCCTGCTTGGCTAAGTGCCTTCTTGCCGCGATCCGTTGATGAGAGTAGTGCATGCGTGAATTAAGTGAGCAAGAGCAGTTCTGGCGGGGCGAGTTCGGTGACCAATACGCGGGACGCAATCAGGGGCAGCCGCTGATCGCAGCCAACCTGGCGTTGTTTGCCAAAGCGCTGGCGCGAACCTCACGGCTAGAGAGTCTGTTGGAGTTGGGCACCAACACGGGCAATAACCTGCAAGCTTTGCATCAGCTATTGCCAACATGTGTGCTTCAGGGGGTCGAGATCAATGCTCAGGCTCAGGCCTATGCGCAAGCGCTGGGGGTTGCGGACGTCTGGCATGGTTCGTTGTTCGACTATCCACATGATCGGACTTTCCAGTTGACCCTGAGCAAAGGCGTACTGATTCACCTCGCGCCTGAACTGCTGCCTGCGGCTTACGCTCAGCTGTACCAACTGAGTCAACGCTATATCCTGATTTGCGAGTACTACAACCCGGTGCCGGTAGAGGTGTCCTATCGCGGTAACAGCGGCAAGTTGTTCAAGCGTGATTTTGCCGGGGAAATGCTCGATCGCTACAGTGATCTGCACCTGCTCGACTATGGGTTCAGCTATCACCGCGATCCGCAGTTCCCGACCGACGATATCAACTGGTTTCTATTGGAAAAGCGCCTGTGACAGCGGTAGCAATCATCCCGGCGCGGGGTGGCAGTAAACGGATCCCGCGCAAGAATCTCAAGCTGTTCAACGGCCAGCCGATGATTGTCTGGTCGATTCTGGCTGCGCTACGGAGCGGCCTGTTCGATCAGGTTGTGGTCAGTACCGACGATGAAGAAATCGCTGCGATCGCCAGGGCCCACGGTGCATGGGTACCCTTCATGCGCCCGGCGCAACTGGCCGATGACTTCACCGGTACGGCGGCGGTGATCATGCATGGGCTGGCGACACTGCAGGAGCAGGGGCACTGCTTCGATTACGCTTGTTGTATCTATGCCACAGCACCTTTGCTGCAAGGGCGCTACCTGCGCGAAGGCTTGACGGCCCTCGAGCAGAACCCGGGGAAATCCTTTGCCTTTTCCGTGTGCGGTTTTGGCTTTGCCGTGCAGCGTGCGCTGAGTCTGAATGAGCAGGGCGCCCTGCAACCGCTGTATCCGCAGTACCGGGAAACCCGATCCCAGGACCTGCCCGTGGCCTATCAGGACGCCGGACAGTTCTATTGGGGGCGCACCGAGGCATGGTTGCGGGGTGATGTATTGTTTTCGGATCAGAGTTTGCCGGTGATCTTGCCCCGGCATCTGGTCCAGGATATCGACAGCGAAGAGGACTGGACCCGCGCCGAGTACCTCTACGCAGCGTTGCTGGCGGGTGGAGAGCTGGAGTCGTGAGAGTGCTGATCCGGGCGGATGCCTCGCACGCTATAGGCAGCGGCCATATTGCGCGGTGCCTGACCTTGGCCAAGGTATTGCGCGACGGCGGACATGACGTGGCTTTTGCCTGTCGCTTATTGCCTGGGCATTTGCTCGAGCATCTCGCGACTCAGGGATGGCGCGCTTATGGGTTACCTGCGACGTACGCTGAGCAAGCCAATGCAGGGCAAGACATCGAAGCTGCGTTGCCTTGGCAGGCGGACATTGCGGCACTGCAGCAGTTGCTGACGGTAGAGGATGCGTTCGACTGGATCATCGTCGATCACTATGGCCTCGATCATCATTGGCAGACCGCCGCCCGACAATGGGCACCACGGATCGCAGCAATCGATGATCTGGCCAACCGCCGTCACGCTGTTGATCTGTTGCTCGACCAGAACTTCAGCGGCACGCCGAGCGCTTATGCACCGTGGGTGGGACCCGAGTGCCGAACGTTGTTCGGCCCACGTTTTGCCATGATTCGGGATGAGTTCAAGCGCGACCCGGTGCCGATTCAGGCCCTGGCGCGTCGGGTTCTGGTGAATTTCGGCGGCTTCGATGCCGCCGGGGAAACCTGGAAGGCGATGTTGGCGTTGAGTGAACTAGACGGGTTGGAAGTCGACTTTATCGCGGGCACCGGTAACCCCGAGTGGACGCGGATGCAGGCACTGGCCTCAGGGCGTTCCACCTGGCGATTGCAAACCCACACGGACCAGTTCGCTGAGCTGATGGCGCATGCCGATCTGTTTGTCGGCGCGGGCGGCGGCACCAGTTGGGAGCGTGCCGCCTTGGGACTGCCAACGATCTGTATCGCGGTGGCGGCCAATCAACAGGCCAACGCTGAACGTTTGGCTGAAGTCGGTGCGCACCTGTACCTGGGGCCGCGTGACCAGGTTTCTGTTGAGTCATTGCGTCAATCGATCAGTGTGTTGTTGGCCAATCAGGGGTTGCGTCGGAGTTTTGCCAAGCGCTCTCGCCAGCTGGTCGATGGCTGTGGCGCACGCCGTGTGGCAGCGGCCCTGGCCGGTGAGGTGCTGCAATTGCGCCCGGCGACGATAGACGACGCACGTCTGCTGTTCGATGGGCGCAACGCTGAAGAGGTCCGGCGCTGGTCGGTGGAATCGCACGCCATTGATTGGGCCGGTCATCTGACCTGGTTGGCTGCCACCCTCGTGAATGACCAACGCCTGCTGTTGGTTGCAGAAACGGTCGACGGCCCGGTGGGCGTGCTGCGCTATGACAGGCTGGATACAAGGACTGAAGTATCGATTTACCTATTCGAAGGGCGATTCGGTCTGGGCTGGGGCAGGGCGCTACTGGCCGGAGGGGAGCGATTCATCACGCGTCACTGGCCGCAACTACGAGTGATCGATGCTCAGGTGCTGCCGGCCAACCAGGCGTCGATCAACCTGTTTCGCGATGCGGGCTACCAGCAGAGTGCCTGCCGTTTCGAGCGCGTTTTAAAGGATCATGCCAATGACTAGTTTCAAGATAGGCTCGCGTTCGATTGGTGCCGATACCGCGCCGTTCATCATCGCCGAAATGAGCGGCAACCATAACCAGTCGCTTGAGGTCGCGCTACAGATTGTCGAGGCGGCGGCCAAGGCCGGTGCTCACGCCTTGAAACTGCAAACCTACACCGCCGATACCATGACCCTGGACCTTGAGCACGGCGAGTTTTTTATCAAGGACCCCAATAGTCTGTGGGCGGGGTCGTCCCTCTACGCGTTGTACGAGAAAGCCCACACACCCTGGGAGTGGCACGCGCCGATTTTTGCCCGGGCCAAAGCGCTGGGGATGCTGGCATTTTCGACGCCATTCGATGACAGTTCGGTGGATTTTCTTGAAAGCCTGGATGTGCCGGCTTACAAAATCGCCAGTTTCGAAAATACCGATTTACCGTTGATTCGCCGGGTCGCGTCGACCGGCAAGCCGTTGATTATCTCGACCGGCATGGCGAGTATCGCCGAACTGGACGAGACGGTTCGCGCTGCTCGTGCTGCCGGGTGCAAGGACTTGGTGTTGCTCAAGTGCACCAGTACTTACCCGGCCTCGCCAGAAAACAGCCATGTGCGCACCATCCCGCATTTGCGCGATTTGTTTGGTTGCGAGGTGGGATTGTCCGATCATTCCATGGGCGTTGGCGTTTCCGTGGCAGCCGTAGCGCTCGGGGCGACAGTGATCGAAAAACATTTCACTCTGGATCGAGCCGCTGGCGGGGTAGATGCGAGCTTTTCCCTGGAACCGGCTGAAATGGCTAGCCTGGTCATTGAAACCGAACGTGCCTGGCAGGCCATGGGGCACGTGCATTATGGCGTCACAGAGGCCGAGCGCGCGTCACTGGTCTATCGTCGATCACTGTATGTGACTCAGGATATGGTCGCCGGTGAAGTCTTCAGTGCTGACAACCTGAGAGCAATCCGTCCGGGCTTTGGATTGGCCCCAAAACACCGCGATGCGCTCATCGGGCGACGTGCGGGACAGGCCTTGAAACGGGGTACACCCCTGGACTGGTCATTGGTCGAATAACAGCTTCTGTGGCTGATTCGGCAAAATAGCGTGACCTGCGAGTCATAACGCGCATCTTCACTGTATTGTATTAATAGGGAATGATGGCGCTTGGCTCTTTATTGGCCTGGCGATAGCCACTTATTCCCTTCGCTGTCGCTCCTTGTGGACGACAGGAAATCTCTGTTGGCCAGCGCTCTCGATTGCAGAGAACGGTGATATTCAGCTGTTTATTATTGGGAAGCCATAATGATTGGCATAAAAAGCATAGCGAGTTACGTGCCCGTAGCCGGCGTCGATAACTACGCACAAGGTGCTAAGTTCGCCAAGGATGAAGAGTTCATTCTGGGCAAGATCGGTTCTGCTTTCCTGCCGCGCAAAGACGCCGGGCAAGAAACGTCTGACCTGTGCGTCGAGGCCGTCAATGCCTTGTTCGCCAAGAATCCCGACCTCAAGCGCGAATCCATCGACGTGCTGATCGTCGTCACCCAGAACGGCGACGAAGAGGCCTTGCCCCACACCTCCGCCATCGTTCAGGACAAGCTCGGCCTGTCGACCCATGTGGCCGCGTTCGATATCTCCCTTGGGTGCTCGGGCTACGTCTACGGCCTGTATGCGCTCAAGGGCTTCATGGACGCCGCAGGGCTGAAGAACGGCCTGCTGGTGACCTGCGACCCGTACTCGAAAATTGTCGACCCCGAAGATCGCAATACCACGATGCTGTTTGGCGATGCTGCGACAGCCACGTGGATGGGCGAGGGGGCTGACTGGCAGCTGGGCAAGGCCAAATTTGGCACTGACGGTTCCGGCGCACCGCACCTGAAGGTCAGTAACGGCGTGTTTTTCATGAATGGCCGTCAGGTCTTCAACTTCGCGCTGCTCAAAGTGCCCGCGCACCTGCACGAGTTGCTGGATGAGTCTGGCTTGCATTCGGACGATATCGACGCCTTCTGTATTCACCAGGGCAGTGCTGCGATTGTCGATGCTGTAGCCCGGCGTTTTGAAGGTGATCCGGAGAAGTTTCTCAAGGACATGCTGGAAACCGGTAATACCGTTTCTTCGAGCATTCCTTTGTTGCTGGAAAAACACGTGCTCGACAGCGATTGGAATCGGGTTGCGTTGAGTGGCTTTGGTGTTGGCTTGTCCTGGGGCTCGGCGATCATTCATCGCTCGTGATTGCATAAGCTTCTAAAAATAGCGCTTCAGGTGAGTTAACCTTGAGCGCTATTTTTTTGCGCACGTTTTGAGTGAGGCAGCATGAGCGAGAGCTTTCAGCAAAATGCCGAGGTGCTACAGGCGCGCTGGCCGGAGGTGTTCTCCCGGTTGTTGGCCGAAGATAGCGAATCATTGCAGGTCGAACTGGTGGAAGGGTTGGGTTCAACCCTGAGGATTGCCGGCATTCAGTTGACCAGTCGCCATGACCGCACTGCTGAAGCCCGCCTGCAAGCCGCCACTCTGCCACCTGAGAGTCCGATGCTGCATGTGTACGGTACGGGGCTGGGCGATTTGCAGCAGGTCTTGCTGGAAAATCCCGAGCTACGACGGTTGCAGGTGCACATTCTCAACGGTGGGTTGTTTGCTTTGGTCCTCAGCCTCCTTGACCAAACGCCCTGGCTCAGTGATCCACGGGTCGAACTGAGTTATGCCGCCGATTGCCGCGAGATCCAGTTACCGTTCTTTGCGCTGCCGTCCGAGTTGGAATTAGCGGATGAGTTTAATGCCAGGATTCGTGATCGACTGGTCAGCGAAGTGCACCTGAGCTTCAATAATCGCGAGTTCGATCCGCAATCTCCGCAGATTCTCCAGCGCTTGCAGGACAGCCTCGAGCTGTTGCGCAGTGACCGTGATATCGCTGAGCTGTTCGGCTCGCAGGCGGGGCAGGAAGTCTATGTGATTGGTACGGGGCCGAGCCTGGAGCAGCACTTCGAAAAGCTTCTGGCTATTCGTGAGCAGGTGCAGCGGCCTCTGTTTATCAGTGTCGATACGGCTTACCGGCCGTTAATTGAGCACGGCATCAAACCGGACTTGGTGGTGAGCATCGATAAGGGGATCACGGCTCGGCACTTGCCGCCGTCGGACTCCGACAGTATCCCCTTGGTGTATATGCCAATGAGTGATCCGCAGGTGCTCGTGGCCTGGAAGGGCCTGCGCTATGCCGGCTATTCCGCCAGCCCGATCTATGCCGCGCTGCGCCAGCAAATTGCCAAAGCGCAGTTGTACGTCGGCGGCAGCGTGCTTCATCCGGCGGTAGACTTGGCGGTGAAAATGGGCGCAGCGAGAATCACCTTGTTCGGCGCTGATTTTGCTTTCCCGATGAACAAGACCCACGCGGGCTGGAATGACGGTGATCTAGGGCCTGGCGTTAACCTCGCCAGGCACTGGGTGCTTGATGGTCATGGACAACGAGTCAAGACGCAGCTCAATTTTCGTCGCTATCTGGGCGAGCTGGAACGTTACATTGCCGGGCATCCAGAGGTGCGCTTTCTTAACAGTAGTCGGGCAGGTGCGATGATCGCCGGTACGGCCTTTAACCTGGAGTTTGTGCAATGAGCCCCCGTGCACAGTGTGTCATCGACTGTCGGCAGTGTGCCGGGCTGTTTCGTCTTGGGCGTAATGTCGAGGCGGCCTTGACTATGGTCGATGTGTTCGATCACGCGCAGAGTCTGTTAAGTCGGGGCTCGCCAGCAGCGCAACAACAATGGTTGCAGCTACTGCCGCCGATGCTGGCCTGCCAGGAAGGGCTGGACTGGTTGGGGTTGGCTGACTATCTAGAGTATGAGTTGGTGGCGTTACTCGAGCGCGAATAGTAGTTCGAGCGCGTTCAGGTTGCCCCGCCGACGCTTCTGCATGGATGTGTTCCTTTCTCGACTCCCCGTCACGACCCCGTTCTAGATACGTCACGAATTTTTCTCTTATCCCCGCTCGGAAAATGTGTGAGGAGGAGGCTTTTCGATTTTTTTTTCATCTTTTTTTGCAAAAAAATCCGTAAAAAATTAAACCTTTAAAAATCCACGCTTATAACCAAAATACCCTACAAATGTCGGGTATTTAATAGTTGTAATTCCCAAACAGTCTTAAAAAGCCAGTTAAAGCCACTTGTAATTTTTCCGATAAACATTTTGTAGGTTTTCAGGGCGTGCCGGATGCAGCCCGTTTTTGGAAGCCAGCAATCTTTTTTTTGTGAGGAATTTCACGATGGCTTTAACCGTAAATACCAATGTCGCTTCGTTGTCGGTTCAGCGAAATCTGAACCGCTCTTCCGATGCCGTCAGCACATCAATGGCGCGTTTGTCTTCAGGCTTAAGGATTAACAGCGCCAAGGACGATGCCGCCGGCATGCAAATCGCGAGTCGCCTGACGACCCAGATTAAAGGGATGACGGTTGCGGCCAGAAATGCGGGCAATGCAATTTCCATTGCGCAAACTGCGGAGGGGGCATTGCAGGAATCGACCAACAACCTGCAGCGGATGCGAGAACTGGCGATTCAATCAAAAAACGGCGACAACAGTCAAAAGGAGCGGGATGCACTCAATTCCGAATTCAATCAGTCGGTTCAAGAACTGACCCGTCTTTCGAAGAGCACCACGTTTGGTGGTGGTTTGAAGCTGCTGGATGGCAGCGCCGGGACGATGACGTTTCATGTGGGCGCCAACGTAGGGAGAACCGAGGAGATCAGCCTGTCGCTCTCGGACGATTTCTCTGCCGAATCGTTGTTTGTAGCGGCTAAAAGCGCTGCGGCTGTACCGGGCGACGATAAGACAACCGGCTCCGTAGCGGTTGTGAAGGGCGAGTACACGGCGCTTGCGATTGATGGGAGCGGAAGTCGAAATCTATTGCCTGTCAATGTGACGGAAAAGATGACCGATGATGCTCTACAGAAAAATACAGCACTGGCTGCTGCTGAAGCTGCGCTGGGTGCGATTGATGCGGTTACTGATCCTGCTGCCTACACGGCTCAACAAGCCGTTGTGGCTACCGCAAAAACGGAAGCCGATGGTGCGACGACAGTTTTAAAGGACGCAACCGAACTGGATAAAAAGAGCAAACCGCTCAACGATCAAGCCATTGCCGACAACATCGAGGCAACTATTGTATCCATCGACAAGGCTCTGGAAACCATTGATGCCGCTCGTTCCAATCTGGGCGCCAAGCAAAACCGCTTCGCCAGCACCATTTCCAACCTCAACAACATGGTAAAGAACACCACGGCTGCGCGCGGCCAAATCGAAGACGTCGATTTCGCCTCGGAAACAGCCGAGCTGACCAAGCAGCAAACGCTGCAACAAGCGTCGACGGCCGTCTTGGCTCAAGCCAACCAGCTACCGGCCGCAGTTCTTAAACTTCTGCAATAAAGAATGCCTTCGGGCGCATGTCGAATCCTGGTATCCGGTCAAGGATGCCAGGCCTCAAAACGGTTGGAGATGTCGGGGTGGTGTGAGGTTGTAGGTCGTTGAATAGAGTGAGTGAGATGCTCTGCAGCCCCCGACAGCTGTAGGGATGTCAGAGTAGTGGCAATATTTTTTTAAAAAGCCCTCAAGCTCCTTGCTATCTCGACGATAACTATTACGAAGGTTCTCTAGGCCACACCCGGCGGTTGCCAGGGCCGGAAGCCGCAGTACCCAACCATTGAGGAACTCATCATGACTTTAGGCGTAAACACCAACGTTACATCCCTGGCTGTTCAGAAAAACTTGAACAACGCAGCGAGTTCTCTTTCTCAATCCATGACTCGCCTGTCTTCCGGCCTGAAAATCAACAGCGCTAAAGACGACGCTGCCGGCCTGCAGATTGCTACCCGTATGAGCAGCCAGATTCGTGGTCAGACCGTGGCAGTGAAAAACGCCAACGACGGTATCTCGATGGCTCAGACTGCTGAAGGCGCGCTGCAAGAATCTACCAACATTCTGCAACGTATGCGTGAACTGGCTGTTCAGGCACGTAACGGCACCAACGGTACCGCTGACCAGACCGCAACTAACTCAGAATTCGCTCAGATGTCTGACGAACTGACTCGTATCTCTGCCAGCACCAACTTGAACGGCAAGAACCTGCTCGACGGTTCTGCCGGTACCATGACCCTGCAAGTGGGTTCCAACACCGGTACTGCTAACCACATCGACCTGGTTCTGAGCAGCAAGTTCGACGCCGCCAGCCTTTCCGTAGCCAGCGCTACTGTTGCGCTGACCGGTACCAGCGCCACTGTTGGTACCAACATCGATAACGCAATCACTGCAATTGATGCTGCCATCGCTCAAATCGGCGCAACTCGCGCAAACCTGGGTGCTTCGCAGAACCGTCTGACCAGCACCATTTCCAACTTGCAGAACATCACTGAAAACGTCACGGCTGCACAAGGTCGCGTACAAGATACCGACTTCGCTGCTGAAACTGCTCAGTTGACCAAGAGCCAAACCCTGCAACAAGCTTCGACCGCTGTTTTGGCTCAGGCCAACCAGCTGCCTTCCGCTGTACTGAAACTGCTTCAGTAATTTTGGAATGAGTTTTGGCGGGAGGGTGCGCGTGTCGTGCTCTCCCGCTTTTTTACTTTAGGAGGTGATGGACATGGATATGAGCGTCAAGCTGAACTTGTCTTACCCGGCGGTGACACCGCTGAGCGGTGCTGCTAATAAGTCGGCTGGGACGCCTCTGGTCGATAGCGTGGCAGAAGTGACCGCGAGTAAAGACTCTGATTCGAAAAAGTTGAAAGCGGCAGTGCAGGAGATTGAAAAATTCGTTCAATCGGTCAAGCGCAATCTGGAGTTTTCGATTGACGAAACGTCCGGCAAGGTTGTGGTAAAAGTAATCGCCAGTGAAACGGGTGAGGTGGTCAGGCAGATTCCCTCGGAGGAGGCGCTGAAATTGGCAGATAACTTAAGTAATGCAAGCAGCGTGTTGTTCAACGCAAAAGCTTGATGCTGGCATGAATAGTGTCTGTATGTTCTTTTATTCGTTGTAGTGGTCAAAAGACCGACGAAAAACTGAAAGGAGATGCACATGGCAAGTCCAATTGTCCCCAGTACAGGCCTTGGCTCTGGCCTTGATATCGGTTCTATCGTCACCGCATTGGTCAATGCCGACAAGTCGGCCAAGCAGACGCAGATCAACAGTCAGACGACCCTCGCGACGTCCAAGATTTCTGGAGTGGGTTCGCTGAAAAGCGCTCTGACTGCCTATCAGACGGCGTTGACCAATCTTGGCAGCGCCACAAACCCGGCTTTTTCGGGTTTTGCGGCGACTTCGTCTACCCCGGCAACCCTTGCTGCGACCTCGGACAATACGGCGGTCAATGGCAGTTACAATATTGTTGTTCAGAATCTGGCCACCAGCTCCAAAGTTGCGACTGCCTCTTTCTCTGGAGGGGCTACCAGTGCTATTCCGAGTGGTACTTTGACTATCACTCAAAATACCACTGCGACCAGCTTCACTATCCCGGCGAACTCGACGCTGCAGTCGGTTCGTGATTTGGTCAACACCCAGACAGCCACCAGTGGCGTCAGCGCCAACATCGTGACGGACAGCACGGGGGCCTCGCGTCTGGTATTTGGTTCTACAACCACCGGTGCTGGCTCGGATATCACCACCACCAGTAGCGTTGCGGGGTTGGTTATACCCGCGAATACTGCGCTCAATTCAGCAACTCCTGGTAGTGCTGGCTATATAGGCAGTCAGGCATTGGATGCAAATCTCACCATTGATGGGCTGGCGGTCAAGAGCTCGTCCAACACGGTGAGCAAGGCAATCAGTGGTTTGAGCATGACATTGGTTGCCGCTGGCAGCTCGACGGTGACGGTTGCAACCAATACCGATGGCTTGAAAACCTCGTTGCAGACCTTTGTTGATGCCTACAACACAGTGGTCAAGACCATTACCTCCTTGACTAAGGCCACCGCAGACAGCAAGGGTAATCTCACGGTAGCGGCTGCTATGACCGGTGATTCTCTGCCAAGGACATTGCTGGCGTCTTTGCGTGACCAATTGGTTACGCCTGGTCCTGGCAGTCAGTTGTCGGTGCTTTCACAGTTGGGTATCCAGACGGACCAGAAGGCCGGTACGCTGACCTTTGATAGCACCAAGTTCACGACAGCGATGACCAGCAAGAGTCTGGGCGGGCAGGTTCAGCAGTTGTTCAGCGGTACCACGAGTACCAACGGATTGCTGGCGCGGATGGGTGCGGTCCTTACGCCTTATACTCAGACGGGTGGTATTCTTGATACGCGTTCGAGCAGTTTGACCACGCAGAAGAATGCCCTCACCACCCAGCAGGCCGCACTGGATCTGCGGGTGACCAATATGACCGCCGCGTTGACAGCCAAATACAACGCGATGGACCTTTTGGTGGGGCAGATGAAGGCGACTTCGACCAGTATCACGTCATACTTCACTTCGTTGAGCGCATCGAAGACGGGCTAATTACTGTCTCGGCACCGAAAGCCCGGCTGCGTTTAACGCAGTCGGGCTTTTGGCATCTGGCCTAAAGTTTTGTGACGTTGTGTCGATACCTTGGGTATACGAACTCTTGAGTTTTGATGAGGTAGAACATGAATCCGATGTTAGCTCTTCGGCAGTATCAGAAGATTGGTGCGCAAGCCCAGACTTCCGAAGCCAGTCCCCACCGCCTCGTGCAAATGCTGATGGAAGGCGGTCTGGACCGCATTGCTCAAGCCAGGGGTGCGATGGAGCGTAAGGACATTCCTAACAAGGGCATCCTGATCGGCAAGGCCATTGGCATCGTGGGTGGTCTGCGCGAAGGTCTTGACCTGGAGAAATCGGCAGCTGCTCTGGGGAATCTAGACAATCTCTACGTTTACATGATGAAGCGTCTGGCGGAAGCCAACATCAAGAGCGACCCGAAAATCCTCGACGAAGTCAGCGATTTGCTGCGTACGGTCAAGGATGGCTGGGATGGCATCGCGACCCTATAGCCTGCTGTTTCGAGGAGATCACCATGAGTGCTGTATTGCAGCGTATCGAAGAAACCCGTGAAGCGTTGGTCGGTGCATTGGCTGAGCGTGACTGGGAAGCTATTGGGCAGCTGGATCTAGCTTGCCGCGCTTGTGTTGACGATGTGATCAGCGAGGCTCCGCTAAACGAAACCGAAGTGAGAAGCAATCTTGAACGCCTGTTAGGGGTGTATCGACAGCTGATTGAGGTCGCTACTGATGAGCGCCAAGCAATAGTCGACGAGATGACGCAGATCCGGCAAGCGAAAAACGCGGCAAAGGTTTACCATCTGTTCGGTTGACACTCAGTTGATCGAAAAAAAGAAATTCGCCATAAATTTGACTGTGCGCGGATTTTTGACTTAACTAGTGCGGTTTACTATTTTCTGACGTCTAAATCGCCAAATGGGTCGTAGACGCCAAGCTTGCCCCCATTTCATGGGCATTGAGTTTGACTAGGGAAGTTGCTATTGCATGTGGCGTGAAATCAAGATTTTGCTGATTGATGACGATAGCCTGCGCCGCCGGGATATGGCGGTCATTTTAAATTTTCTTGGCGAAGAAAATTTGTCCTGCTCAAGCCTTGATTGGCAGCAGGTCGTCGGTTCTCTGACCTCTACCCGAGAAGTGCTTTGCGTGCTGGTGGGCGAAGTGAGCGCTCCAGGTACTCTTCAAGGACTGCTTAAGACCATCGCCGCCTGGGATGAGTTCCTTCCCGTCATGTTAATGGGAGAATTTTCTTCCACTGACCTGCCAGAGGACTTGCGCCGTCGTGTGCTCTCGTCTCTGGAAATGCCGCCCAGCTACAGCAAACTGCTCGATTCCCTGCACCGTGCTCAGGTTTATCGTGAAATGTACGATCATGCCCGTGAGCGTGGTCGTCATCGTGAGCCGAACCTGTTTCGCAGTCTGGTGGGTACCAGTCGCGCGATTCAGCATGTTCGGCAAATGATGCAGCAGGTTGCCGACACCGATGCCAGTGTGCTGATCCTCGGTGAGTCCGGTACTGGCAAGGAAGTGGTTGCGCGCAATCTGCACTATCACTCCAAGCGTCGTGATGCGCCGTTCGTACCTGTCAACTGTGGAGCCATACCTGCCGAGTTGCTGGAAAGCGAACTGTTCGGTCATGAGAAGGGCGCGTTTACCGGGGCGATCACCAGTCGTGCCGGGCGCTTTGAGCTGGCCAATGGCGGCACCTTGTTCCTCGACGAAATCGGCGACATGCCGCTGCCTATGCAGGTTAAGCTGTTGCGTGTGCTGCAGGAGCGCACCTTCGAGCGGGTCGGCAGCAACAAAACCCAGAGCGTCGATGTGCGAATCATTGCAGCGACGCACAAGAATCTCGAGCACATGATCGAGATCGGTACGTTCCGTGAAGACCTGTATTACCGTTTGAATGTATTCCCGATCGAGATGGCCCCGCTGCGCGAGCGTGTCGAAGACATTCCGTTGCTGATGAACGAATTGATTTCGCGCATGGAGCACGAAAAACGTGGCTCGATCCGTTTCAACTCGGCGGCCATCATGTCGCTTTGTCGTCACGCCTGGCCGGGCAATGTTCGCGAACTGGCCAATCTGGTCGAGCGCATGGCGATCATGCATCCCTACGGGGTGATCGGCGTCATCGAGTTGCCGAAAAAATTCCGTTACGTTGACGATGAAGACGAGCAACTGGTTGATAGCTTTCGCACTGACCTGGAAGAGCGGGTCGCTATTAATGGACATACGCCCAACTTCGCTTCCGGCGCCTTGTTGCCACCTGAAGGTCTTGACCTCAAGGACTATCTGGGAGGGTTGGAGCAGGGCCTGATTCAGCAGGCATTGGACGATGCAGGCGGCATTGTGGCGCGCGCGGCTGAGCGTCTGCGTATTCGTCGTACAACCCTGGTGGAAAAAATGCGTAAATACGGCATGAGCCGTCGTGATGGGGAAGAACAGGCGGAGGATTGACGCTTCTTCTCTTCTCGAATAATCAAACCCCTGATAAGTCAGGGGTTTTTTTTCGGCACGGGTATTGCTATGTCTCTTGCTACATACCGTTTAATGACGGTTCGCCATGCGAGAGACCACTATGCCCCAGGCTGCCCAGATGTCTTCTGCCCTTTCTTACGAAGCGCAGCCGTCCCTCGAGCCGGAAAGCCGGACGGGGCTTGAGCAGGCGTTCTCGCGGTTCGATCAGATGTCGAGTCAGTTGAGTGACTCCTACAGCTTGCTCGAAGCGCGGGTGACGGAGCTCAAGGGGGAGTTGGCGGTCGTCAGTGCTCAGCGAATGCAGGAATTGGCGGAAAAAGAGCGTCTGGCTAATCGCCTGCAAAACTTGCTCATGCTGTTGCCCGGCGGCGTCATTGTCATGGACGGTCAGGGCGTGGTGCGTGAGGCCAACCCTGCAGCATGCGACCTGTTAGGTGAGCCACTGCTGGGCATGCTTTGGCGACAAGTGATCAGTCGGTGTTTCGCGCCGCGCGAAGATGATGGTCACGAAGTGTCTCTCAAGGATGGACGACGTCTGTCCATCGCAACGCGTTCACTGGACGCGGAGCCGGGTCAGCTAGTGCTGCTTAACGACTTGACCGAAACCCGTCATCTGCAGGGGCAGCTAGCCCGTCACGAGCGTCTATCCTCCCTGGGGAGAATGGTCACCTCGCTGGCTCATCAGATTCGTACGCCGCTGTCCGCAGCCTTGATCTATGCCAGCCATTTGGCTGAGCAGGAGCTGCCGGTGGCGACTCAGCAACGTTTTGCCGGACGCTTGAAAGAGCGTTTGCACGAGCTCGAACATCAGGTGCGCGACATGCTGGTCTTCGCACGTGGCGAGTTGCCGATGACCGATCGTATTGCGCCCGATCTGTTGTTTCAGGCCTTGCAGGCGGCGGCGCAAACCCACGTGCAGGGTCTATCGGTACGTTGGCAGTGCGACAGTCGCGAAGGCGCGTTGCTGTGCAATAGAGACACGCTGGTGGGGGCGCTGCTTAATTTGATTGAAAACGCGGTGCAGGCCAGCGCTGGAAAAACGCGCTTGAAAATCCATCTCTACAGTCGCGATAACACGCTGCGCTTATGCATCAGTGACAACGGCAGCGGGATCGACGCCTCGGCACTGGCGCGCATCGGCGAGCCTTTCTTTACCACCAAGTCCACCGGCACCGGGTTGGGGTTGGCGGTGGTCGGCGCAGTCACCCGTGCACACCAGGGGCAGCTGCAATTTCGTTCTCGTCCGGGTCGCGGCACGTGCGCGATTGTCACTCTGCCTTTGATTCCGGAAGCTTGTGACGCGGGAGTGAACTGATGGCGATCAAGGTGTTGCTGGTCGAGGATGATCCTTCACTGCGCGAGGCGCTGGGTGAGACCTTGATGTTGGCCGGGCACGACTTCCGTGCCGTCGGTTCGGCTGAAGAGGCGCTTGAGGCCGTGGCTGAAGAGTCCTTCGGTCTGGTGGTGAGTGACGTCAACATGCCGGGCATGGATGGTCATCAATTGTTGAGCGTGTTGCGCAGCCGTTATGCGCAATTACCTGTACTGTTGATGACTGCGCACGGCGCGGTCGAGCGTGCGGTAGATGCGATGCGTCAGGGCGCGGCGGATTATCTGGTCAAGCCTTTCGAGCCCAAAGCATTTATGGAGTTGGTAGCGCGGCACGCACTGGGTCGTCCCGGACCTGCTGACAGTGAGGGGCCGGTAGCCTTCGAGCCGGCCAGCGCACAATTGCTGGATTTGGCCGGTCGAGTGGCCAGGAGTGATTCGACGGTGCTGATTTCCGGTGAGTCCGGTACGGGCAAGGAAGTGTTGGCGCGTTTTATTCACCAGCAGTCTACTCGGGCTAACAAGCCGTTTATTGCGATCAATTGCGCGGCGATCCCGGACAACATGCTTGAAGCGACGTTGTTCGGTCATGAGAAAGGATCGTTCACCGGCGCCATCGCGGCGCAGGCGGGCAAGTTTGAGCAGGCAGATGGCGGCACCATTCTGCTGGATGAGATTTCTGAAATGCCCCTCGGTCTGCAAGCCAAATTGCTGCGCGTGCTTCAGGAAAGGGAAGTGGAGCGTGTGGGTGGGCGTAAACCCATCATCTTGGATATTCGTGTGCTGGCAACCACCAACCGCGATCTGGCCGCAGAAGTAGCTGCAGGACGTTTTCGCGAAGATCTTTATTACCGGATTTCGGTGTTTCCGTTGGCTTGGCGACCACTGCGTGAGCGAACTGCCGATATTCTGCCGCTGGCCGAACGGTTGCTGTCCAAACACGTCAATAAAATGAAGCATGCCGCCGTACGATTGTCGGCGGACGCGCAAGCCTGTCTGATCGGCTACCCATGGCCAGGCAATGTTCGCGAGCTGGATAACGCGATTCAGCGGGCATTGATCCTGCAGCAGGGAGGGGTGATTCAGGCTCAGGACTTCTGTTTGTCTGGCCCGGTAGCGGCTTCGCCAGTGCCGGCGTTAGGTGTTCCGACGCAGCCGCAGGTTGTTGCTTCAACACCGATGCCTTCAGTGTCAGTGCCTTCAGCCGATGGTGCGGCATCACATAATCAGGTCGGAGAGTCCGCCGGGGCCTTGGGTGATGACTTGCGGCGTCGTGAGTTTCAGATAATCATCGACACCCTACGCGCTGAGCGCGGCCGTCGCAAAGAAGCGGCGGAACGCTTGGGTATCAGCCCCCGGACCTTGCGTTACAAGCTGGCGCAGATGCGCGATGCGGGGATGGATGTTGAAGCGTCTCTATTCGCTACTTGATGCCGTGTGGTGTATAAGGCGCACCGCATCAAACTATTCGCAGGCTGGCGCGTGTTCCTGCAGACTTCATACCATTTGAATGCAAGTTGCGGCTAAAGGCCATCACTTGGCTGGCACTGTTGTTGCTTTGCCATGTGTAGCCGCTTAACGAGTGTCAAAAATCTGCGGCCTTTAGTGAGAGAGACGTCATGAGCCAAGGTGTTGAATTTAATCGCTTGATGTTGGACATGCGCTCCATGCAAATGGACGCCATGGCTACGCCAAAAGCAATAAGCACCCCGGAAATCGGCGCCAGCAGCTTTGCCGATATGCTTGGCCAGGCCGTCAACAAGGTCAACGATACCCAGCAGGCCTCTAATCAATTGTCGAATGCGTTTGAAATCGGCAAAAGCGGTGTGGACCTCACTGACGTGATGATCTCCTCGCAAAAAGCGAGCGTTTCGTTCCAGGCGTTGACCCAGGTCCGCAATAAACTGGTTCAAGCGTATCAAGACATCATGCAGATGCCGGTTTAAGGACGTATTGAGTCATGGCTGAAGCAGTCACCGATAACGTGCCGGCCAAATCGGGTGCCCCTCAAGGTAAGCCGCCGCTGTTTGGTTTGTCCTTTCTGGAAAATCTCTCCGAGATGACCATGTTGCGTCAGGTTGGCCTTATGGTCGGTCTGGCAGCGAGTGTTGCTATTGGTTTTGCCGTGGTGCTCTGGTCCCAGCAGCCTGATTATCGGCCGCTGTACGGCAGTCTGGCCGGTATGGACGCCAAACAGGTCATGGATACGTTGGCGGCCGCGGACATCCCTTATACCGTCGAACCAAATTCTGGCGCGTTGCTGGTCAAGGCTGATGATTTGCAGCGTGCGCGGATCAAATTGGCGGGCGCGGGTGTAGCGCCAGGCGACGGCAACATCGGCTTCGAAATTCTCGACAAGGACCAGGGCCTGGGTACCAGCCAGTTCATGGAAGCCACGCGCTATCGTCGCGGGCTTGAAGGCGAGCTTGCCCGGACCATCTCCAGCCTCAATAACGTCAAGGGTGCACGTGTGCATCTGGCGATCCCGAAAAGTTCGGTGTTCGTGCGTGACGAGCGTAAACCGAGCGCTTCGGTACTGATCGAATTGTACGCTGGCCGCTCATTGGAGCCGGGTCAGGTCATGGCGATTATCAACCTGGTGGCAACGGCTGTTCCCGAACTGAGCAAGTCGCAGATTACCGTGGTCGACCAGAAGGGCACGCTGTTGTCCGATCAGAGTGAAAACTCCGAATTGACCATGGCTGGCAAGCAGTTTGACTACAGTCGCCGTATGGAAAACATGCTCACTCAGCGTGTACAGAACATCCTGCAACCGATTCTGGGCAATGATCGCTACAAGGCCGAAGTCTCGGCCGATGTGGACTTCAGCGCCGTTGAGTCGACAGCGGAAAGCTTCAACCCCGATCAACCTGCGTTGCGCAGCGAGCAGTCGGTCGACGAACAGCGTTCCTCCGGTGGCGGTCCGCAGGGCGTTCCGGGTGCGTTGAGTAATCAGCCGCCCGGTCCAGCCAGTGCGCCTCAGCAGGCGGGCGCGGGTGCAGCTGCCTCAGGTTCCATACAGCCAGGTCAACCGCTGCTCGACGCAAATGGTCAGCAGATCATGGACCCAGCGACCGGTCAGCCGATGCTGGCACCTTATCCAGCGGACAAGCGTAAGCAGTCGACCAAGAACTTTGAGCTGGACCGTTCCATCAGTCACACCAAGCAGCAGCAGGGTCGGGTGAATCGCTTGTCTGTGGCGGTGGTCGTGGATGATCGGGTCAAAGTCGATCCCAAGACAGGCGAGACCAGCCTTACGCCATGGAATGCCGACGAATTGGCGCGCTTTACCCGGCTGGTGCAGGACGCTGTTGGTTTCAACGCCAGTCGCGGCGACAGCGTCAGTGTGGTAAACGTGCCATTCTCCACCGATCGTGGCGAAGTGATCCCTGATATTCCGTTCTATTCCCATCCGTGGTTCTGGGACATCGTCAAACAAGTGCTGGGTGTGTTGTTCATCCTGGTACTGGTATTTGGTGTTCTGCGGCCGGTACTCAACAACATCACCAGTGGCAAGAACCGGCAGCTGGTTGGCGTCGACGGCGATGCCGAGCTCGGTGGCATGGGTGGTCTGGGTGGTGAACTGTCCAATGACCGCGTCAGCCTTGGCGGTCCGCAAAGTATTTTGCTGCCTAGCCCGAGCGAGGGTTATGACGCACAGTTGAATGCAATCAAGAGCCTGGTGGCTGAAGACCCAGGTCGTGTGGCTCAGGTCGTGAAAGAGTGGATTAACGCAGATGAGTGACAATCGAGCGCTTACCGCCAAGATGACCAAGGTCGACAAGGCTGCAATTCTCTTGCTCTCCCTCGGTGAAACCGATGCCGCTCAGGTGCTTCGGCACATGGGGCCTAAAGAGGTTCAGCGGGTCGGTGTCGCCATGGCGCAAATGCGCAATGTGCACCGTGAGGAAGTCGAGCAGGTGATGAGTGAGTTCGTCGAGATCGTCGGCGACCAGACCAGTCTCGGCGTCGGCTCCGACGGTTATATCCGCAAAATGCTGACCCAGGCCTTGGGCGAAGACAAGGCCAACGGCCTCATCGACCGGATCTTGCTGGGGGGCAATACCAGTGGTCTGGACAGCCTGAAATGGATGGAGCCTCGTGCGGTTGCTGACGTGATCCGCTATGAGCACCCGCAAATTCAGGCCATCGTTGTGGCTTATCTGGACCCGGATCAGGCTGGCGAAGTGCTCGGTCATTTCGATCACAAGGTACGTCTGGATATCATTCTGCGTGTCTCCTCGCTCAACACCGTGCAGCCGGCGGCATTGAAAGAGCTGAACCAGATTCTGGAAAAGCAGTTCTCCGGCAACTCCAATACAGCGCGCACCACCTTGGGCGGCATCAAGCGTGCGGCCGATATCATGAACTTCCTCGACAGCTCCATCGAAGGCCAGTTGATGGACTCGATCCGCGAAGTCGACGGGGACCTGTCCGGTCAGATCGAAGACCTCATGTTCGTTTTCAACAACCTTTCCGATGTCGACGACCGGGGTATCCAGGCGTTGCTGCGCGAAGTGTCTTCTGATGTGCTGGTGTTGGCGCTTAAAGGCTCCGACGAAGCAATCAAGGAGAAAATCTTCAAGAACATGTCCAAACGTGCTGCCGAATTGTTGCGCGACGATCTCGAGGCCAAAGGCCCGGTGCGCGTCAGCGATGTGGAAACCGCGCAGAAAGAAATCCTCACTATTGCTCGCCGTATGGCCGAAGCCGGAGAAATCGTTCTCGGTGGCAAGGGCGGCGAAGAGATGATCTGAGGATCACTACATGTTTAGCTCCAACAAAGAGCCGCCCAGTGATCTGATCCGGGCCAAGGATGTCGGCGGCTTTGATGTCTGGTCGTTGCCTAGTTTCGACCCGCACAGTGAAGCGCTGTTAGAGCCAGAGCCTGAACCGGTTGAGGTCGAGCCGGCGGAGATGGAAGAAGTACCTCTGGACGAAGTCCAGCCGCTGACCCTTGAAGAGCTGGAAGGCATTCGTCAGGAAGCCTACAACGAAGGTTTTGCCACGGGTGAGAAAGAGGGTTTTCACAGCACTCAGCTCAAGGTCCGGCAAGAGGCTGACGTAGCCTTGAGCGCCAAGCTTGCGAGCCTTGAGCAATTGATGGTCCATCTGTTCGAGCCTATCGCCGAGCAGGACACGCAGATTGAAAAATCGCTGGTCGAACTGGTAGGGCACATTACCCGGCAAGTCATTCAGCGCGAGTTGACCACTGACTCTAGTCGTATCGGTCAGGTATTGCGTGACGCTTTGAAGTTGTTGCCTATGGGCGCGCAGAATGTACGCATCTTCATCAACCCTCAGGACTTCGCTCAGGTCAAAGCCCTGCGTGAACGCCATGAAGAAACCTGGCGCATCGTCGAAGACGATACCCTTCAGGCGGGTGGTTGCCGGGTCGAAACCGAGCACAGTCGAATCGATGCGACCATCGAAACTCGAATTTCTCAAGCATTGGCGAAAATGTTCGATCAGTTGCACGATCAGGCTCTGCACCCTGCGCCTGCGGACATGAGCCTCGATCTGGGTACAGTCGTCGACGCCCCGGTCATTGCAGATGACGCAGATGACGCCTCTCCTGAAAAAGCAGGCCCCGATGCGCCTTGACCGGACCAGCTTCGGCAAGCGTCTGGGTTCCTACGTCGACGCCATCGAGCTGGCAGGCCAGCCGGTGGTGGAAGGTCGTTTGTTGCGTATGGTCGGTTTGACCCTGGAAGCCGAAGGCTTGCGGGCTGCGATGGGCAGTCGGTGTCTGGTGATCAACGATGATAGCTATCACCCGATGCAAGTCGAAGCCGAGGTGATGGGGTTTTCCGGGTCCAAGATATTCCTGATGCCGGTGGGCAGTGTTGCCGGTATCGCACCGGGTGCTCGGGTTGTGCCGCTGGCCGATACCGGTCGCTTGCCGATGGGTATGGGAATGCTGGGTCGGGTCCTCGATGGCGCCGGACGCGCGCTCGATGGCAAAGGTGGAATGAAAGCCGAAGACTGGGTGCCAATGGATGGCCCGACGATCAACCCGCTCAAGCGCAATCCGATCAGCCAGCCTCTGGATGTGGGTATTCGCAGTATCAATGGGCTATTGACCGTTGGCCGTGGTCAGCGTCTCGGTCTGTTCGCCGGTACCGGTGTGGGCAAGAGCGTGCTGCTCGGGATGATGACGCGCTTCACCGAAGCCGACATTATCGTGGTTGGCCTGATCGGCGAACGGGGGCGAGAGGTCAAGGAATTCATCGAGCATATCCTCGGCGAAGAGGGGCTGAAACGCTCGGTGGTGGTGGCTTCACCCGCCGATGATGCGCCCTTGATGCGGATGCGGGCGGCCATGTATTGCACGCGCATTGCCGAATACTTTCGCGACAAGGGTAAAAACGTCCTGTTGCTCATGGATTCGTTGACTCGATTTGCTCAGGCTCAGCGGGAAATCGCTTTGGCCATTGGCGAGCCGCCCGCCACCAAGGGGTATCCACCGTCAGTGTTTGCCAAGTTGCCCAAACTGGTGGAGCGCGCCGGTAACGCCGAGGCCGGGGGCGGCTCGATTACTGCGTTCTATACCGTGCTTTCTGAAGGCGACGATCAGCAGGACCCGATTGCCGATGCCGCGCGGGGTGTGCTCGATGGGCATATCGTGTTGTCCCGGCGTCTGGCCGAAGAGGGACATTACCCGGCTATCGATATCGAAGCGTCCATCAGTCGGGTCATGCCTTCGGTGGTCAGTCCTGAACACATGGGGCAGGCTCAGCATTTCAAACAATTGTGGTCGCGCTACCAGCAGAGTCGCGACTTGATCAGCGTTGGTGCTTACGTGGCCGGTGGTGATCGGGAAACCGACATGGCGATCGCCTTGCAGCCGACATTGGTGCGCTACCTGCGCCAAGGGCTCAATGACAACGAGAGCCTGCAGGAGAGTAAGGCGCGCCTCGCCGCAGTGTTCAATCCCGCAGCAGGCGGCTGATAAGCCATGGCCTCAAGTCGAGCGGTACGCCTGGCGCCGGTGGTGGACATGGCCGAAAAGGCAGAGCGCGCAGCGGCTCAGCGCCTGGGGCACTTCCAGGGACAGGTCAGTCTGGCTGAGACCAAGCTGGCCGAACTCGAGCGTTTTCGCCATGAGTATCAGTTGCAGTGGATCGACAAAGGCGGTCGCGGGGTGTCGGGGCAGTGGCTGATAAATTATCAAAGCTTTCTCAATCAGCTGGAAACTGCTGTGGCCCAGCAACAGAAGAGCCTTGCCTGGCATCAGGAAAATCTCGACAAGGCTCGGGGTGCCTGGCAGCAGTGTTATGCGCGGGTCGAGGGTCTGCGCAAGCTGGTTCAGCGCTACATTGATGAAGCGCGGCAGCTTGAAGACAAGCGCGAACAAAAGCTTCTCGACGAACTTTCCCAGCGCTTACCCCGCCACGATCAATTTTAATGCAGGTAATTGAATTCATTCGGGTTGCTGTTGGCGCAGCAGAATGCTAAATCTTTCACACCGTGTCTGTGTTAACCCAAGGAAGCCTCCAATGTCCGTAAACACCGAGTTCTCCCACGACGGGCAAGAACTGACCATTTTCATCGAAGGGCGTTTTGATTTCGCCGCGCATCAAGATTTTCGCGGTGCCTACGAGAACGCTGCCGGCACTCCTCGGCGCTTCGTTGTCGATCTAAAGGGCACGAGTTATCTGGACAGTTCCGCGCTTGGCATGCTGTTACTGCTGCGTGACCATGCCGGCGGTGACGATGCGAAGATCCATCTGATCAACTGCAACGCCGACGTGAACACCATCCTGACCATCTCCAATTTCTCAAAACTGTTTCAGATCGGCTGACGTGTGCTAACCCTGCCCGAAAGCCTGTGCGTGCTTATTGCTGACGACAATGCCAGTGATCGCTTGCTACTCACGACCATCGTCCGTCGCCAGGGCCATACAGTGCTCAGCGCCAGCAATGGCCTGGAAGCGTTGGCGTTGTTTGAAAAAGAGCGTCCGCAGTTGGTGCTGATGGATGCTTTGATGCCGGTGATGGACGGTTTTGAGGCCGCGCGCCGAATCAAACAGGTGGCAGGCGAAGCGCTGGTGCCCATCATTTTTCTCACCTCTCTGAGCGAAAGCGAGGCGTTGGTTCGATGCCTTGACGCAGGGGGCGACGATTTTCTCGCCAAGCCCTACAGCGAGGCGATCCTCACCGCGAAGATCAATGCCATGGAGCGCTTGCGACGGTTGCAGGAAACGGTCTTGGAACAACGTGACCAAATCGCCAGGCATCATGGCTATTTGCTTAATGAACAGCGGGTAGCCAAAGCAGTATTTGATCAGGTGGCGCATTCCGGCTGCCTGAGTGCGCCGAACATTCGCTACCTGCAATCGCCCTATGCCTTATTCAACGGCGATCTATTGTTGGCTGCGTACACGCCTGCCGGCAACATGCACGTTTTATTGGGTGACTTTACCGGCCATGGTTTGCCTGCGGCTGTAGGGGCGATGCCCTTGGCTGAAGTGTTTTACGGCATGACCGCCAAGGGGTACGGCCTGACCCAAACCTTGCGGGAAATGAATGCGAAGCTCAAACGCATTTTGCCCGTGGACATGTTTTGCTGCGCGACTTTGCTGAGCGTGAACTTCAGCTTGCAGCAAGTGGAAGTGTGGAACGGTGGTCTGCCTGATGGTTATCTGCATCACGTTGCCAGTGGGGAGCGAACGCCGCTGGTGTCGCGGCATTTGCCATTGGGTGTGCTCGACCCGGCTCGCTTCGATTACAAGACCGAAGTGCACCCGCTGGCCTTGGGTGACCGGATTTTCCTGTTGTCCGACGGCGTACTCGACACCAGTGACAACGATGATCAATTGTTTGGTGTCGAGCGATTACAGGCGGTGTTCGCCGCCAATCGCCAGCCGGACGAACTGATCAATGAGATTCAGCGTGCCCTGGACGGCTTTCGAGGGCAGGCGCGGGATGATGTAAGCATGGTCGAAATCAGCCTGATCGCCCCGGCCCTGCTGGGGTCTCCGTCGGTGACATATTCGGACAGTGGTGAGTCCAGCCCGCTGGACTGGTCGGCGAGCTTCGAGTATCGCGCCACGACGCTCAAGCGTTTCAATCCTTTGCCTTACTTGTTGCAGCTGCTGATGGAGGTGCATGGTCTGCGCAGTCTGAGCGGGCCGTTGTACAGCGTGCTCTCCGAGCTGTACACCAACGCCCTGGAGCATGGCGTGCTGGGTCTCGACTCGGAACTAAAGCGCGATGCTCTTGGTTTTGCCCAGTACTACCGGGAGCGCAATGAGCACTTGGCGAGTCTTGAAGAGGGTTATGTGCGCCTGCATTTGCAGATTGTGCCGCGCGGGCAGGGTGGTCATTTGACGATACGCGTTGAAGACAGTGGTGCTGGATTCGACGTCGATCGTGTTCTGGCGCTGTCGGCGCAGACTCATGAGTTATCAGGGCGAGGCCTCAACTTGATACGTGAATTGAGTGAGCATTCCTATTGGTCGCAGGACGGACGTACCGCGTGCGTGGAATTTTCCTGGGGGGCTCTGGCATAATCCAATGATTCTTGATCAAGGAGCGAACAAGTGTCAGTGACTCATTTGGATTACCGTGTGCTGGGCGGCTTGCAAGAAGTGATGGAGGCAGAATACCCCATCTTGCTCGACACGTTTCTTAAAGACTCCGAACAGCGCCTGGTGCAGTTGCACCATGCCCTTGCTGCGCAGGCATCTGGTTTGCCGGCGCTGGGCATGGCTGCTCATAGTCTCAAGGGCAGCAGTGGCAACATGGGGGCTACTCGGTTGGCTGAGCTGTGCCGGCAGCTCGAAGAGCGTGCTCAGTGCAATGAGCTGACCGGAGTCGATGAGTTGCTCAGGAAAATCGACGTTGAATTCATCACGGTCCGGCGTTTGTTCAGCGTTGAACGTCAGCGTTTTATCGGTCAAGGCTGAGATAAGCCGAAGCTGGCCCGTCCCTTGCTTGGTGACTTGGCAATTGTGCCCGTACGGAGACTGACATGCCCCTTGCCACTCACCCGCTTCTCCAGGCTGCCGCCGTAGCCAAATCCCAGCCAGCTGTCGCCAGTAGTGCGGCAAAACCTGCTGAGACGGGCAAGGAAGACACTTCCAGCTTTGCTCGAGTGTTTGCCAAACATGCCCAGCCCAAGCCTGTGGTGAGCAATGACACCCGTACAAAAGCGGTCCACGACAAGCCCGATGCAGGTAACGGCAAGCAAGCGGTGAGCGATAAATCTGCCGCTTCCACCTCGGCGGTTGCCGATAGCGGCAAATCCTTGCCTGCCGATAGCGTCAGCGGAAAAGCGGATGCTACGGGTAAGGATATGCCGAAGGATAAGACGACCGACCCGGCGCTAAGCGACGTTGCCCCCGTTGATCCGACCCTGGATCCGGCGGCCTTGCAGGCGCTGGTCGTCCAGCCGGCTGCCGAGTCTGTGGTGCCGGTCGCTCCGGCCGTTGAACCTCAGGTCGTGCCGGTAGCCGTGAGTGCAGCGGTAGCCACGCAGCAGTCGGCTGTTCCTGTTCCTGTTGGCACTGGCACTGGCACTGGTGCTGGTTTCGACCCTGCGACTGACCCTCTGGCAGGGTTGCCTGCCGTGCAAATGGCGCTGGAGCAGAGCGCCAAGGCGTCAGGCTCAGTGCCAGTGCCCACCGCGTCTACCTCTGCTCCGAGTGTCGCGAAAGCATCTCCCGCTCAAGCCGATGCGGACCCCTTGCAGGCCATTGCCAATAACCTGACGGTCATCACGGATCAACCGTCCGCGGGTGGCGCAGGTACTGAGGGGGGCGATAAGGCTTTTAAAGGTCTTATTGAAGACGGTTTGAGCAATGTCAAAGCTCCGGCCAGTGACACTCGGGTCGATGATTTTGCCAATCGCCTAGCCGCCCTGAGTCAGGCAGTACAGCCCAAGGCGGCGGAAGCAGCTTCGCCTTTGTCGTTGGCCCAGCCATTGGCCATGCATCAGAGCGGTTGGAGTGAGGGGGTCGTGGATCGCGTCATGTATATGTCGAGTCAGAACTTGAAGTCAGCAGATATTCAGCTGGAGCCGGCGGAGCTGGGTCGCCTGAATATCCGCGTCAACATGGCACCTGACCAGCAAACCCAGGTTACGTTCATGAGTGCCCATGTCGGTGTGCGCGATGCGCTGGAGGCGCAGATGTCCAAGCTGCGCGATTCGTTTACTCAGCAGGGACTGGGCCAGGTTGACGTCAATGTGTCTGACCAGTCCCGTGGCTGGAATGGGCAGGGGCAGGACCAGCAGCAGGCTAGCCAGGGGCAGCGAAGTGGCGGCGCGAGGAGTGGTGGCACTGATCCAGTCAATGGCCTCGATGACGGGTCCATTCATGATGTGGTGCAGGCTGCCAGTCAGCCTATGCAAATCATCGGCTCCAGCGAAGTGGATTACTACGCTTGATGCTGTAACACGCTATTGGTAGGCGCGGGCTTGCGACCGTGCGTTCAGCCGTGATGGCGGTGTGCCCGACACGCCGCCTCAAGCCCTTCGTGAGTGAGATCGCGCCTACAGAATAACCCCCCTCCGCCGATCCGGTCACACATCTGGCATAACACTTGCTCTGCCTCTGTCACGCATTGGTGAACCCCCGAATAGTGACGGATTATTGGCATGGCGAAGACCGAAGCAGTAAAAGACCCCGCAGCGAAAGGCAAACTCAAGCTCATTATCATTATCGTCGTGGCATTGTTGCTTGCGATCGGCTTGTCGGTTGGCGCCACTTGGTTCTTTTTGCACTCGTCCCAAAGTAAACCTGAGCCAGCCGTAGCGGCCAGCAACGTCAAGGCTCCTGCGATTTTCGAGCCTATGACACCGGCCTTTGTGGTCAATTTCAACCAGAACGGTCGTCAGCGTTATATGCAGGTCAGTATCACCCTGCTGGCACGTAATCAGGGTGATCTGGATGCGCTGAAAGTTCATATGCCGGTTATCCGCAACAACCTGGTCATGCTCTTCTCTGGGCAGACTTTCGACTCTTTGGCAACGCCAATCGGTCAGGAAATGCTGCGTCAGAAGGCCACCGCCAGCGTTCAGGAAGTGGCGCAGAAAGAGGTTGGCAAGGTGGTGGTTGAACAATTGCTTTTTACTAACTTCGTATTGCAGTAGGACCACGACATGGCCGTGCAAGACCTGCTGTCCCAGGATGAGATCGATGCCCTGTTGCACGGTGTCGACGATGGTCTGGTCCAGACCGAAAGCGTTGCCGAACCCGGCAGCGTCAAAAGTTATGACCTGACCAGTCAGGATCGCATCGTCCGAGGGCGGATGCCGACCCTGGAGATGATCAACGAGCGTTTCGCCCGGTATACCCGTATCAGTATGTTCAACATGTTGCGCCGTTCTGCGGATGTGGCGGTGGGCGGTGTGCAGGTCATGAAATTTGGTGAGTACGTGCACTCACTGTACGTACCGACCAGTCTCAATCTGGTCAAGATGAAGCCGTTGCGCGGCACTGCGTTGTTCATTCTGGACGCCAAGCTGGTGTTCAAGCTGGTGGACAACTTTTTCGGTGGTGACGGGCGGCACGCCAAGATCGAGGGTCGTGAGTTCACGCCAACCGAATTGCGCGTGGTGCGCATGGTGCTCGAGCAAGCATTCATCGATTTGAAAGAAGCCTGGCAGGCGATCATGGAAGTGAGCTTCGAGTACATCAACTCTGAAGTGAACCCGGCCATGGCCAACATCGTCGGCCCCAGCGAAGCGGTTGTAGTCTCGACGTTCCATATCGAGCTCGACGGCGGTGGCGGCGACCTGCACGTGACCATGCCTTACTCGATGATTGAGCCGGTACGCGAAATGCTCGATGCCGGTTTCCAGTCCGACCTGGATGACCAGGATGAGCGTTGGAGCAAAGCCTTGCGCGAGGACCTGCTGGATGTCGCTGTGCCACTGAGTGCCGTCGTCGCTCGCCGTCAATTGCGCCTGCGCGACATTCTGCACATGCAGCCGGGTGACGTGATTCCAGTGGAATTGCCTGAAGAGCTGATCATGCGTGCCAATGGCGTGCCGTCGTTCAAGGTCAAGCTGGGCTCCCACAAGGGGCATCTGGCGCTGCAAGTTATCGAACCAATTGAACGTCGCTGACCTTTGCCGTCAGCGTGAATAAATGTGATGTGTTAACGAATCAATGCCCGCCGAGGACAACTGATGGCTGATGAAAACGAAATAACGTCTGCTGAAGATCAGGCATTGGCCGATGAATGGGCAGCCGCGCTGGGTGAATCCGGCGATGCCAGCCAGGATGACATCGACGCTCTGCTTTCAGCCGATACCGGTAACTCCTCTGCCAGTCGCTTGCAAATGGAAGAGTTTGGCAGCGTGCCGAAGAACAATGCGGCCGTGACCCTGGAGGGTCCAAACCTGGATGTGATTCTGGATATTCCGGTATCGATTTCCATGGAAGTGGGCAGTACTGATATCAATATTCGCAACCTGTTACAGCTTAACCAGGGTTCGGTGATCGAACTCGACCGGTTGGCTGGAGAACCGCTGGACGTGCTGGTCAACGGCACGCTGATTGCTCACGGTGAAGTGGTTGTGGTCAACGAAAAGTTCGGCATTCGTCTGACTGACGTTATCAGCCCAAGTGAACGCATCAAGAAGTTGCGTTGAATGAATAGGCTCCTCGGTGTGATGCTCGTCTTGCCTTTAAGCGCGATGGCTGCGGAGCCTGCCGTGCAGGCTGCTGCGCCGCAAGTCAGCAGTGCGCTGGGCGGTGGGGTGGGCGGTCAATTGATGCAATTGGTATTGGGTCTGTTGCTGGTGATTGGCCTGATCTTCGGGTTGGCCTGGCTGCTACGCCGAGCGCAGGGTGCCGGTCCGCGCAACGGCCAACTCATCGAGCTGCTGGGTTCGCGCGCACTGGGTCCGCGAGACCGGCTGGTGCTGGTGCAAGTGGGTAGCGAGCAGATTTTGCTCGGGATTACGCCGGGACGCATCACGCCCTTGCATGTGCTCAAAGAGCCGCTACAAGTGCCCGCCGCTTCGCAGGCAACACCGGAGTTTGCCCAGCGTCTGATGGAGCTGCTGGGCAAGGATTATAAGGATAAGAAGTAATGGGTGCGTTGCGCATAATCTTGACGTTGCTGCTGGTGCTGGCGGCGCCCTTGGTATTCGCGGCTGATCCACTGTCGATACCTGCGATCACATTGTCCAGCGGTGCCAACGGTCAACAGGAATATTCGGTCAGCCTGCAGATCCTGTTGATCATGACGGCGCTGAGTTTCATCCCTGCATTCGTCATGCTGATGACCAGCTTCACCCGGATCATCATCGTTTTTTCGATTTTGCGTCAGGCCCTGGGTTTGCAGCAGACGCCGTCGAACCAGATACTCACCGGCATGGCGCTGTTCTTGACGATGTTCATTATGGCGCCCGTGTTTGACCGGGTGAACCAGGATGCATTGCAGCCCTATCTGAGTGAAAAACTTACCGCGCAGGACGCAGTGCTCAAGGCTGAGGTGCCCATCAAGGACTTTATGCTGGCGCAGACTCGACAGAGCGATCTGGATTTGTTCATGCGACTCTCCAAACGCACCGATATTTCCAGTCCTGATCAGGCGCCGCTGACGATCCTGGTTCCGGCATTCGTGACCTCGGAACTTAAAACCGCGTTCCAGATCGGGTTCATGATCTTCATCCCGTTCCTGATTATCGATCTGGTGGTTGCCAGTGTATTGATGGCGATGGGCATGATGATGCTGTCGCCGCTGATTATCTCTCTGCCGTTCAAGATCATGCTGTTTGTACTGGTGGACGGTTGGGCCCTGATCATCGGCACCCTGGCGAGCAGCTTTGGCGGGGTCTCGCCATGACTGGCGGGGAGCGTGCGCAATGACGCCTGAAGTCGCTGTCGACCTGTTTCGCGAGGCGTTATGGTTGACCACGATGATGGTCGCCATACTGGTGGTGCCCAGTCTGATCGTGGGGTTGTTGGTCGCCATGTTTCAGGCTGCGACGCAGATTAACGAGCAGACGTTGAGCTTTCTGCCCCGTCTATTGGTGATGCTGATCACCCTGATCGTCGTGGGGCCCTGGCTGGTTCGGGTGTTCATGGAGTACATCCTGTCGCTGTACGGCAGTATTCCGCAGTTGATCGGTTAGCAACGTGCCCTCCGTGCTTGCCCTGACTGACGCGCAGATCGGGACGTGGGTAGCGAGTTTCATGCTGCCGTTGTTCCGGGTCGCGGCGGTCCTGATGACCATGCCGATCTTTGGCACGACGCTGGTGCCAAAGCGTGTGCGTCTGTATTTCTCGGTGGCGATTACCGTCGTGATTGCCCCCGGTCTTCCGCCGATTCCCGAGGTCCATGCGCTGGATTTGAGCGCGCTACTGCTGATTGGTGAGCAGATCATCATCGGTGCAATGCTGGGCTTGTCCCTGCAATTGTTTTTTCAGGCGTTCGTTATCGCCGGGCAGATTGTTGCGACGCAAATGGGCATGAGCTTCGCGTCGATGGTTGACCCGACCAACGGTGTATCAGTGGCGGTGGTCGGGCAGTTTTTTACCATGCTGGTGACCTTGCTGTTTCTGTCCATGAATGGCCATTTGGTGGTCTTCGAAGTACTGGTGGAGAGCTTTACCACGTTGCCTGTCGGCAGTGGGCTGGATCTCACGCACATTTGGGAACTGGTTGGTCGTATGGGCTGGGTATTGGGCGCCGGCTTGCTGCTGGTCTTGCCGGCCGTTACTGCGTTGCTGGTGGTGAACGTTGCATTTGGGGTCATGACGCGTGCTGCGCCGCAGTTGAATATCTTCTCAATTGGCTTTCCGCTTACGTTGGTGCTGGGCATGGTGATTCTGTGGATCACTCTCGGCGATATTCTCAATCAGTATCAACCGCTGGCGGTGGAAGCCTTGCAGTTGCTACGCAGTCTGGTCAGGGCCCGCTGAGATGGCTGAGAACGAGAATGGCCAGGACAAAACAGAAGACCCCACGTCCAAACGGCTCAAGGAATCGCGTGACAAGGGTGAGACGGCCCGCTCCAAAGAACTGAATACACTGGTCATCATGATGGCGGGTGCAGGCGGATTGCTGGCGTTTGGTGGCCAGCTGGCGGAAATGATGCTCGGGTTGATGCGGGTCAATTTCACGCTTTCGCGTGAAGTGATCATGGATGACCATTATATGGGCCTGTATTTTCTCAACGCCGGCAAAGCGGCGCTGGTTGCCATCCAGCCGCTGATGCTGATCATGGTTCTGGCGGCGCTCATCGGCCCCATCTCGCTGGGAGGCTGGCTGTTTTCTACTGACACGATGGTGCCCAAGTTCAGTCGAATGAATCCGCTTTCCGGGATCAAGCGCATGTTTTCCGTTCAGGCATTGGTCGAGCTGGTCAAAGCGTTTGCCAAGTTTTTCATCATCCTGATGGTGGCGTTGGTGGTGCTGTCCAAGGACCGGGGGGATCTGGTCTCCATCGCCCATGAGCCATTGGAGTTGGCGATCGTCCACAGTGTGCAGGTGGTGGGCTGGAGTGCGTTATGGATGGCGTGTGGGTTGATCATTATCGCTGCGGTGGATGTACCGTTTCAGCTCTGGGAAAGCCATAAAAAGCTGTTGATGACGAAGCAGGAGGTGCGTGACGAGCACCGAGACAGTGATGGGCGGCCAGAGGTCAAACAGCGGATTCGTCAGTTGCAGCGTGAAATGTCCCAGCGACGAATGATGGCGAAGATCCCTGATGCCGACGTGATCATCACCAACCCGACGCACTTTGCCGTGGCGCTCAAATATGATCCAGAGCAAGGTGGGGCACCGATGTTGCTGGCCAAGGGCAGTGATTTTCTGGCGTTGAAGATTCGGGAAATCGGCGCCGAGCACAACATACTCCTCCTTGAATCACCGGCTTTGGCGCGTTCGATTTATTACTCCACCGATCTGGATCAGGAAATTCCTGCTGGCCTGTACCTCGCAGTAGCGCAGGTATTGGCATACGTCTATCAAATCCGCCAGCATCGCGCAGGCAAGGGCAAGCGCCCGGACCCATTGGGCGATATGCCTATCCCGGGCGATTTGCGACGTGATTCATGAGCCTGCGTACAAGTTTGCGCAACAAACCCATAGTTGGAAAGCTTCTTGCACTGACCTTGCTACGTCGCTTGATGGCGTCAAAAGTTTGATTTAGCAGGCAGGAAAAGAATTGGTGGATCGCTCTCAATTAATCAACGCTGCACGCAGCAACCTGCTGGGCCTGGGTCGTGGGCAGCTGGGTGTACCGTTGCTGCTGTTGGTCATGTTGGCAATGATGATGTTGCCGATGCCGCCATTCCTGCTCGATGTGTTTTTCACGTTCAACATCGCGCTGTCGATCGTCGTCCTGCTGGTTTGCGTGTACGCCCTGCGGCCACTGGACTTCTCTGTATTCCCCACCATTTTGCTGGTTGCCACGTTGTTGCGGCTGGCGCTGAACGTGGCGTCGACCCGGGTGGTCATGCTTCACGGTCAAGACGGTCACGCTGCCGCCGGTAAGGTGATCCAGGCCTTTGGTGAGGTGGTGATCGGCGGTAATTACGTGGTGGGTATCGTAGTTTTCGCGATTTTGATGATCATCAACTTTGTTGTTGTGACCAAGGGTGCCGGGCGGATTTCCGAAGTAAGTGCCCGCTTTACCCTCGACGCGATGCCCGGCAAGCAGATGGCTATCGACGCAGACCTCAACGCAGGCCTGATCGATCAGCCCCAGGCAAAACATCGTCGACTGGAAGTCGCCCAGGAAGCCGAGTTCTACGGTTCGATGGACGGCGCCAGTAAATTCGTGCGCGGCGATGCGATTGCCGGGCTGCTGATTTTGTTCATCAACCTGATTGGCGGCGTGGCTGTCGGTATTTTCCAGCACAACATGTCCTTTGCCGATGCCGGCAAGGTTTACGCGCTGTTGACCATTGGTGACGGTTTGGTGGCGCAATTGCCATCACTGCTGCTGTCCACCGCCGCGGCAATCATGGTGACCCGTGCGTCCGGCTCGGAAGAGATGGGCAAACAGATCAATCGGCAGATGTTCGCCTCGCCCAAGGCGCTGGCGGTGGCCGCGGGCTTGATGATAGTCATGGGGTTAGTGCCGGGCATGCCCCACTTGTCCTTTATCAGTCTGGGGCTGGTGGCCGCTGGAGTTGCTTATCTGCTTTGGAAAAAGCAGAGCATGGTCAAGGTCAATGCGTTGCAAGAGGTCCAGCGCCAGCAGGATCTCTTGCCTTCGCCAACGCGAGCTCAGGACTCGAAAGAACTGGGTTGGGATGATGTCACAGCCATCGACATGATCGGCCTGGAAGTAGGCTACCGCTTGATTCCGTTGGTGGATCGCAATCAAGGCGGTCAGCTCCTGGCACGGATCAAGGGCGTGCGTAAAAAGCTTTCCCAAGAGTTGGGCTTTTTGATGCCGACCGTGCATATCCGCGACAACCTTGATCTGGCGCCCAGCGCCTATCGTCTGACACTGATGGGCGTCACCCTGGCTGAGGCCGAGATTTACCCTGATCGCGAACTGGCGATCAATCCGGGTCAGGTCTTTGGTACGCTCAACGGGATCACCGCCAAGGACCCAGCGTTCGGTCTGGAGGCAGTGTGGATCGAAGTCAGCCTGCGCAGTCAGGCGCAATCGCTCGGTTACACCGTGGTGGATGCCAGCACAGTGGTGGCGACTCACCTCAATCAGATTCTGTACAAGCATTCTCATGAGCTGATTGGCCATGAAGAAGTGCAGCAATTGATGCAGTTATTGGCCAAAAGCTCGCCCAAACTGGCCGAAGAGCTGGTACCAGGTGTTCTTTCGCTCTCGGCATTGCTCAAGGTGTTGCAGGCGTTGCTGGCTGAACACGTCCCTGTCAGGGATATCCGCAGCATTGCCGAAGCCATCGCTAACGCTGCACCTCGGAGTCAAGATACTGCCGCGCTGGTCGCAGCGGTGCGCGTCGGACTGTGTCGCGCTATCGTCCAAAGCATTGTAGGGGCTGAGCCGGAGCTGCCTGTCATTACCCTTGAGCCAAGATTGGAACAAATATTGCTAAATAGTCTTCAGAAGGCTGGTCAGGGTCAGGAAGAGGGCGTTCTTCTCGAGCCGAGCATGGCTGAAAAGCTCCAGCGTTCGTTGATTGATGCTGCTCAGCGCCAGGAAATGCAGGGGCAGCCAGTGATTTTGTTAGTCGCAGGCCCGGTTCGCGCCATGCTGTCACGATTTGGACGGTTGGCTGTACCGAACATGCATGTTCTGGCGTATCAGGAAATTCCTGACAATAAGCAAGTCACAATCGTCGCGACTGTCGGGCCCAACGGCTGAGGTAGTGAGTCATGCAAGTTAAGCGTTTTTTCGCCGCCGACATGCGTCAAGCCATGAAATTGGTCCGTGATGAATTGGGCGCTGATGCCGCCATCATTGGCAACCGGCGGATTGCCGGTGGTGTAGAGCTGACTGCTGCCCTGGATTACAAACTTTCCGCGCTGGCACCGCGTGTGCCGAACATTGAACTCGAAGACGAACTGCGCAAAACCCAATCTCGCATCGTCTCTGCTCAGGCTGAACTCGGCACCCGTGGCGATAGCGATTCATCGATCAATCGCCAGCTTTATTCCGGCCTGCCGTTGACCGCTGGCGACTCGCACATTGAGCCGACCTTCAGCGAGCCGCCGCGTCCAGCCGCTCCGGCCACTGCCGTTGAGCCCGTCGCTGGGCAGCATGCTTATGAGTCCATGCGTTTTGAGTTGAACGGTCTGCGCGAACTGCTCGAAGTGCAACTCGGTTCGTTGGCCTGGAATCAACTGCAAGGCAGCCGTCCGCAGCAAGCCAACCTGTGGCGTCGCCTGCAACGCATTGGTCTGTCGGGTCCGTTGTCGCGGGACCTGTTGGCGATGATCACCGATATTGAAGAACCCCGTCAGGCGTGGCGCATGTTACTGGCCCACTTGGCGCGGATGATCGTGACGCCCGACGTCGAACCTCTGGAGGAGGGCGGCGTGATCGCCATGGTCGGTCCGGCAGGGATGGGCAAGACCACGACGCTGGCGAAACTGGCAGCACGGTATGTCTTGAAATATGGTCCACAAAATATTGCACTGGTGAGCATGGATAGCTATCGGATTGGCGCCCAGGAACAGCTGAAAACCCTGGGCCGTATTCTCAATGTGCCGGTCACTCATATCGACCCGGGCCAGTCGCTTGGTCAGGCGTTGGAGCCATTGGTACGCAAGCGCGTGGTCTTGATCGACACCGCCGGCCTGCAGGCAAGCGATCCAGCACTGCGCCTGCAACTGGAAAGCCTCGCAGGTCGTGGTATCAAGGCGCGTAATTATCTGGTGCTGGCAACAACCAGCCAGAAACAGGTTCTGACCGCGGCATACCACAGCTACAAACGTTGCGGTCTAGCCGGCTGCATTCTCACCAAACTGGATGAAACCGCCAGCTTGGGTGAAGTGTTAAGCCTGGCAATCAGTCATGAATTACCGGTGGCCTATCTGACGGATGGGCCACGGATACCGGATGATTTGCACTTGCCGCGCCGGCACCAATTGGTGAGTCGAGCGGTCAGTGTGCAAATGCAGGAAGAGCCGAGCGAGGAAGCTATGGCGGATATGTTCGCGGATCTTTATCACAGCCCGAACAAAAGGGTTGGGTAAAGCAAGACACTGGAATGTACCTACATCATGGTCTGCCTTGCTTTGTTCTCTCAACGAACTTGCAGTCAGTAATGTGGCCTCGGTCTAAGCAACACAAGGTAAAGAAATAACATGGGCAGCATGCATCCCGTACAGGTTATCGCGGTGACCGGTGGCAAAGGTGGCGTCGGCAAGACCAACGTGTCAGTGAACTTATCACTGGCTCTGGCTGAGCTCGGTCGGCGCGTCATGCTGCTGGATGCCGACCTGGGTCTGGCTAATGTCGATGTGTTACTCGGCTTGACCCCCAAACGCACCCTCGCCGACGTTATCGAAGGACGCTGCGAGCTTCGCGATGTGCTGCTTCAGGGGCCGGGCGGGATTCGTATCGTGCCGGCTGCGTCCGGCACCCAAAGCATGGTTCACCTGACGGCAGCACAACATGCCGGTCTGATCCAGGCCTTCAGCGACATCGGCGATAACCTCGATGTACTGGTGATCGACACGGCTGCGGGCATTGGTGAATCGGTCGTCAGCTTCGTGCGCGCGGCCCAGGAAGTATTGCTGGTGGTGTGTGATGAGCCGACCTCGATCACCGATGCTTACGCGCTGATCAAACTGCTCAACCGCGATTACGGGATGAACCGCTTCCGGGTGCTTGCCAACATGGCACAAAGCCCTCAGGAAGGCCGCAATCTGTTCGCCAAGTTGACCAAGGTCACTGACCGCTTCCTGGATGTCGCCCTACAATACGTCGGCGCCGTGCCTTATGACGAATGCGTACGTAAAGCCGTGCAGAAGCAGCGCGCCGTATATGAAGCGTTCCCGCGTTCCAAGTGCTCCCTGGCGTTCAAAGCTATCGCACAGAAAGTTGACACTTGGCCGTTGCCGGCCAACCCGCGCGGGCATCTGGAATTTTTCGTTGAGCGGCTCGTACATCCAGCGAGTGCAGGACCGGTGCTATGACAGCCAGCGGCTATCGCATGTACAGCAAGGTGTCAAAAGACTCCCAGTACGAGCTGATCGAGCGTTATGCGCCGCTGGTTAAACGCATTGCTTATCACCTGCTGGCGCGGTTGCCAGCCAGTGTGCAGGTCGAAGACCTGATCCAGGCTGGCATGATTGGTTTGTTGGAAGTCTCGACTAAATACGACGCCACCAAGGGTGCGAGTTTCGAGACCTATGCCGGGATTCGTATTCGTGGCGCCATGCTCGATGAGGTGCGCAAGGGTGATTGGGCCCCGCGTTCTGTGCATCGCAATACACGCATGGTCAGTGACGCAATTCGGGCAATTGAAGCTAAAACCGGTCGTGACGCTAAAGATCACGAGGTTGCGGCCGAACTCCAATTGAGTCTCGATGATTATTACGGGATTTTGAATGACACCTTGGGCAGTCGGCTATTCAGTTTCGACGATCTGTTGCAGGACGGCGAACATGAAGGGCTGCACGAGGATGGCGCAAGCGCTCACCTTGAGCCGTCGCGCGATCTGGAAGATGAACGCTTCCAGGCTGCGTTAGCAGATGCGATAGCCAATTTGCCAGAGCGCGAGCGACTGGTATTGGCGCTGTACTACGACGAGGAGCTGAACCTTAAGGAAATTGGTGAGGTATTGGGGGTCAGCGAGTCGCGGGTCAGCCAGTTACACAGCCAGTGCGCAGCTCGTTTGCGAGGGCGTTTGGGGGAATGGCGAGCGCGTTGACAGGCAGTGCGTGGCCCTTGGTGGTTTCGCGCTATCTGCAGGCTGGCTGTGCAAAGCGTTGCGTGCGAAGAAAATAGGACTAGGCAGGAGCCGGTCAGTCAGGGTCCTGTAAGACCTGCTGTGCCCGTTTCCCGACCTGTTGATTTACCAAGCTCGTCGTCGTTTTCGTGCAGCCGTTGTGTGCTGCGCCGGTTTTTGATTGAACAGCGTATTCAGGTGCTGAATGCGTTAAAGACTGCTTGGAGGTCGAATTGAACAAGAACATGAAAATCCTCATCGTTGATGACTTCTCAACGATGCGGCGGATCATAAAAAACCTGTTGCGTGACTTGGGGTTTACCAATACGGCTGAGGCGGATGACGGGGTTACCGCGCTGCCGATGCTGCAAAGCGGGAGCTTCGATTTTTTGGTGACTGACTGGAACATGCCTGGCATGTCCGGCATCGATCTGTTACGCCATGTGCGTGCAGATGAACGCCTCAAGCATCTACCGGTGTTGATGGTAACGGCTGAAGCCAAGCGTGATCAGATCATCGAAGCTGCTCAGGCCGGTGTGAACGGTTACGTGGTCAAGCCCTTCACGGCTCAAGTGCTGAAAGAAAAGATCGAAAAGATCTTCGAGCGCGTCAATAGCTGATGTTTGCCGCGAGGGCTCTATGGAGCACACAGATTCGTCATCGGGCGACTTTGAGTCGACCCTGAAAAAACACGCACACGAGTTGGTCGATAGCCTTGAAAAGGGCCGGTTCGGCGACGCTGCGCAACTGATCAATGAGCTTAATAAGGCCCGCGACAGCGGCCTGTATCAGGAAGTCGGCAAACTTACTCGCGAACTGCACAGTGCCATCGTCAATTTTCAGATTGACCCGAACACGCCGCAAGCCGAGGAAGTCTCGCAGATCAATGATGCTACCGAGCGGCTGTCCTATGTGGTCAGGCTGACCGAGGCAGCGGCCAACCGCACGATGGATCTGGTGGAGCTCAGTACACCGCTGGTGGGTGGGCTTGGCACTGAGGCTGCTGCTTTGAGTGTCGATTGGGGACGCTTCATGCGTCGCGAAATCGGCGCCGAAGAATTTCGTGAGCTGGCTCGGCGTGTCGATGGTTTTTTGACGCGCAGCGAAAAGGAAACCCGGGAAGTGTCGGGCCACCTCAACGATATTTTGCTGGCTCAGGATTATCAGGACCTTACCGGTCAGGTCATCAAGCGCGTGACCCAGTTGGTCACGGAAGTCGAAAGCAACCTGCTCAAACTGGTACTGATGGCCAGTCAGGTCGATCGTTTTGCCGGGATCGAACATGACCATCAATCGATACGCGTAGAAAAAGAACAAGAAAAACATCTGTCTCAGGGTGAAGGTCCGCAGATTCATGCCGATAAGCGTGATGACGTTGTGTCCGGACAGGATGATGTTGACGATCTGCTATCCAGCCTGGGCTTCTAGGTCGGTTGATGGTTAATTTTAGGGAGCACCCCAATGAGCTTCGGCGCCGATGAAGAAATCCTTCAGGATTTTCTGGTAGAGGCCGGCGAGATTCTCGAGCTATTGTCCGAGCAGCTGGTCGAGCTGGAAAGCCGACCTGATGATGCGGACTTGCTTAATGCAATTTTTCGCGGTTTTCACACTGTAAAAGGGGGCGCCGGCTTCCTCCAGCTCCATGAGCTGGTGGAGTGCTGCCACATCGCCGAGAACGTCTTCGACATCCTGCGCAAGGGTGAGCGTCGCGTCGACTCGGAGTTGATGGACGTGGTCCTTGAAGCATTGGATGCGGTCAACGGTATGTTCACTGAAGTGCGTGAGCGCACTACCGTGACCCCGGCCACGCCCGAATTGCTGGCTGCATTAGCACGTTTGGCAGCGCCAGCGTCTGCCGATGAGATCGCTGCGGCAGCGCCCGCCAGCGTCGAAGAGCCTCCTGCTGAGGCCGCAGGCGACATCACCGATAACGAATTCGAGCAGTTGCTCGATTCGCTCAACGCCGTCAAGGCGCAAGCGGCCGCTTCAGCTGCGGCCCCCGCAGCAGTAGTTGCGATGCCTGCTATTGACCCCAATGCCAGCGACGAGATCAGTGATGCTGAATTTGAATCGCTGCTCGATCAGTTGCACGGGAAAGGCCAGTTCGCCGCCGATGCCGTGCCTGTTCAGGCTGCGCCTGTGGCGACCGCGTCAGCGAGCAATGAGATCACCGACGACGAGTTCGAAGCACTGCTCGATCAGTTGCACGGAAAAGGCTCGTTCGTAGCCGATGCTCTGGAGTCTGGGGTACTGGCTCCAGTGGCCGTCGCCAAGGCGCCTGTCAGTGCTGCGGGCGGCGATCAAATCTCCGATCACGAATTCGAAGCGTTGCTTGATGAGCTGCATGGCAAAGGCAAGTTTGAGCCTGAAGCCGTTGTGGCAGCTGTTGCCCCTGCACCTGTCGTAGCTAAAGCCGCAGTGGTGAAGGCGCCTGCGCCGGCCAAGGCTGTTGCTGCAGCCCCGGCTCCGGCCAAAGCGCCCGTACCGGAGAAGCACGCGGCGTCTGAAGCTGAAACCACGGTGCGGGTCGACACCGCACGCCTCGACGAAATCATGAACATGGTCGGCGAGTTGGTGTTGGTGCGGAACCGCCTGGTTCGTCTGGGTCTCAACAGTGGCGACGAAGCCATGTCCAAGGCGGTGTCGAACCTTGACGTGGTCACGGCTGATCTGCAGACCGCGGTGATGAAAACCCGCATGCAGCCGATCAAGAAAGTCTTTGGCCGCTTCCCACGACTGGTTCGCGACCTTGCACGCCAGCTGAAGAAAGAGATCAATCTGGAGCTGGTCGGCGAAGAAACCGACCTGGACAAGAACCTGGTCGAGGCCTTGGCCGACCCGCTGGTCCACTTGGTGCGCAACGCTGTCGACCACGGCATCGAAACCCCGGAAGAACGCGAAGCATCCGGGAAAGCCCGATGCGGTCGGGTAATTCTGGCGGCTGAGCAGGAGGGTGACCATATCCTGTTGTCGATTTCCGATGACGGCAAGGGCATGGACGCCAACGTGTTACGTGCCATCGCCGTGAAACGCGGGGTGATGGACAAGGACGCTGCGGATCGCTTGAGCGAAACCGATTGCTACAACCTGATCTTCGCGCCGGGCTTCTCGACCAAAACCGAGATTTCCGACGTATCTGGGCGCGGCGTGGGCATGGACGTGGTGAAAACCAAAATTGCCCAACTCAATGGCTCGATCAATATTTACTCGACCAAGGGCCAGGGTTCGAAGATCGTCATCAAGGTGCCGTTGACCCTGGCGATCATGCCGACCCTGATGGTGATGCTTGGCAATCAGGCTTTTGCCTTCCCGCTGGTCAACGTAAACGAGATTTTCCACCTCGACCTGTCGCGGACCAACGTTGTCGACGGCCAGGAAGTGGTCATCGTGCGCGACAAGGCTTTGCCTCTGTTCTATCTCAAGCGTTGGCTGGTGGCCAAGGCCGCTCACGAGGAGCAGCACGAAGGTCATGTGGTGATCCTGTCGGTCGGCACCCAGCGTATCGGTTTTGTCGTCGATCAGTTGGTGGGTCAGGAGGAAGTCGTCATCAAGCCGCTGGGCAAAATGCTGCAGGGAACACCGGGTATGTCAGGCGCCACCATTACCGGTGACGGTCGAATTGCCTTGATTCTCGATGTACCAAGCATGCTCAAGCGTTACGCTGCACGGCGTATTTGATTCTGGGGCTGCGGGCCGCTTTTGGTGCCCGCAGCACCTAACGGAGTGTTTATGGCAGTCAAGGTCCTGGTGGTGGATGATTCAGGTTTCTTCCGCCGCCGCGTCTCGGAAATTCTTTCTGCGGACCCGAATATCCAGATAGTCGGCACGGCGACTAACGGCAAAGAAGCCATCGAGCAAGCGCTGGCGCTGAAACCCGATGTGATTACCATGGATTACGAGATGCCAATGATGGATGGCATCACAGCAGTGCGTCACATCATGCAGCGCATTCCGACACCGGTCTTGATGTTCTCCTCGCTGACCCATGAAGGCGCCCGGGTTACGCTGGATGCGCTGGATGCGGGTGCGGTCGATTTCTTGCCCAAAAACTTCGAAGACATCTCGCGCAACCCCGAAAAGGTCAAACAGCTGCTGTGCGAAAAAATTCACACTATTTCGCGCAGCAACCGTCGTTTCACTGGCTACAGCACTCCGACTCCGGCGCCGCAGGTGGCTGTGTCATCGGGCGCAACTTCCAGTAGCGCTTTGAGTGTCGGGTCGACGACTCCCCGCGCTGTACCCGTACGCTCGCCGACAAACGCTTCCTCGGCGCACGTGCCAGCGCATGCGTCGCCTGCTCCAAAGCGCAAAGCCTACAAGCTGGTGGCAATCGGTACATCAACGGGTGGCCCGGTGGCATTGCAGCGCGTGTTAACGCAACTGCCCGCCAGCTTCCCTGCACCTATCGTCCTGATTCAGCACATGCCGGCAGCGTTTACCAAGGCGTTCGCCGAGCGTCTGGACAAGCTGTGTCAGATCAGTGTCAAAGAAGCCGAAGACGGTGATATTTTGCGTCCGGGTCTGGCATTGCTGGCCCCTGGCGGCAAGCAAATGATGATCGATGGTCGCGGCGCGGTGAAGATCCTGCCCGGTGACGAGCGCTTGAATTACAAACCCTGTGTGGATATTACCTTCGGTTCTGCGGCCAAATCCTACGGTGACAAGGTGTTGGCGGTGGTACTCACCGGTATGGGGGCCGATGGTCGCGAGGGTGCTCGCCTGCTCAAGCAGGGTGGTAGCCATATCTGGGCGCAGGATGAGGCAAGCTGTGTGATTTACGGCATGCCTATGGCGATCGTCAAAGCCGACCTGGCGGATGCGGTGTACAGCCTGGACGAGATTGGCAAGCATTTGGTCGAGGCCTGTCTCTGATGGATGTGCTGAGCCTGATTGGGATCATCCTGGCGTTTGTCGCCATTATTGGCGGCAATTTCCTGGAGGGCGGACACCTGAGCGCCTTGCTCAATGGTCCGGCAGCCTTGATCGTACTGGGTGGAACTCTGGCGGCTTCGCTGCTGCAGTCTCCCATGAGTTCTTTTATGCGAGCCCTGCAGATTGTTGGCTGGATTCTGTTCCCGCCACGCATCGATCTGTCGGGTGGGATTGACCGTGTCGTCAACTGGAGCCTGATTGCACGCAAGGAAGGGCTGCTCGGGCTTGAAGCCATCGCCGACGGGGAACCCGATACCTATTCGCGCAAAGGCTTGCAGTTGTTGGTCGACGGTGCTGAACCCGAAGCGATTCGGAGCATTCTGGAAGTGGACTTCATGACCCAGGAAGCACGCGATACTCAGGCGGCCAAGGTTTTCGAGAGCATGGGTGGCTACGCGCCGACCATCGGCATCATCGGCGCGGTTATGGGCTTGATTCATGTGATGGGCAACCTCGCCGAGCCAAGTCAGTTGGGCAGCGGGATTGCCGTGGCATTCGTCGCGACTATCTACGGGGTGGCTTCAGCCAACCTGATTTTGCTGCCGATCGCGAGCAAGCTCAAAGCGATTGCCCTGCGTCAGTCGCGTTATCGCGAAATGTTGCTCGAAGGCATTTTGTCTATCGCCGAGGGCGAGAACCCGCGCTCAATCGAATTGAAACTGCAAGGTTTCATGGAGTGATGCAATAGTCATGGCCCGCCGTCGCCGTCCCGAAGAGCATGAAAATCACGAACGTTGGCTGGTGTCTTACGCGGACTTCATCACCTTGTTGTTTGCTTTTTTTGTGGTGATGTATTCGATTTCATCGCTCAACGAGGGTAAGTACAAAGTTCTGTCGGAGGCCTTGAATGGTGTATTCAGCGATGCCGAGCGCAGTCTCAAACCGATTCCTATCGGTAACGAGCGCCCCCTGACGGTCAGACCGGCGGAACCATTGATTCGGGACAGCGAGGAGGTCGATGCGGGTTTGTCGCCAAGCTCGATTGACCCGCTGCAGGCGATTTCGAACGATGTGCGCAGTGGCTTTGGCGATTTGATCAAGTCCAATCAGTTGACGGTTCGCGGCAATGAACTGTGGATTGAGATCGAGCTCAACTCCAGTCTGTTGTTCGGTAGCGGCGATGCCATGCCCAGTGACATGGCATTCAATATCATAGAGAAGGTCGCGAAGATTTTGCATCCCTTCGACAACCCGGTGCACGTTGAAGGTTTCACCGATGACCAGCCGATCCGCACGGCGCAGTACCCGACCAACTGGGAGTTGTCGTCGGCGCGGGCGGCAAGCATCGTGCGCATGCTGGCGATGGATGGGGTTAACCCGGCTCGCATGGCATCGGTGGGTTACGGCGAGTTTCAGCCGGTGGCTTCAAATACCACGGCCGAGGGGCGCGCCCATAACCGGCGCGTGGTGCTGGTGATTTCGCGCAATCTCGAGGTACGCCGCAGTCTTACTGGCTCCGGCACTGCCAATGCAAAACCGGATGCCGCGTTGAAGCGTGCTGGCACACAAACTGCACCGACCCACCGTACGCAGCCGGTAAGTGGGAACGCCGTCAATTCCCCGTCACCCGCCTTATAGTCAATTCTCGGTATGGCAAGCGTCATGTCGGGAGGAAAAGCACAATGAGAGTCTGGGCAGTAGCCAATCAAAAAGGTGGCGTCGGTAAGACCACCTCTTCCATCGCTTTAGCTGGCTTGCTGGCAGAGGCGGGCAAGCGCGTGGTCGTTGTCGATCTCGACCCTCATGGTTCCATGACCAGTTACTTCGGGCACAACCCCGACACGCTGGAGCACAGCGCTTATGACCTGTTTCTGCACAAGGGTGTCGTGCCCGATGGTCTGCCCGGTCAGTTGCTGTTGCCGACCAGCGATGAGCGCATTTCCCTGCTGCCATCGAGTACAGCGCTGGCGGTGCTGGAGCGTCAGTCGCCGGGGCAAAGTGGCCTGGGGCTGGTGATTGCAAAAAGTCTGGCGCAGCTTTGGCAGGATTTTGATTACGCCATCATCGACAGTCCACCGTTACTCGGCGTGTTGATGGTCAATGCTTTGGCGGCCAGTCAGCAGTTAGTCATTCCAGTGCAAACCGAATTTCTGGCGGTCAAGGGCCTTGAACGCATGGTCAGCACGCTGGCGATGATCAATCGTTCGCGCAAACAGGCGCTGCCTTACACCATTGTTCCAACCTTGTTCGACCGCCGCACGCAGGCGTCCATGAGTACCTTGAGGGTGCTGCGCGACAACTACCCGGAAAACATCTGGAAGGCGTACGTGCCAGTGGACACCCGTTTGCGCGATGCCAGCCGGGCCGGGCTGACGCCCTCGCAGTTCGACAACAAAAGTCGTGGCGTGGTGGCCTATCGGGCGCTGCTCAAAGACCTGCTTTCCCAGCAACTTGTTGCTCAGGTCGCTTGAGGTGTTGGTGCGTGACTCTCGGACACATTCAAGTCGGGCGCCAGCGCAGCCGATAACAATAAACAGTGAATGTTATTTCTACGGTACTTGTTTATGGGCACCCTTATGAGCCGCCCTGTCGATATAGCAACACGGCCACAATTGGCGCTGCAGTCTTATCTGGATGCCTTGCTGCAGGAAGCGACTGAAGAGCTGACGCTCAGCTCCAGTTTTGACGAATTCCAGGCGGCGGTACTTGAAGAGCAGGCGCGCGATGCAGTAGTTCGCGTGGCGCTCAATTCGCCAGTGGTTGCGGTTGCCACGCCTGCGCCGGTTGCCGTTATCGCTGATGTTGCACTGCCGGAACCTGTTTTAGAGGCGGTTGAGACTCCGGTTGTGACCTTGGTTGAGCCTGTGGTCGAGGTGCATCTTGCGGCCGGTCATCGCACGCCGCCGCCATCGTCTGCTGACGGTAGGCCGGCATGGGCTGCCGAGCCGTTCGAATGCCTGTTATTCGATGTCGCCGGGCTGACCCTGGCCGTGCCGTTGGTGTGTCTGGGCTCGATTTATTCGCTGGAAGGGCAGGAGTTGACGCCGCTGTTCGGTCAGCCGAACTGGTTTCTTGGCATTCTGCCCAGCCAGAGCGGGAACCTGAAGGTGCTCGATACCGCACGCTGGGTCATGCCGGACCGTTACCGCGACGATTTACGTCAGGGCCTGCAATACGTTATCTCGGTTCAAGGCTATGAGTGGGGGCTGGCGGTGCATCAGGTCAGCCGCTCGTTACGCCTGGACCCGAACGAAATCAAATGGCGCACCCACCGAGGCCAGCGTCCCTGGCTGGCGGGCACAGTGATCGAGCATATGTGCGCGCTGTTGGATGTTTCCGAATTGGCCGAGCTGATAGCCAGTGGCGCGGTCAAGCAAATGCACACCATCAAATAATCATAGGGCGGTGCAAAGCACCGTCTGCACAGCACACACTTGAGGGGTTAGGGTATGAATAGGTCGTCAGCACAGGGTTCCGAAGATCCTATCCTGCAGTGGGTTACCTTCCGTCTGGACAACGAGTCTTACGGCATCAACGTGATGCAGGTTCAGGAAGTGCTGCGCTACACCGAAATCGCCCCTGTGCCAGGCGCGCCAAGCTATGTGCTGGGGATCATTAACCTGCGCGGCAACGTTGTGACTGTGATCGACACCCGTCAGCGTTTCGGCCTGGCTCCGGTAGAAGTCAGCGACAACACCCGCGTCGTGATCATCGAAGCCGACAAGCAAGTGGTCGGGATTCTGGTCGATAGCGTGGCTGAAGTGGTTTATCTGCGTCAGTCCGAAGTCGAAACTGCGCCGAACGTAGGCAATGATGAGTCAGCCAAGTTCATTCAGGGCGTGTGTAACAAAAACGGTGAATTACTGATCCTCGTCGAGCTGGACAAGATGATGTCCGAAGAAGAGTGGTCGGATCTGGAGAACATCTGATTGATCTTAGAGGCTGCTGTCATTTTTCTGGGCCTTCTCTGGGCATTGTCACTGGTGCTGTTCCTTGCGTACAGCAAGCGCCAGCGGCTATTGGTTGCGCAGCAGGCCGAGGATGACGTGTTGCGCGATCAGCGGGTCAAGGAGTTGGCCAGGCGCCTGGATGACTACCAGAGCGGCACCATTCGCATGGGTGAAGACCTGCACGAACTGCGCGCGGTGGTTGGGCCCTTGCCTGACAAATTGATTCAGCTCGAACAGCGCGACCCCTCCAGCCTGTCGTTTGCCCAGGCAGCACGACTGGTCGGCATGGGTGCGAGTGCCGATGAACTGACCCAGTCTTGCGGTCTGACTCAGGCAGAAGCTCGGCTGATGAGCAAAATGCACCAGTCGCCTGGGCGTAGATTGGGCATGGAAGAGTCCGACAACTAAACCGTGCTGCGTCGTTTTCAGGCGGTCGGCGTTATATCTCTTTCCATAGGCGGTGCATCTGGATCCTGCCCTTCGGGGAATTTGCCTTTGAGGTGCCAGGCGAACGCGATGATTTCGGCGATGGTGCGGTACAGGGCCTCGGGAATGCTGTCACCCAGTTCCATGCGAGCCAGCAATTTGACTAGCTCGGCATTCTCATAGATAGGCACGTCATATTCCCGGGCGATGGTCAGGATAGCCTCGGCCAACTGGTCATTGCCTTTGGCGGTAAGCGTAGGCGCGTGTTGCCCGTCGTAGCTGAGGGCGATTGCCTGGCGCGGGGTATGTTCGGATTGAGTCATCAGGCGGTCTCGTCGATCCAGCGTTGTTCCAGGGCGGTGCGCGGCCCTTGTGGTGGTGTGCCGTGACGGCAGGCCAGTTCGCCAACAGTCAGACCAGATGCGATCAAGCGGTCGCGCAGGTGGTCCAGTTCCTGGGTAATCAGGTTCGCGCTTTCAGCGCGTTCGGCCCACAACTGACTGGACAAGCTGCCTCTGATCAATTGCGCCTGGACCTGCAATGGTCCCAGTGGCTCAAGATCAAACGCCAGTTCAACTCGCCACAGTTTTTCCTTGGCAGGCTTGACCGTATTGTCATCCTTGTCGGCTGGCTGGTCCTTGTCCGGCGTTTCCTCGCGCTGCAATTTGACCTGCAATGGCACGATGTCCTGCAGGTTGCGCATCGGTATTTCCAACTGCCATGTGGTCAATTGAGTTCCGTCGGCGGTCGTGCGGGTCTGTTCCAGGCCTGACAGTTGATGGCTTTGCAGGCGCGACACTGCTGCGGCGGCAAGTTTAAGCAGGGTCTCCAGGTCTTCGCCATGTTCGCCATTCATAGTGCGCGAGGGCAGAGGGAAGCTACTGGGTTGCGCGCGAGGACTGACCAGGCCTAACGTTCCCAAGGCGCTGCGGATCATGCTGGGCATGACGCGGGCCAGGGTGTTTGCGGCTGCGGCTGCGTCATAATTGCTGTTGCCGGGCAGGCCGGGAAGAATTTGCGCGATCAGGCGCATCAGGTTGGCCTTCAAGTCCGGGGCTGCGGCGGGGTTCTGACCACTGAGTAATTTGGCTTCAAGGAACAGTCCGCTGCCGTTCAGCGCCTGTGCGAGCGTTTTTGGGTCTGCGAGTTGACGGATATCCGGCAGGTCGTCCAACAGGGTCTCGATGCTGGCGCGCAGGTTGGGTGGCAGATCGCCGTCTTGCTGGACGGTCTGCAGCGCTTTGATCAGCCCGTCCAGTGAACCCTGGCGGCTTTGCTGAACGCTCAGTTGTTGCGCAACCGCCAACTGGTCGAGCCGACCACTCAGCGGCACGAAGTTCAGCGCCTGCGCTCCCTGGACTTGCGCACTGAGCAGGCTGCCGACGGTCAACGGCTTTGGGCTGTCCACGGTCAGGCTGGCACCGGCCAGCAGGGTGTTGAGCAGGCTGATCACGTTCCGGTACAACGCCGGTTGACCCGCGCTTTGCGCGAGCGCCTGGCTGCTCATTACGGTGCCCTGTAACAACGTACCCACCGGTAATTGTTTGGTGTCGATACTCGTCAGGGTGGCGACGGCGGCGCTCAATCTTTGCTGCACAGTGATTGCCAGACTGCTCGGCGTTGGCTGGGTGACGATCAGGTTGGCGCCGGCGGGTAGAGGTCGCTGGCTGATGGCTTCTACCAATGCCTGGCGGCCACCGTCCAGCGTCAGCCGCATTAGCACTTGAAACGCCTGATCGACCGGTTTCAGGTTCACGACTTCGGCCTTGACTGACTCGCCAGCGGCCACCAAACCGTCCACAGGTTGTATCAATTTGAGAATTTCATTCGGTGTAACGCCCGCTTTCACCAGAGCGGCGGTCGGGGCAAGCGGTGCAAGGCTGCTGATGTCGCCTGTCATGGGTTACAACCTGTCGAAATTGCCCTCTTGGTATCAGGACATGACATGTATAATGCCGCCCCGTCTACGGTGGCGCGCATAAGAACGTCTGCGATCCACGGTTTCAGGCTGGATGTTCATTTAATCGTCATCAGTATAACGGCTGCTGTTTAGCCGACTTGAACCGCTCAGCTCTTGATCAAAAGAAAAGGTCAGCCATGCCCAGCCCTCTTCTAGAAGCCGTGGCGCTTGCTTGCGAGCGTGACTGGCGGATGCTCTTCGAGAATCTCGAATTGCGTCTTGCCGCCGGTGACATGCTGCAAATCAGTGGCCCGAACGGCAGCGGCAAGACCAGTCTGCTGCGGTTGTTGGCCGGGTTGATGCAGCCCACCTCAGGTGAAGTCCGGCTCAACGGCCAACCTCTGGCGCAGCAACGAACCGAGCTGGCACGCAATCTGCTCTGGATAGGTCATGCCGCAGGCATCAAGGACCTGTTGACCCCGGAAGAGAACCTGACCTGGCTCTGTGCCTTGCACCGCCCTGTCGAGCGCGATGCGATCATGCAGGCGCTGGAGTCAGTTGGCCTGCGCGGCTTTGAGGATGTGCCGTGTCACACCTTATCGGCCGGACAGCAGCGACGAGTGGCATTGGCGCGTCTGTATCTGGCAGGGCCGCCTTTGTGGATTCTGGATGAGCCCTTTACAGCTCTAGACAAGCAAGGTGTGGCCCAACTTGAAGAACATTTGACCAAACATTGCGAGCAAGGTGGCATGGTAGTTCTGACCACCCATCACACGCTGACCCGGATTCCTGCCGGCTATCGGGACCTTGATCTGGGGCATTGGGCTGTATGAGTCACGTTTTTACCCTGTTGGTCGCCCGTGAAGCGCGTCTATTATTTCGTCGCCCGGCGGAATTAGCCAACCCGCTGGTGTTTTTTGCAATTGTGATCGCCATGTTTCCGCTGGCCGTCGGCCCGGAGACTCAATTGTTGCAAACCTTGTCACCGGGATTGGTCTGGGTGGCGGCGTTATTGTCAGTCCTGCTCTCGCTTGACGGGCTGTTTCGCAGTGATTTTGAAGACGGTTCTCTGGAGCAGTGGGTCCTTTCGTCGCACCCCCTGGCTCTTCTAGTTCTGGCCAAGGTACTGGCACACTGGGCGTTTTCCGGGTTGGCGCTGGTATTGTTGGCACCGTTGCTGGCGCTGATGTTGGGTTTGCCCGGTGAATGTGTCCCTGTGTTGCTGATTTCGCTGCTGCTGGGCACACCGGTATTGAGCCTGCTGGGTGCGGTGGGCGCGGCGTTGACGGTAGGCTTGAAACGCGGTGGACTGTTGTTGGCGTTGTTGATTTTACCCCTGTACATCCCGGTATTGATCCTTGGCAGTGGCGCGTTGCAAGCGAGCCTGCAAGGGATGCCGGCAACGGGTTATCTGCTCTGGCTTGGCAGCCTGACCGCCTTGGCAGTGACCCTGACACCTTTTGCAATAGCGGCTGGGCTGAAGATCAGCGTCGGCGAATAATTGAGGTTCTGATCACGCCCGCATACGACGGCTGGCGATCAGTAAAGACCCTGGATGCACCGTGATGAAAGGCAACGTGATGAAAGCGAGCATCAGTTGGGCCTGGTTCCACAAACTGGGCTCACCTAAATGGTTTTATGGCATCAGCGGGCGAATGCTGCCTTGGCTGAGCATCGCCGCCGTATTACTGATCGGCATCGGCCTGGTGTGGGGGTTGGCCTTTGCGCCGCCCGATTATCAGCAGGGCAATAGCTTTCGCATCATCTATATCCACGTCCCGGCAGCCATGCTCGCTCAGTCTTGCTACGTAATGCTCGCGGTCTGTGGTGTGGTCGGGCTCGTCTGGAAGATGAAAATTGCCGATGTCGCGCTGCAATGCGCCGCGCCCATTGGCGCCTGGATGACCGCCGTGGCACTGGTCACCGGCGCTATTTGGGGTAAACCGACATGGGGTTCGTGGTGGGTCTGGGATGCGCGACTAACGTCGATGTTAATCCTGCTGTTTCTGTACTTCGGTCTTATTGCATTGGGCCAGGCAATCAGTAACCGTGACAGCTCGGCCAAGGCCTGTGCGGTACTGGCGATTGTGGGCGTGATCAACATCCCGATCATCAAGTATTCGGTGGAGTGGTGGAACACTCTGCATCAGGGCGCGACCTTCAGCCTCACCGAGAAACCTGCGATGCCGGCCGAGATGTGGCTGCCGTTGCTGTTCATGGTGTTGGGTTTCTACTGTTTCTTTGGCGCGGTGCTGTTGCTGCGTATGCGCCTTGAAGTGCTCAAGCGCGAAGCGCGCAGCAGTTGGGTCAAGGCCGAAGTTCTGAAAAGCCTCGGTCAAGTCCCGGTCAAAGGAGCCCCGCTGTGAGTTTTGCCTCCTTCAGTGATTTTCTCGCCATGGGTCACCATGGTTTATATGTGTGGTCGGCCTATGGCATCAGCCTGTTGGTCATGGCCCTCAACGTGGCGTGGCCGGTGCTGGCGCGTCGGCGTTACCTGCAACAAGAGGCGCGACGTTTGCGCTGGGAGAATAAGAAGTGAATCCGCTGCGTAAAAAACGTCTGTTGATCATCGTCGCGATTCTGGCGGGGGTCGGCATTGCCGCGACCCTGGCTTTGAACGCGTTGCAGCAGAACATCAACTTGTTCTACACCCCGAGTCAGATCGCTAATGGCGAAGCGCCGCATGACACGCGCATTCGCGCAGGTGGCATGGTCGAGAAAGGATCGTTGCAACGCTCCGGCGATTCACTGGACGTCAGGTTCATCGTCACCGACTTCAACAAGTCGGTGACCATCACGTATCGCGGCATTCTTCCGGACTTGTTCCGTGAAGGGCAGGGTATCGTCGCGCTGGGGAAAATCAACGCCGATGGCGTGGTTGTCGCCGATGAAGTACTCGCCAAACACGATGAAAAATACATGCCGCCGGAAGTGACCAAAGCGCTGAAAGACAGCGGCCAGTCGGCGCCCATGACGTCCACCACACCATCCAAACAGGGCTGAAACCATGATTCCCGAACTCGGCCATCTGGCCATGATTCTGGCGCTGTGCTTTGCCATCGTGCAGGCAGTCGTGCCGTTGATCGGTGCCTGGCGCGGCGATCGTCTTTGGATGAGCCTGGCCCAACCGGCCGCTTGGGGGCAGTTCGCTTTCCTCGTATTCTCCTTCGCCTGCCTGACCTACTCGTTCATGACCGATGATTTCTCAGTCGGTTATGTGGCCAATAACTCTAACAGCGCCTTGCCCTGGTATTTCAAGTTCAGCGCGGTGTGGGGTGCTCACGAAGGTTCGTTGCTGCTGTGGGCCTTGATCCTCGGCGGCTGGACCTTCGCCGTGTCGATCTTCTCCCGGCAATTGCCGCAAGTGATGCTGGCGCGTGTACTGGCGGTGATGGGCATGATCAGCGTCGGCTTCCTGCTGTTCCTGATCCTCACGTCCAACCCGTTCTCGCGCATCCTGCCGCAAATACCGGCCGACGGCCGCGATCTCAACCCGTTGCTGCAAGACATCGGTCTGATCGTGCATCCGCCGATGCTGTACATGGGCTATGTCGGTTTCTCGGTGGCCTTTGCCTTCGCCATCGCCGCCTTGCTTGGCGGACGTCTTGACGCCGCCTGGGCGCGTTGGTCGCGACCATGGACCATCGTCGCCTGGGCCTTCCTCGGCATCGGTATCACCCTCGGTTCCTGGTGGGCTTATTATGAACTTGGCTGGGGCGGCTGGTGGTTCTGGGACCCGGTGGAAAACGCTTCCTTCATGCCATGGCTGGTGGGTACTGCGTTGATCCACTCTCTGGCGGTCACGGAAAAACGTGGCGTGTTCAAAAGCTGGACCGTGTTGTTGGCGATTGCTGCGTTCTCGCTGAGCCTGCTGGGCACTTTCCTCGTGCGTTCCGGGGTGCTGACCTCGGTGCATGCGTTTGCGTCCGACCCGGCCCGTGGCGTGTTCATCCTGATCTTCTTGCTGACAGTCGTCGGCGGCTCGCTGACGCTGTTCGCCTTCCGCGCACCGGTGGTCAAAAGCCACGTGGGTTTCGCCCTGTGGTCGCGTGAAACCCTGTTGCTCGGCAACAACCTGGTGCTGGTGGTTGCTGCGTCGATGATTCTGCTGGGCACCCTGTACCCGCTGGTACTCGATGCACTGACCGGTGCCAAAATGTCGGTCGGCCCTCCGTACTTCAACGCGTTGTTCGTGCCGTTGATGGCCCTGCTGATGGTCGTGATGGCAGTCGGCATGGTGGTGCGCTGGAAGGACACGCCGGTTAAATGGCTGGTGAGCATGCTTGCACCGGTGCTGGTCGGCAGTGCCATATTGGCCATCGTTGCCTGCTTCGTACTCGGTGATTTCCAATGGGCAGTGCTGGCGACCTTCATGCTTGCGGCCTGGGTATTGCTGGCTGGCGTGCGCGACCTGCTGGACAAGACGCGGCACAAAGGCTTGATCAAAGGTGCTCGCAGCTTGACCCGTAGCTATTGGGGCATGCAAGTGGCCCACATCGGTATTGCCATCTGCGCACTGGGCGTGGTTCTGTCCAGCCAGAATAGTGCCGAGCGCGACCTGCGCATGGCGCCGGGCGAATCGATGGAGCTGGGTGGCTATATGTTTGTTTTTGAGGGTGCCAAGCATGTTCAGGGCCCGAACTATACCTCCGACAAGGGCACCATCCGTGTGCTTGAAAACGGCAAGGAAGTCACCGTCTTGCACCCGGAAAAGCGTCTGTACACCGTGCAGCAGTCGATGATGACGGAAGCAGGCATCGACGCCGGTTTCAGCCGTGATCTATACGTTGCCCTTGGCGAGTCGCTGGGCGATGGTGCCTGGGCGGTACGGGTTCACGTCAAGCCGTTTGTGCGCTGGATCTGGTTCGGTGGCCTGTTCACCGGCTTTGGCGGGCTGTTGGCCGCTGCTGACAGGCGTTACAGGGTCAAGGTCAAAAGCAAAGTGCGCGACGCGTTGGGCCTGTCTGGAGCTGCGGTATGAAGCGCTGGATTCTGCTGGTGCCGCTTGCGCTGTTTTTGGGTATGGCGGCGTTTCTCTACCGGGGTCTGTACCTTGACCCGGCCGAACTGCCTTCAGCGATGATTGGTAAACCTTTTCCTGCGTTCTCGCTGCCGGATGTGCAGAGCGGCAAAATCATCACCCAGGCTGACTTGCTGGGCAAACCTGCCTTGGTCAACGTCTGGGGCACCTGGTGCATTTCCTGCCGTGTTGAACACCCCGTGTTGAACAAGCTGGCGGGGCAGGGCGTGGTGATTTACGGCGTCAACTACAAGGATGTGAACGCCGACGCATTGAAGTGGCTGAAGGAGTTTCACAATCCTTATCAGATAAACATTCGCGATGACGCTGGCAGTCTTGGTTTGAACCTGGGCGTGTATGGCGCACCGGAAACCTTCCTGATCGACAGCAAGGGCGTGATTCGCCACAAGTACGTCGGCGTGATCGACGAGACCGTCTGGCGTGAAAAGTTGGCTGGGTTGTATCAAGGCTTGGTCGATGAGGCCAAACCATGAAGCGTTGGTTAGTCGCAGCTGTTTTAAGTGTCGGGCTCGCTAATGTGGCGCAGGCCGCCATTGACGCCTACGAGTTTCGTGATGAAGCCGAACGCGCCCGTTATAGCGAATTGACCAAAGAGCTGCGTTGCCCTAAATGCCAGAATCAGGACATCGCCGACTCCAACGCGCCGATTGCCGCTGACCTGCGTAAAGAGATCTACCGCATGCTTGGCGAAGGCCAGAGCAATCAGCAGATCATCGACTTCATGGTCGATCGCTACGGTGACTTTGTACGCTACAAGCCGGCGCTCAATTCAAGCACCTGGCTGCTCTGGTTCGGTCCCGGGATCTTGCTGATTGGCGGCGTGCTGGTGATGGGTGTGATCGTGATGCGCCGGCGCGGCAAGCGTGCCGAAGGTGCGGACGTTCTTTCTGACGAGGAGCGTCAGCGCCTCGACCAACTGTTGGATAAAAAACACGAATGATTGATTTCTGGCTAGCTGCCGGCCTGCTGTTGCTGGTGGCCCTGAGTTTCTTGTTGATCCCTGTTCTGCGCGGCGGTCGTCGTGCGCAAAGCGAAGAGGATCGTACCGCGCTCAACGTTGCCCTGTATCAGGAACGCCTGGCCGAGCTACAAGATCAGCAGGAGGAGGGCGTGCTCTCTTCTGTGCAGATGGACAGTGGCCGTGCCGAGGCCGCCCGTGAGTTGCTGGCGGATACCGAAGGCGCCGACATCCCACGCACCTCACGCCTGGGTAAGCCCTTGCCGTTGCTGGCTGCGTTGCTGGTACCGGTATTGGGTTTGGCGCTGTATCTGCATTTCGGTGCCAGCGACAAGGTCGAACTGACTCGCGAGTTTGCCCAGGCGCCGACATCACTGGATCAAATGTCCAATCGTTTGGAGCGCGCGGTAAAAGCCCAGCCGGATTCGGCCGAAGGCATGTACTTCCTCGCCCGCACCTACATGGCTCAGGAGCGTCCAGCCGATGCAGCGAACATGTTCGAACGTGCCGTGGGGTTGGCCGGACGTCAGCCGGAACTGCTCGGACAGTGGGCTCAGGCGCTGTATTTTGCGGGCAACAAGCAATGGTCGGCGCAGATTCAGGCCCTGACCGATGAAGCACTCAAAGCTGATCCTAACGAAGTCACCAGCCTGGGGCTGTTGGGGATCGAGGCATTTGAAGGCGAGCGTTATCAGCAATCTATCGATTACTGGAAGCGTCTGTTGGCTGTACTGCCTGCCGAAGACCCTTCCCGTTCTGCGCTCGAAGGCGGTATCTCACGTGCCGGTGACAGGTTGGTGGCGAGCGGCGGCAAAGTCGCCGTGACACCGACAGTTGCTGCAAAACCAGCGGGTTCCCCAGCGGCCGACAACAAGGTCGCCGGGTTACTCAAGGTTCGTGTCGATCTGACGGCAGCAGTCAAAGCCAGCGTCCAGCCGGGTGATAGCGTGTTCATTTTTGCTCGCGCGACCTCAGGCCCACCGATGCCGCTGGCCGTCAAACGCCTGACCGTGGCGGACCTGCCGGCCGAAGTCGAATTGGCTGATGCCGATGCAATGATGCCGCAACTGAAACTGTCGAACTTTCCGGAAGTCCAACTGGTTGCACGGGTGTCCCGTGCCGGTCAGGCGACCAAGGGTGAGTGGATCGGTCGCAGCAAACCACTGGCCAGCAGCACCACGGCCCAGCAAGCATTGACCATCGACAGTCCAGATCAGTAGAGAGAATGTCCCATGACCGCTGTCGCACGTATCACCTTATTGAGTCTGGTCCTTGGCTTGAGTGCGTGTGCCGTCCAGCACCCCACGGGACCGCAAAGCAGCGAGTCGATTCCGACACTGCCCAGCAAACCGCAATCCGGCAAACCGCACACTGCGCCGCAGACGTCTCCCCAGCGTCCGGCGCCCGCCACTGGCCCCAAAACCTCTGCCCACTTCGCTCCACCGCCGGGTGGTAACTGCCACTGGGATGCGCGCCTCGGTGTGTACGTACTGGATGACGAGGCGGACACCTTCTACCGTCAGCGCACTTACTACCGCTGGAATAACGGCTGGAGTTGGTCGACCGGGCGTAACGGGCCATGGCAGGTGACAGATGCCAATGGCGTGCCGCCGGGGCTGGGGCGTCAGTACGGTCATTGAGTAGGCGTAAAAAAACGGCGACCCCAGGGTCGCCGTTTTTGTTTATGCGCCAGGGCTTATTTCACCGTGTAAATCTGGTCGAAAATACCACCGTCACTGAAGTGGGTTTTTTGCACGGTGCGCCAGTCGCCGAAGGTTTTCTCTACCGAGAGGAAGTCGACTTTAGGGAAGCGGTCGTTGTATTTGGCCAATATGGTCGGATCACGTGGGCGCAGGTAGTTGGTGGCTGCGATTTCCTGGCCTTCAGGGGACCAGAGGTATTTCAGGTATTCCTCTGCAAGGGCACGGCTGCCTTTCTTGTCGACGACTTTATCGACCACGGTCACGGGTGGCTCGGCTTCGGCCGAAACGCTTGGATAAACCACTTCGAACTGATCCCGACCAAATTCCCGGGCGATCATTTCGGCTTCGTTTTCGAAGGTCACCAGCACATCACCAATCTGGTTGGTCATGAAGGTGGTCGTGGCACCACGACCGCCTGTGTCGAGTACAGGCACATTGCTGAATAACTGGCCGACGAACTTTTTCGCGGCCGCTTCATCACCGCCATTCTTCAGCGTATAACCCCATGCCGACAGGTAAGTGTAGCGACCATTACCCGAGGTTTTCGGGTTGGGTACGATCACCTGAACACCGTCCTTGACCAGATCAGGCCAGTCTTTCAGGGCTTTAGGGTTGCCCTTGCGCACGATGAAAACCGTGGCTGAGGTGAACGGCGCGCTGTTGTTTGGCAGGCGAGAGACCCAGTCTTTCGGCACCAGACCACCGTTGTCGGCCAGCGCATTGATGTCGGTGGCCATGTTCATGGTGATGACGTCAGCCGGCAGACCATCGATTACGGAGCGGGCCTGTTTGCTTGAGCCACCGAAGGACATTTGCAGGGCGACGTTTTCATTGTGTTCGGCTTGCCAGTGTTTCTGGAACGCGCTGTTGTAGTCTTTGTAGAAGTCGCGCATCACATCATAGGAAACGTTGAGCAGGGTCGGGGCGGCTTGGGCCACGCTGCCGAAGGCCAGGCCTGCGGCCAGAAGTGAGGCGCCAAAGAATTTGTTCACTGCGCATTCCTTATTGGAGGTGTGGGTGAGGCTGCTGATAGGGCGAGTGGCTCATTGCTGGCGACTATAGCCGGGTGGCTATAGTCATTTAAATACTCAAAAGCAATTTGCTTATGCTTTGTTCTCATTTTTCGGAAACAAGGCATTGCCACACCGCGCGCAAAACGCCGCACTGGGCTGGTGGTCGTTCTTGGCGCAGACCGGACACGTGTGCTCCAGTTGTTCTCCACGCATGGCGTTGGCCAGTTCGGCGGTGAAGATCCCGGTGGGCACCGCGATGATGGAGTAACCGGTGATCATCACCAGCGACGACAACATTTGCCCCAGCGGTGTCTTCGGCACAATGTCGCCGAAGCCTACTGTCGTCAGCGTGACGATGGCCCAGTAGATCCCGATGGGGATACTGGTGAACCCATGTTCAGGGCCTTCGATCACATACATCAGGGTGCCGAAAACGATGACCAGGGTAGTGACGGTGGCCAGGAATACGATGATCTTTTGCTTGCTGCCGCGTAGCGCCGCGAGCAGGTAGTTGGCCTGCTTGAGGTAATGACCGAGCTTGAGCACCCGGAAGATTCGCAACATCCGAATGATACGAATGATCAGCAGGTATTGAGCGTCGCTGTAATACAACGCGAGAACGCCGGGCACAATCGCCAGCAGGTCGACCAGGCCATAGAAACTGAAGGCGTAGCGCATCGGTTTAGGCGAGCAGTACAGGCGCAGGACATACTCGATGGTGAACACCAGAGTGAACCCCCATTCGATAGTCGCCAGCAGGTTGGCGTAGTCGTGATGAATGCTTTCGATGCTATCGATAATCACCACGACCAGGCTGCTCAGAATGATCAGCAGCAAGGTCTTGTCGAAGCGTCTGCCCGCGACCGTATCGGTCTGAAAGATGATGATGCGTAGCTGTTCCCGCCAGCCGGTGTTGCTGTCCATGGGCTATTTCCGAATTGAGTATGCGTAGAGCCTAGGAGCTTTCCGGTCACCAGTGCAACTGATGATCCAGCGCTGACTGATGTAACAGGCAAGCGCTGGCTTGAACTAACAGAGCCAGCGGGGGTAAAAGGTGGGGTCAAGGTGGGCAGGGCATGCACACAGTATCGCCTGCGCGGTGTCGAAGGCGGAGCGGGATCTCTTACAGGTTATGTATCAGCCGCAGTGTCACTTATCGGGCTCACACCCTTTGAGCACCAACCGGATGATGGTCTGCGCGGCGGCTTCGTAGTCGCTGTCGTCGAGTTTGGCTTTGCCGGTGACGGTGGATATTTGCCAGTCAAAGTCGGCGTAGGTCTGGGTCGCGGCCCAGAGGGTGAACATCAAATGGTGCGGGTCGAGCGGTGCAATCTGACCGCTGTCGATCCAGGACTGAATGCAGTCGATGTTGTGTCGGGCCTGGCTGTTGAGCTGTTCGACTTGCTCGGCAGTCAAGTGCGGTGCGCCGTGCATGATCTCGCTAGCGAACACCTTCGAGGCGAACGGCAAGTCGCGGGATATGCGGATTTTCGAGCGAATGTAGCCACTCAGCACCTCAGCCGGTACGCCGTCGCGATTGAACGGCGTCGATGCCTGGAGGATCGGCTCAATGATGCTTTCGAGCACCTCGCGGTAGAGGTTGTCCTTGGATTTGAAGTAGTAGTAGACGTTAGGTTTTGGCAGCCCGGCCTTGGCCGCGATATCGCTGGTCTTGCTGGCTGCGAAACCCTTGTCGGCGAACTCTTCACTGGCTGCGCGCAGGATCAGTTCTTTGTTACGCTCGCGAATGCTGCTCATGAACCAGAGTTTTCCTTGCCTGTGCCAGCGGTTGCGCATGGTAGCACCGGTTTTGCGGCAGGCTCAAGATTGCCCGGGACGGGCGTCCAGCGCGTCACCGGTCTATAGCAAAAAAGCCTGAGTGTTCAGGCTTTTTTCAGGGGATTGACTCGCCCTGAATAAGGTTTACACCTTCTGGCTTCTTATCAGGAAGGTGCAATGGATACGGGCACAAGTCGCGCGGCTCAAGTGCCTTGGATTAATCGATCAGTTGGTCTGCGCACCCTTGTCGATCCATGCGCCGATCAGATCACGTTCCTGTTGGGTCATCTGGGTGATATTGCCCAGCGGCATGATCTGCGAAATCACGGCCTGGGCCTGGATGCGCGGTGCCAGTTGCTGGATTTGTTGCGGGGTATCGAACATCACGCCAGCGGGCGCTGTGCTGAACAGTGGGCTGGTCGGCTTGGCCGAATGGCACACGGCGCAGCGTTCTTGAATCACGCTGTGAACCTTGTTGAAATCGATACCGCTGGCGCGTGCTGCAGATGCCGCGTCAGTCGGCCCTTGCGCAGGGCCAGTGACATACGCCAGGCAGATCATGCCCAGCGCGGCAACGGGCAGGGTCCAGGCGAATGTGTCGCTGTTATGGCGGGTATTGAAGTAGTGGCGAACCAGAACCGCCAGTACCGAGATTCCGGCCAGGATCAGCCAGTTGTATTGACTGCCGTAAGTGCTAGGGAAGTGGTTGCTGATCATGATGAACAGCACGGGCAGGGTGAAGTAGTTGTTGTGCCGGGAGCGCAGTAAGCCTTTGGCGGGCAGGCTGGGGTCCGGCGTGCGGCCAGCAGCGATGGCGGCCACCAATGCGCGCTGGGCGGGCATGATGATGCGGAACACGTTGCCGACCATGATCGTGCCGATGATGGCGCCCACATGCAGGTACGCGCCGCGACCGCTGAACACTTTACTGAAACCGAACGCGGCGCCAATCAGCAGCACGAACAGAATCAGGCCGAGCAGGGCGGGGCGCTTGCCCAGTGGCGAGTCGCACAGTACGTCATAGATGAACCAGCCAGCGATCAGCGAACCGATACCGATGGCGATACCTTCGACGCCCGAAAGACTGCTGCCAGGGGCGAGCAAATAAAGCGTCGGGTTGGAGTAGAACACCACACACATCAATGCTACGCCGGACATCCAGGTGGAATAGGCTTCCCATTTGAACCAGTGCAGGTTGTCGGGCATGGTCGGCGGGGCGAGTTTGTATTTTTCCAGGTGGTAGATACCGCCACCATGAATGGCCCATAAATCGCCGGCCAGCCCGTCACGCGGGTTGACTCGGTTGAGGTTGTTTTCCAGCCAGACAAAATAGAACGACGCCCCGATCCAGGCCACGCCGGTAATCATATGAACCCAGCGCACGCTCAGGTTCAGCCATTCCATTAAATGTGCTTCCACAGAATTGACCTCTTGCCTGTCACCACTTAAGGGCGCTCAGACCTTCCTTGTTGGTGGGGGTCGAGGAACAGGCACTGGTCCTCATCGAAAAAATGCTCATCGCAGTTATTGCCAGTTCCGCTGCGATCAACCACCAGGAAATCATCCCGCTTTTCGATCGTCAGCACCGGGTGGTGCCAAACGCCGCGATGGTAATTAATGCCCTGCCTGCCATTACTGATGAAGGCGCGGACCCACTCTGATTCAGGTGCATCGCCACGTGGCGCGACCACAATCAGAAAAGGATTGCCGAGCAGCGGTATGAACGCCTGACTGCCCAGTGGATGTCGTTCCAGCATGCGCACGGTCAGTGGCATCTGCAACGCTTCGGCGCGGAAGATGCTGATGATCGCCTTGTCATCCGGCGCGGCGGTTTCAACCTCGGCCAGACGATGGAAACGCAGGGTCGAACCGTTGTTGATCATGAAGTGCGCGCTGCCATCGGTTTCAATTACGTCACCGAAGGGGGCGAAAGCTTCTTTGGTCAGGGGTTCGATCATCAGTGTGCGCATGCTATTTCTTCTGTTCTAAGGTTCACGATTAATCTGTAGGGGATTGTATTTATTTCGCGACTTTACCCAGCACGCGAAGGCGACTCACGCCCCCATCCGGGAACACATTCAGGCGGATATGAGTAATCGGGCCCAAGGCTCTTATCTGTTCGGCGAATGTGTGTTCGGCGTGCATTTCCAGCTTCTGGGCCGGCAGCAGTTCGCGCCAGAACAGGCTCTGGGTTTCGATCTGATTGTCCGTGCCGCCTTTGACGAGCGCGGCCTGAATCGAACAGGTGTCCGGGTAGTTGCCCTTGAAGTGCAGGGTGTCGACGATGACTTTTTCAATTTCGCCAGCATGGCCCAAGGCGACGATCACCCAGTCATTGCCCGGCGTGCGTCGACGCGCGGTTTCCCAACCATCGCCCATGTTGATCCCGCGGCCCGGGTTCAGGATGTTGCTCATACGCCCGTAATGCTCGTCGGAGCAGGCCAGCGCCCGGCCGCCATTGAGCGCTGCAGCAAGGTCGAGTTGTTCGTTGTCACTCACGGCCGACCAATCGCGGAACGGAACGCCATACACCCGCAGACGTGCCACGCCGCCGTCCGGGTAGATGTTGAAGCGCAAGTGGCTGAACGCTTGAGTGTTGCTGATCTCGTGGAAGTGGTGGCTGTTGCCTTGCAGTTCGACGGCCGACAGCACTTCAGTCCATGGGGTGTTTTCGTCCGGCTCGCCAGTGGTCAGGAAGCACGCTTCCAGCGAGGCCGAGGGCGGAAAGTTGCCGGTGAAAAATGAGGTGTCGATGTCCACGCCCTTGATCGAGCCCGGCACGCCCAGGCGGATCACGGCGCTGTCATAACCTTCGAAGCGTTTGCGGCGTGACTCCCAGCCGTCCATCCACTTGCCGTTGTCATCGAACACGCCCTCCTTCCAGACGGCCGGGGTCGGCTGGAACAGACGGTTGGCGTCGGCGAACCAGTCATCGGTGACCGAGATGATTTTGGTGCCCAGACGGGCGTCGGCCAGGTTGACGAACTTCTCGAACGGTGCGGCGTAAGCTTTCATTGTTCTTGTCTGCCTCTGCAAAAACTGGCGTGGGATAGGGCGACTATAAGTGCTGCAAACGGAACATCGCGATCTTGTTGATTTCCGCCAGCGCGCAGGCGAACTCGGTGTCGACCGGGTTATGAATGCGTGTTTCGAAAGCGGCGAGGATCTGATGTCGGTCACTGCCTTTCACCGCCATGATGAAGGGGAACGCGAACTTGGCCTTGTAGGCGTCGTTCAGCTCGGTGAAGCGCTGAAACTCTTCGGCCGAGCATTGGTGGATACCGGCGTCCGCTTGCTCGTACGTGCTGGCTTCAGTCAGTTGGCCCTGCACGGCGGCTTTGCCGGCAAGGTCCGGGTGGGCGTTGATCACAGCCAGTTGCCGGGCATGATCAGCGTTCAACAGAATGTCGCTCATAAGGGCATGCAAGGTTTCGACATGGTCCAAGTCTGCGCCCTGGCCCATGTCGTAGGCCTGCTCGGCCACCCACGGTGAATGTTCATAAATATCAGCGAAGGCGGCGACGAACGCTTCACGGCTCAGAGACGATGGCGTCAGTGTCTGAAAGCGGCTCATGGCGTGATCTCGGTATTCTGATAAGGATGTTCGGTGTGCCAGTGCCGGGCGATATCGACGCGCCGACTGAACCAGACCTGCTCGTGGCCCTTGGCGTACTCGATAAAGCGCTTGAGCGCTGCCAGTCGCGCCGGGCGTCCTATCAAGCGGCAGTGCAGGCCGATGGAGAGCATTTTTGGCGCCTCGGCACCTTCGGCGTACAGCACGTCGAACGCATCCTTGAGGTACTGGAAAAACTGCTCTCCATTGTTGAAGCCCTGCGCCTGGGTAAAGCGCATGTCGTTAGTGTCCAGGGTGTACGGGATCACCAGGTGCGGCTTGCCGGTGGGGGTGTTCGGTTCCCAGTAGGGCAGGTCATCGTCATAGGTATCGGAGTCGTAGAGAAAGCCACCTTCCTCCATCACCAAACGGCGGGTATTGGGCCCGGTACGGCCGGTGTACCAGCCCAGCGGGCGTTCACCGCTGATCTCGGTGAGGATGTGAATCGCCTTGAGCATGTGTTCGCGCTCCTGAGCCTCATCCATGTACTGGTAGTCGATCCAGCGATAACCGTGGCTGCAGATTTCGTGACCGGCCGCAACCATGGCGCGGATCACTTCCGGGTAACGCTGCGCGGCCATGGCCACGGCGAAAACTGTCAGCGGGATATCGAATGCTTTGAACAACTTGAGCACGCGCCACACGCCGACACGGCTGCCGTATTCGTAGAGCGATTCCATGCTCATGTTGCGCTCGCCCTGCAGCGGTTGGGCTGACACCATTTCCGACAGGAAAGATTCGGACTCTTTATCACCGTGCAGAATATTGCGCTCGCCGCCTTCTTCGTAATTGAGCACGAAGGATAGCGCGATGCGGGCATTTCCCGGCCAGTGAGGATGGGGCGGGTTGTTGCCGTATCCGATCAGGTCCCGTGGGTAGTCAGCACTCACAGCAGGCTTCCTTATGTGCGTATTGTCAGTGGCGGCGGTTGCCAGGGCAATCAAGGCCGGCGCCATCGCGATGGCTCGATTGTATACAACTCTTAAATCGTTTTGTAAGCCTGGTTTTTAGCGTTTTTCCAGGAGCTAGTGCCTGCAAGAAACTTGCCTGAGCGATCAGCTTATATCTGCAAGAGGGCTTAATCGCCTGATTGTTGGCCGAAACAGATGTCTCGATGTAATCCTCGTCATGCCGCTCTAGAAAGCGATATTTATTGTGTACAATTTTTTTAGCAAATGTCTTAATTACGGCTCGCCGCTCTCAATCCTGGCACCATAAGGGGGCAGCCTGATCTTTCAACTGACTGCGCGAGGGGCTGACGAGCAATGGGACGATTGACGACGCATGTATTGGATGCCGCCCACGGCTGCCCGGGCAGCGCTATCAAAATCGAGTTGTACCGGGTCGAAGGTGAACGCCTGGAGCGGGTTGCCACTGCGGTGACCAACGCCGATGGCCGATGCGATGGTCCTTTGTTACAGGGCGATGATTACCGTTCGGGCGTCTACCAATTGCAATTTCATGCCGGTGACTACTACCGGGCACGGGGCGTGGATTTGCCTGATCAACCGTTCCTTGATGTGGTGGTTCTGCGGTTCGGGATTGATGCCGCGCAGGACCACTATCACGTGCCGTTATTGATTTCGCCCTACAGCTACTCAACGTATCGCGGCAGTTAGTCGCTGCCGGGTAGCTTCCCTCGTCATCTCTTGCCCGCTCACGTTGCGGGCTTTTTTCTGTCCGGAAAACAGGTAGCCGATATTTATGTAGTCATTGCGCGCCGGCGGGCTTGGGCACACTTCCGGGTCTAATCAATTCTGGAATAATCCATGATTTCAATGACGCTAGCCCCCGCAGACCTCCTGACACAAGAGGGCGAAGACATTCCGTCTGTCGACGCTTTGCTGTACCGCCGGATCGTATCGTTTGGCAGTTTGCCGCCCGCGCGTTTCGTCGCCTTGTGCGAAGAGAAAGTCGCGCTGTATGGCAACCGTATTCAGGCATGGATCGGGGAGGAGGGCGAGCGCGTAAAGCCCTTGGCCGAGTACCGCCGTTTTCACGCTGCATTGCATAGCGCCTCGGTGTCGATGCAAGCAATTACGAGCACCCTGGGTGCCAGTACAGCGCAACTTATCAATGAAAACACTGCCGGGTTGATCGCGCATCGCGAGCAAGCGTTGCTCAGTGAAGCGCAGCTTCAGGCCTATGAGGGCTCGATCAGCGCTGTCGAGCTGACGCACATCCAGCAAGCGGTTGGCACGCTTGACCCTGTTGCCGAGTCAGTGCGGGTGACTGACCTGTGCATCGCTGTCGGCGAAACGGTTCATGCCTTGAGCGGCGTCCTGATTTTTACCACGCAACAGGCGCTCGATACACCTGATGCCGAAGAGTCCGCGTTGTTATTCATGCCGGGGAAAGGTGGTGGACTGCAGAAGTTCTCGTCTTTGCAGGCGCTCAAAGATGACGTGCAGTTCACCTTGCAGTCGGGCCTGGACACGCCGTTCTGGCGGCATGTGTCTGCCTCATCGCGAGGTGCGGCAATGGGCGCGGCCAGGACCGGCCCTCTGGAGTTGATTACCCGTGTCACCACTGCGCCAGCCATGACCCACAGCGTGCACGTGCAGATTGAAAGCCTTGAAGCCTCCATTCGCGCGGCCACCGATGGTCAACGATTTTTTGATGACGCCAGCAACGAGGAGGCCACGCTGAGTCGTTTGTATCTGGAGTCGGCTGACAACCTGCAGGTCCATCGCAACGACGCGCGGGACCAGGCCATCGACCGTGTGGCAGAGCAGCAGCGAACCGGTGAATTAGTTGCTCAGATGCCGCAATGGCTGTTGCACGCCCCGGTCGATATTCGCCGTGAGCATGGCCAGCGATTGAGCGCATACCATGCAGCGGCGGCCTTGCTGGAACGCGAGTTGGACGCAGTGTTGCCGTCATTCGAGGCATTCACCCGCCAGACGCTCGCGGCTCGGATCAAGGACGATCTGGGCATTGATGTCGACGCCGATCAGGTCTTTATCGATCTGCCCGAAAGCGCGACTCGGGATTTCGATATCGATCCGCAGTACGGCGTGCTTCGCCATGGCAACAGCTGGAGTGCAAGTGCCGGGCGGGTAAGGTTCTCCGTGGCTGAGTGGGCTCGTTATAACATCGATCCCAAGGATGAAGAGATGACGGCGCGACTGACCTTTGCCCGGATCGATTCGCCTGCCGGTGACCTTGGAACGGCGATTGGCCTGACAGTCGATTACATCAGCCGAATCATTCCTCTGGTCAATATCGCCGCTCAGTACCGGGCGTTGCTGGGCCGCGTGTTCCAGACGCGTACGGAGACGTCGCCGCTGATCACGCCCGATGTTTTGCTCAAACCCTATGAACTGGAAATTCTGCTGGAAGGTTTTGCTGCCCTGCAAGAAAAACGCTTGAGCGCTCATGGCTATCGCGTGCTTGAGCAGGCGGTGCAGGCACGTTCCAATGCGGACTTGCACGCAGCCCAACTGCGAATGAGCTGGGTCGTTTTAAACCCGGGTCATGCGGTAAGCGGTGAAACCAAAAGCGCGACGCTTTCAGGTCTCTGCGTTATCCATCACGAGACAACAGGGACCACATTGGTCTATTTGCCCCAGGCACCCACTGGCGTTTCGCTGATAGAAGCCATGAGTCTGCAAGAAGCCAAGGCGCGGCTGATTAACAAACTCATCAATAACCCGCCGCTGATCGAGTACCTGGTTTCGCGTGCTGGCGAAGAGGGCAGCCAAGCGGCTAATACGCGTTATATCGAACAGGCATTGCTACGCAAATTCGACGGTTTTATCACCTTCACCCCAGCTCTTTTTCTAAAAATAGCGGCTCAGCAGGTGGATGTACGTGCCTGGCTGATCCATGTACACACCAAGCTTGATGCGCGTAGCAACGCCGACATCCGCAGTGGACACGACCTTCGTGAAAGCCAGGCATATATGGCGTACTTCAAGGCAATCCTGTCGTTCTTGCCCGGTATGGGGACCCTGTTCAGCGTGCATGACGGCTGGAATGACGGCCACTCCGCAGCTGCAGCTTTCAGAGAGGGCAGAACGTTCGAGGGCGAGGTGCTGACGGCAAGCGCATCCCTGAGCGTTCTGGACATCCTGCTCTCAGTGGTGCCCGGTGTCGCCACGGTTGCCGCCTTCGCCAAGGTCGCCCGCCGCGCGACAAAATTGCGCCAGGCTGCCCGGTTGACGGGCACCCTGCCCTCGGTCACGCGCAAGCGCTACGTGCTCACGTCATTCAAAGGGTATGAGGCCGACGTTTCACCGGTCGGAGCAAGCAAACAGAACGGGGTCAACGCGGGCACGGCGTTGAAAGACGGGCAGCTCTGGATACAACGGCAAGGCAAGTTTTACAAGGTCTACAGGCGCAAAGGCGAGCAGTCACTTCGTCTGCAAAAGACGGTGGGTCAGGGGTATGAACCTCCGGTGCGTCTCGACTCGCAGGGGGACTGGGTTTATCACATGGATGTCGGCCTCAAGGGCGGGGTGAAATCGAGTATTGCCGAGACGCTGATTAGTGAAGCCCATCCCGATGGCAGCTTTACGCGCAAGCAGGCGCGCGAGTTGCTTGATCAGTTTGCGTTTCCCGTCGATCAACAACGACGGCTTGAATTGGACGTGGCCGTACATTACCAAAGCCATAGAGCAGTTCCAGGCTGGGCAGAGGCCCATCGACGCCAACCACAAGGTGAGACGGTCGCGCCCCTGCCCATTCCCGTTGCAAGCAAACGCAAGCAGCCAGCACCCTCAACCAGCGAAACCAATCGCCAGCCGCCGCAACCGGTTCCGGGTACCAGTCGGAGCATCGCTGTGCCAGCAGATAATTGGAAAGGCTGGGGCCAGGAGCTGGACGAGCTGACTGTTCTGGAGCCCATCGGGCAACAACCGCCGATCTTCCGGGTGACCGGTGCGCCTGAGCGCGAAGTCGTTGTCATCGGCCGCGAGTGTTTCGATATCCTGCCTGCCGGTTCGACACAAAGCCCGAGCATGGTATTTCTGCGCAACCCGGCAGCGGGGAACTCCAGAGGCAGCTTCGCAGAGTTGAACGAGGTCATCAGGGTCAATCCGTTCGATCAACCGGAGATGGCTTCTTTCAAGGCAGGCCAATGGACGGTTCATGGGCCTTTGTTTTCGAAAAAAATCCAGAGCCTCATTGCTGATATTCGCCCGGCATTTACCCCCATCTCCCAGCGAGTGCTGGCGGAGAAGCTTTATCAACTGGCCGACAGTACCAGCCTCAGCATGACGGCGACCCGGTTGATAAATATGAAAGCGACGCTCAATGCCTGGAGGAAGGGGCACGCTGCGCCATTGGCAAAACTCAACGATCCGCTGACCATGCTTGATGGGGCAAGGCCTACAGGCAGCACCTATCAAAGCATGAACATCAGCTATGAAAGTTCGCTCGACACCTTTCATCGGCTGGACTTCCTGCCCGGCGATCCGTCAGACCTGGCAAAGCTTAGAGGGGGGGCGGATGCGATGAGTGCCCAGGAACTGAGTGAGTTGATGACCCGCCAGTTGACGTCGAGCGGTTACGAGCTATTACCCGGCGGGGACTTGATGCACTTCACGCCCACGTTGACGTTTCAGCGGCCCGGACTGGATAAGCTGTACATGATGAGTGTGCGGCGAGTCCACAACAGTCAGGTGGCGCATGAGCTACAACCTCTACCGTTGGGATTTCCGCTGTCCAGCACGTGGCTTGATGCCTTTTTGGACCGCTATGCCGGTACGTCGGTAGCGACAAGAATCGCGGCCGCCCAAGAGCAGGGGAGTCTGATTAGGCTGGTGGGCGGGACAAACACCACGAGGGTGTCGGGTGTTAGAACACAATTGTTTGTCGTCAGGGTCGCCGATGATATTTGACGGAGGTTGATTTTCAATACGCTTTTGCGGGAACGCGTTGGCCGAGTTTGCTTTGCAATAACGCGCCGAGCTGTCGGATTTTTTGACCGCCAGCTCAGCGCCTCGCAATAAGCGAAGTCGTGATTTTGTGTACAAAAAACCTAATAATTTTTTTAAAGTTGTACGTAATGTGTTCGATGTTGTGTGCGTAAAGCTGTAGACAAGACCGCACCTATTCACCCCCCATGCACTGTGTACAATGTGGCGGTACTTTATCTGTGATTTGCACACGAGCGCCCATGAACGAACCGTTGCAGCCCCTCAAAAAACAGCCGAGAACCGTCAAGGCTGGCCGTGTCGGCACGCAGGACGACAGGGTCTACGCGCATATTTTCGAGGCGATTCTCGAACAGCGTCTGGCCCCCGGTACGAAGCTGAGCGAGGAGGCTCTCGGGGAGATTTTCGGCGTCAGCCGCACGATCATTCGTCGTGCCCTGTCACGCCTGGCCCACGAAGGAGTCGTGTTACTGCGGCCCAACCGTGGCGCGGTGGTTGCCAGTCCGAGCGTCGAGGAGGCGCGGCAGGTATTTTTTGCCCGACGCATGGTGGAAAAAGCGATCACTGAGTTGGCGGTCGAACACGCTACGCCTGAGCAGCTTGCCCAATTGCGGCAAATGGTCAGTGATGAACGCGACAGTTTTTCACGTGGAGACCGAGGTGCCGGGATTCGCTTGTCGGGCGAGTTCCATCTCACGCTGGCGGTGGCCGCGCAGAATGCGCCGCTGATCAGCTTCCAGCGCAGTCTCGTTTCCCAGACATCGTTGATCATCGCCCAGTACGAAAGCGGCAACCGCTCGCACTGCTCCTACGATGAACACACCCAGTTGATCGACGCCATCGAGGCGCGTAACACCGAGCTGGCCGTGAGCCTGATGATGCATCACATAGATCACATCGACAGCAAACTCAACCTTGACGAAGAGAGCGCCTCAGACGACTTGCACGCGGTGTTTTCGCACCTGCTGCAAAGCAAGAAAAAGCCGGGGCGCAGTCCGACGATTTAAGCGGTGGGACTGCAAGATCGCTGATGCACCAACTGCCCCGCCGAGTAGGTCTCCAGCACCGCGCGGTCGTCCCCCAGCGTCGTCAGTACAAATAACGTCTCTTCGATATCCTTGGTCTGTTTCAGGCGATAGGAGAGCAGCGGGGTGGCGTGGTAGTCGAGGATCAGGAAGTCCGCCTCATTGCCAGGGTGCAAACTGCCAATTTTGTCTTCCAGGCGCAGTGCTCGCGCGCCGCCCAATGTCGCCAGGTACAGCGACTTGAACGGGCTCAGTTTCGCCCCCTGCAACTGCATCACTTTGTACGCTTCGTTCAGCGTTTGCAGGATCGAGAAGCTGGTGCCTGCGCCGACGTCAGTACCCAGGCCAACATTGAGTTTGTGCTTCTCGGCCATTGGCAGATTGAACAGACCGCTGCCCAGAAACAGGTTCGACGTCGGGCAGAACGCCACGGCCGAACCGGTCTCTGCCAACCGCTGGCATTCGTCGTCACACAGGTGCACGCCGTGGGCGAATACCGAGCGCTCGCCGAGCAGATTGAAGTGGTCATAAACATCCAGATAGCCGCTGCGATCCGGGAACAGCGCCTTGACCCATTCGATTTCTTTCAGGTTCTCACTGATGTGGGTTTGCAGGTACACGTCGGGGTATTCACTGAGCAATTGTCCGGCCAATGCCAGCTGCTCCGGGGTGCTGGTCGGAGCGAAACGTGGGGTCACCGCGTAGTGCAGGCGACCCTTGCCATGCCAGCGCTCGATCAACGCCTTGCTATCGATGTAGCTCGATTCTGCGGTGTCGGTCAGGTAGTCCGGCGCGTTGCGATCCATCATCACCTTGCCGGCAATCATGCGCAGATTGAGCTTTTCGGCTGCGGTGAAAAACGCCTCCACCGAGGCCTTGTGCACACTGCCGAACACCAGCGCGGTGGTCGTACCGTTACGCAGTAATTCTTTAAGGAAAATGTCCGAGACTTCAGCTGCATGAGCTGGATCAGCGAACTGTTTCTCGCAGGGAAAGGTGTAGGTATTCAGCCAATCCAGCAGTTGTTCTCCATAGGAACCGACCATGCCGGTTTGTGGCAAATGGATGTGCATGTCGATGAAGCCGGGAGTAATCAGCGCGTCAGGGTATTCGGTAATATCGACATCGGCACCGAGCTGTCCCAGCAGGTCCGCGGCATGCCCAAGGGCGACAATTTTGCCATTTTCGACCACCAGCAAACCGTCTTCGAAATACTCATAGGACGCCTCGACCACCACCACCTCGGCAGGATCGGCGATGCTGTGCAGGATGGCAGCACGGTAGGCTTTGGTGACGGTGTGGCTACCGTTTTTTGCAGATACAGATGTCATAGAAATCTCATTGAACTTGGCTGCGGCGTGAAACCGGCAATAGGTGCGCAACAGGTTCGGCATGGCTGCTGTGTTGGCCGAAGCTGGCGTTGTAGGTAGCGATCACTTCAGCGGCAATGGACACGGCGATCTCGAAGGGCAATTTGCCTTTGACCTCGGCCAGGCCCATCGGGCAACGCATGCGTTGCAGCAGTGCCGCATCGAAACCGCGCTCACGCAGGCGATTCTCGAATTTGACCCGCTTGGTCTTCGAACCGATCAAGCCGAAATAAGTGAAATCATTGCGCGTGAGAATGGCTGCCGTCAGCTCGAGGTCCAGTTGATGGTTGTGGGTCATGACGATGCAATAACTGCCTGTGGGTAATTGCTCGACTTCATCCACAGGCTCTTCGTTGACGATCCGTGTAACGCCCTCCGGGATCAGCGCGGGGAACTCCTGTTCTCGCGAATCGATCCAGCGCACCCGACAGGGCAGGCTGGCAAGTAGCGGGACCAGCGCCCGGCCGACATGCCCTGCACCGAATACCGCAATCTGTGCCTGAGGCTGGCCCATGGGTTCGAACAGCAAGACGTTCACCCCACCGCAGCACTGACCCAGGCTGGCGCCCAGGCTGAAGCGCTCCAGGCGCGTGTATTGACTGCCGCTGGCGAGCATCTCGCGGGCGATCTGCATGGCCTTGTATTCCAGGTGCCCACCCCCGACGGTGTCGAAAATCCGTCCGGCAGTGACGACCATCTTCGAACCGGCATTGCGCGGCGTCGAGCCGCGCTCGTCGATGATGGTCACCAGTACGCAGGGTTCGCCCTGGTTTTGCAGTTCGGCGAGAGCGCTGATCCAGTTGTTCATGTGCGGTCTCCTAAGCTCTTGTAGGCGCGGGCTCGCCAGCGATGTGCCCAGGGTCGCGCTCGGCCGCAGCCGTCGCGCTATGCAACGTGCGCATTTGCTCGCACCCCCACAACACCCGCTCCGGGGTCGCAGGCGCGTCGATCTTCGGTTGATGTCGGTAGTCGCCAAGGCTGGCGACGGCGTCCTTGATCGCGCACCAGGCGGCGATGCCGAGCATGAACGGCGGCTCGCCCACGGCCTTGGAATGGAACACCGTGTCTTCCGGGTTTTTGCGGTTCTCCACCAGCTTGATCCGCAGGTCCAGGGGCATGTCGGCAACTGCCGGAATTTTGTAACTGGCCGGGCCGTTGGTCATCAATTTGCCCTTGGCATTCCACACCAACTCTTCCATGGTCAGCCAGCCCATGCCCTGAATGAAGCCGCCTTCGACCTGGCCCATGTCGATGGCCGGGTTCAGCGAGGCGCCCACGTCATGCAGGATGTCGGTGCGGAGCATCTTGTATTCGCCGGTCAGGGTATCGATCACCACTTCAACGCAGGCCACGCCGTAAGCGAAGTAGTAGAACGGATGACCGCGCGCCTGGCTGCGGTCGTAATAGATTTTAGGTGTCTTGTAATAGCCAGTGCTCGACAGCGATACCTGACCGACCCATGCCTGTTGCGCTAGGGATTCGAACGACAGAATGTGCTCGCCAATCCGCACGTGGACATTGTGAAACTGCACCTGATCTTCGCCGACCTTGTACTGCCGCGCAGCAAATTCCACCAACCGTTGTTTGAGAATCTCAGCAGCGTTCTGCGCAGCTTTACCGTTCAGGTCTGCACCGCTGGAAGCTGCCGTCGGCGAGGTGTTCGGCACTTTGTCGGTAGTGGTCGCAGTGATCTGGATGCGGTCGATATCAACCTGGAACACCTCGGCCACCACCTGCGCAACCTTGATGTTCAGACCCTGGCCCATCTCGGTGCCGCCATGGTTCAGGTGGATGCTGCCATCGGTGTAGATATGGATCAGCGCACCGGCTTGATTGAGGAAGCTGGCGGTGAAGGAAATGCCGAATTTCACCGGGGTCAGCGCCAGGCCTTTTTTTAGCACCGGGCTGTGTGCGTTGTAGGCACGAATCGATTTTCGCCGTTCTGCATACTGGCTGCTGGCCTCCAGTTCGGCGGTCATTTCTTCGAGCATGTTGTGCTCGACCGTCTGGTAGTAATGGGTAACGTTACGCTCGGTCTTGCCGTAGTAGTTGGCTTTGCGCACGTCCAGCGGGTCTTTGCCCAAGTGACGGGCGATGGTGTCCATCACTTCTTCGATCGCGACCATGCCTTGCGGGCCGCCGAAGCCGCGATAGGCGGTGTTTGAGGCGATATTGGTCTTGCAACGATGGCCATTGATGGTGGCGTCGCCCAGGTAGTACGCGTTATCGGCATGGAACATCGCCCGGTCGACAATAGAGTTGGACAGGTCCGGTGAGCAGCCGCAGTTGCCAGCCAACTCCAGCTGAATCCCGTGCAGGCGTCCGCTGTCATCGAAGCCGACGTCATATTCGATATAGAAGGGGTGACGCTTGCCGGTCATCAGCATGTCTTCGACCCGGGGCAGACGCATCTTGGTCGGCAGCCCGGTCAACACGGCGATCACCGCGCACAGGCACGCAGGGCTTGCCGCCTGGGTCTCCTTGCCGCCAAAACCACCGCCCATGCGGCGCATATCGACCACGATTTTGTTCATCGACACGCCGAGTACTTCCGCCACCAGCTTTTGTACTTCGGTGGGGTTTTGCGTCGAGCAATAGACAATCATGCCCCCGTCTTCGGTGGGCATCACTGACGAGACCTGGGTTTCCAGGTAAAAGTGTTCCTGCCCGCCGATGTGCAAGTTGCCTTGTAGGCGATGCGGCGCACTGGCGAGAGCGCTGGCCGAATCACCGCGTTGATGGGTATGGCTGTCGAAGACGAAATGTTTTTTGCGCAAGGCCTCCACCACGTCCAGAACGGGCTCGAGGTCCTCGTATTCGATGATCGCGGCCATTGCCGCCTTGCGCGCGGTTTCCATATCCCGTGCGGCAACCGCGATCACCGGTTGACCGACGAATTCTACAACATCGATGGCCAGCAACGGATCGCCCGGCAGCAGCGGACCAATGTCCTTGAGGCCCGGAATGTCGTCATGAGTGATGGCGATGCGCACGCCTTCAAAGGCATAGCACGGCGATGTGTCGACGCTGATGATCCGCGCGTGGGCGCGGTCGGACAGGCGTGCATACACGTGCAATTGATTCGGGAATTCCAGACGGTCGTCGATGTACACCGCCTCGCCGGACACATGCTTGTCAGCGCTGTCGTGCTTGACGCTGCGACCCACGCCCGTGCTCAGGTCCTGCTGAAACAGCGCGGCCATTTCGGCTTGGCTGTCTTCCAAGGTTTGGTCCGGGGCATGGTTAGACATAAGAGGTCACCCGCGTTTCGATGTGAGGCGTTTGCAGCTCGATGAAATATTTGCGCAGCAGGTTTTGCGCACTCAGCAGGCGGTATTCCTTGCTTGCGCGAAAGTCTGACAACGGGGTGAAATCCTCAGCCAGGGCCGCGCAGGCACGCTCCACGGTGGCCGAGGTCCAAGGTGCGCCGATCAGCGCGTGTTCACAGGCAGCGGCGCGTTTAGGGATCGCCGCCATGCCGCCGAATGCAACGCGCGCATCGACAACGGCGCCATTCTCGACCTGCAAGCGGAAGGCCGCGCACACCGCAGAAATATCGTCGTCCAGCCGTTTCGACACTTTGTAGGCGCGGAACGCCTGTCTGTCGTTGGCCTTGGGTACGATGATTTTTTCGATGAACTCGCTTTCCTGGCGTGCCGTCACGCGGTAGTCGATGAAGTAGTCTTCCAGCGCGAGGGTGCGGCGGACTTCGCCTTTGCACAGGACAATCTGCGCACCGAGGGCGATCAGCAGAGGAGGGGAGTCACCGATGGGCGAGGCGTTGCCGATGTTGCCGCCCAAGGTGCCCTGATTGCGGATCTGCAAGGAGGCGAAGCGCTGAAGCAGCTCGCCGAAGTCCTGGTATTCAGCGGTCAGTGCTGCGTAGCAGTCGGTCAACGAGGTGGCGGCGCCGATCTCGATACGGTCGTCGAAGTGCTCAATGCGTTTCATTTCTTCGATGTTGCCGACGTAGATCATCACCGGCAGCGTGCGATGGAGTTGAGTGACTTCCAGCGCCAGATCGGTACCGCCGGCCAGCAAGCGCGCTTGCGGATAGGCGTTATACAAATCGGCCAGGTTGCTGACAGTCAACGGCACCAGGCAGCGTTTGTCGCCGCTGTTGAGTTCGCCGGTTTCTTTTGGTGCGATGGCCCGCAAACGGGCGATGGTCTCTGTCTGGCGCTGATCGAACTGGTCGGGCTCGCGTTGAGTGCAGGCTTGCTCGGCGGCGGCGAGAATCGGGCGATAGCCGGTGCAACGGCACAGATTGCCGGCCAATGCTTCGTGGGCTTGATGAGTGTTGGCTTCGCTGCTGTTCTTCTGCAGCGCGAACAGCGACATGACAAACCCGGGTGTGCAGAAACCACATTGCGAACCGTGACACTCGACCATGGCTTTTTGCACGCTGTGCAGTTGGCCTTGATGCTTGAGGTCCTCGACGCTGATCAATTGTTTGCCGTGCAACGAGGCAACGAACGTCAGGCAGGCATTGATGCTGCGATAGCGCAGGTGCTCGGCGCCATCGTTATCGGTGCTCAATTCGCCGATCACCACGGTGCAGGCGCCACAATCGCCGCTGGCACAGCCCTCTTTAGTGCCGGGTTTGCCCAGATGCTCGCGCAAATAATTGAGCACGGTCAGATTCGGGTCCAGGGCGTGCTCGGTGCGTAGCGCCTGATTGAGTAAGAGTTGGATCACGGAAGGCCCCTCTGCACGTTATTTTTGTAATCGACACATGGACTGAATTTATCAGCTCTGACTTTTTGGTCAATTATTTGCTGACCCTTAAGTCAGGAAAAATCGCTTTTCCCGGTTTTGCCGATTAACGGTGTGCCTGATCGGTAACAAAATTGCCGACCAGTGCTCAAAGAATTGCTTATTTCGTGCCAGATTCAACCCCCATGGCCCTGCGCCATGGCTGCCCATTGCGATACACTGCGCGGCTTGTATGATTTAGCCGAAGTTGAAGGAAAACCATGACGTTCAAGGCGCCGGATAGCCTCGCCGAGCAAATCGCTCACCACCTCGCAGAACGGATCGTTCGTGGCGAGCTCAAGCCGGGTGAGCGCATTCAAGAGCAAAAAGTCACTCAAGCATTGAGTGTCAGTCGTGGTTCGGTGCGTGAAGCCTTGCTGATTCTCGAGCGCCGCCACCTGATCGTGATCCTGCCGCGTCGTGGCGCCCAAGTGACCGAACTTAACGCGCACAACGTTGAAAGCCTGTGCGCGCTGATGGGCGAGCTGTACATCCTGCTTGCCAATGCCGTGGCCAATCGTTGGGAAACGCATGCTGATCTTGCGCCGTTTTTGCGGGTTCAGCAGCGCCTGACCGCCAGCTACGAGCTTCAGGACGTGAAAATGTTCGTTGAAGAGAGCTTCAACGTAATGCGCGCCGCTTACCCGTTCGCCAATAACCCGTACCTGCAAGAAACAGTCGAAAACCTGCAGCCGTCCATGAGCCGTAACTATTACCTGGCGCTGGACCAACGCAAGGCGGAAATGAGCGAGTACCTGACCCTGTTCGCGCAACTGCTCGACTCGGTCGTGGCGCGCGACCATGCGCAGATTCGTAATGTGCTGAGCAGCTATGTCGAGCGCAGTTGCAAGTTGGTACTGTCCGCCCTGACTGCAGGCTGACCCTATGCGGCTCAAGTGCATCAGGCTGGCCGGGTTCAAATCCTTCGTGGACCCGACCACCGTCAACTTCCCGAGTAACATGGCGGCGGTGGTAGGCCCCAACGGCTGCGGAAAATCCAACATCATCGACGCCGTGCGTTGGGTGATGGGCGAAAGTTCGGCGAAGAACCTGCGCGGCGAATCGATGACCGACGTCATCTTCAACGGCTCAACCAGTCGCAAGCCCGTCAGTCAGGCCAGCATCGAGCTGGTATTCGACAACTCCGATGGCACCCTGGTGGGCGAATACGCCAGCTACGCGGAAATCTCCATTCGCCGAAAAGTCACCCGCGACAGCCAGAATACGTACTTCCTCAACGGCACCAAATGCCGTCGTCGTGACATCACCGACATCTTCCTCGGCACGGGGTTGGGCCCGCGCAGCTACTCGATCATTGAGCAAGGGATGATCTCCAAGCTGATCGAGTCCAAGCCTGAAGAGCTGCGTAACTTCATCGAAGAAGCCGCCGGCATCTCCAAGTACAAAGAGCGTCGGCGCGAGACTGAAAACCGTATCCGCCGCACTCATGAAAACCTGGCCCGCCTGACCGACCTGCGCGACGAACTGGAACGCCAGCTCGACCGTTTGCACCGTCAGGCGCAGGCGGCTGAGAAGTACCAGGAATACAAAGGCGAAGAGCGTCAACTCAAGGCACAACTGTCGGCTCTGCGCTGGCAGGCGTTGAATGAGCAAGTCGGCCAGCGCGAAGCGGTGATCGGCAATCAGGAAGTCGGTTTCGAAGCACTGATGGCTGAGCAACGCAATGCCGACGCCAGCATTGAACGTCTGCGCGACGGTCATCACGACCTGTCCGAGCGCTTCAATCTGGTGCAGGGCCGTTTCTATTCCGTGGGCGGCGATATTGCCAGGGTCGAGCAAAGTATCCAGCACGGCCAGCAGCGTTTGCGTCAGTTGCAGGACGACCTGCGCGAGTCGGAACGCGCGCGGCTGGAAACAGAGTCGCATCTGGGCCACGACCGCACCTTGCTGGCGACGCTAGGCGAAGAGCTGGAAATGCTCGAGCCCGAACAGGAAATCACCAGCGCAGCCGCCGAAGAATCCACCGCAGCGCTGGAGGACTCCGAAAGCACCATGCACGGCTGGCAGGAGAAGTGGGACGCGTTCAATCTGGACTCTGCCGAACCGCGGCGTCAGGCCGAAGTGCAGCAGTCGCGCATCCAGCAGCTGGAAAGCAGTATGGAGCGATTGGGCGAACGGCAACGGCGTTTGGGCGAAGAGCGACAGTTGCTCGCCGCAGACCCGGAAGACGCGGCCATTCTTGAACTCAGCGAAGAACTCGCCACCCGCGAAATGACCCTGGAAGAGTTGCACGCCAGCGAAGAACAGTTGGTCGAGCGCCTGGAACAACTGCGCGGAGAGCTGCATCAAGCCAATCAGGCACAGCAGCAGGCTCAGGGCGATCTACAGCGCCTTAACGGTCGGCTGGCCTCGCTGGAAGCCTTGCAACAAGCGGCGCTCGATCCGGGCACCGGTACTGCTGAGTGGCTGCGTGAACAGCAACTGACCGAGCACCCGCGACTGGCTGAAGGCCTGCGGGTCGAGTCGGGCTGGGAGCTGGCGGTGGAAACCGTGCTCGGTGCCGACCTGCAAGCGGTGCTGGTGGATGACTTCGCTGGACTGGATCTTGCGGGTTTCGAACAGGGCGACCTGCGCCTGCTCAGCCCGTCGGCCGACGTGATGCGAATTCCTGGCAGTTTGCTGGACAAGGTTGAAGCGTCGGTCGATTTGTCGGCGTGGCTGGGTCAGGTCAAACCGGTAGACAGTCTTGAAGACGCCTTAGCCTTGCGCGGTCAGCTTGGGGCAGGGCAGAGTCTGATCAGCCGCGACGGTTACTGGGTCGGTCGGCATTTTCTAAGGGTGCGCCGCGCCAGTGAAGCAGAAAGCGGAGTGCTCGCTCGCGGTCAGGAGTTGCAGCGCCTGGGGCTGGAGCGTGAGGAGCGCGAAGCCACCCTGGGCGCCCTTGAAGAGCAGCTTGTCACCCTGCGTGAGCAGCAGTTGCAGCAAGAAGACACCCGCGAGCAGCTGCGTCGGCGTTTACAGGATGAAGCGCGTCAGCAAGGCGAACTCAAGGCGCAGCTATCTGCTGGCAAAGCCAAGGTTGAACAATTGACCCTGCGCCGCACGCGTCTGGACGAAGAGCTGGGCGAATTGGGCGAGCAACGCGCCATCGAACACGAACAGCTCGGCGAGTCTCGCCTGCAATTGCAGGGCGCGCTGGACAGCATGGCCATCGACACCGAACAGCGTGAGTTGCTCCTGGCTCAGCGCGACAGCCTGCGCGAACGCCTCGACCGGGTGCGTCAGGAAGCCCGTCAGCATAAGGACCACGCCCATCAATTGGCGGTGCGTCTAGGGTCGCTCAAGGCGCAGCACGATTCCACCCGACAGGCCCTTGAGCGGCTGGAGTTGCAGTCCGAGCGTCTGAACGAAAAACGCGAGCAGCTAAGCCTTAATCTGGAAGAGGGCGAGGCGCCGCTCGAAGAACTGCGCCTCAAGCTCGAAGAGTTGCTGGAAAAACGCATGGCTGTCGACGACGAGATGCGTCTGGCAAAAATGGCGCTGGAAGACGCCGACCGTGAACTGCGCGATGCCGAGAAACGCCGCACTCAGGCCGAACAGCAATCGCAACTGGTGCGCGGCCAGCTCGAGCAGCAACGCATGGAATGGCAGGCGCTCACGGTGCGGCGCAAAACCCTGCAGGACCAATTGCTCGAAGACGGCTACGACCTGCATGGCGTGTTGGCTACGCTGACCAGCGAGGCCAACGAAAAACACGCGGAAGAAGAGTTGGAGCGCATTGCCCAGCGTATTCAACGCCTCGGTGCGATCAACCTCGCGGCCATCGACGAATACCAGCAACAATCCGAGCGTAAACGTTATCTGGATGCGCAGAATGCCGACTTGGTCGAAGCGCTGGATACCCTGGAAAACGTCATTCGCAAGATTGATAAGGAAACGCGTAATCGTTTCAAAGAGACCTTTGATCAGATAAATAGCGGTTTACAGGCACTTTTCCCAAAAGTTTTCGGTGGTGGCAGCGCTTACTTGGAACTGACGGGCGAAGATTTACTCGATACAGGTGTGACTATCATGGCGCGGCCACCTGGCAAGAAGAACAGCACCATCCATTTGCTGTCCGGTGGTGAAAAGGCCCTGACTGCCTTGGCGCTGGTTTTTGCCATTTTCAAGTTGAACCCGGCACCGTTTTGCATGCTCGACGAGGTTGACGCACCGCTGGACGACGCTAACGTAGGACGTTACGCCCGACTCGTGAAGGATATGTCGCAGACGGTGCAATTTATCTACATCACCCACAACAAGATTGCCATGGAGATGGCAGACCAGTTGATGGGGGTCACCATGCACGAGCCTGGGTGCTCGCGATTGGTTGCGGTAGACGTGGAGGAAGCGATGGCGCTGGTGGATGCCTAGCGTGCAGGCCTTGTACAGCAAGGGAAATGGCGTTTTAGTGGCCCCTTTGCTATGGGAATGCATGGTGTTATCAAGCGTCTGAAGCCGTTTGACCACTTTTGAGCGGCCGGCCCTTTGCAACAGACGGTGTAAAGTTATCTTTGGTCGTGCTAGTTTAATCACCACTTTTTCTTTTGCGTGGGTAAAACGCCTGTCAGAACATAGAGTTGGCGCCACGTTTTAAAGGGGTTTCGGCCCTTATTTCTCAGCATTTTTATTAGAGGCACTGGATTACATGGAAATCGGTCTGCGCGAGTGGCTGATCGTCATCGGCATTATTGTCATTGCCGGTATTCTTTTTGATGGCTGGCGCCGGATGCGCGGCGGCAAGGGTAAATTGAAATTCAGGCTGGACCGAAGCTTCTCCAATCTGCCGGATGACGACGAAGCCACTTCCGCCGAGCTCTTGGGGCCGCCGCGTGTGCTGGACAACCAGAAAGAACCGCAATTGGATGAGCACGATCTGCCGTCGGTGAACGTCACCCCGCGTGATGCCAAGCGCAAACGCAAGGACGAACCGCATCAGGGCGACCTGAATCTGAATCTCGATCTGGACGGGCCAAGCCTGCACGCCGGTCGCGACGAAGACTTTCCGGACGAGAACAAGCCTGGGCGACGTGCAGACGATACGACGCGCCGTACCGAAGATCTGCCGCCCGTTGAAGAAGTGCTGGTGATTAGTGTGATCTGCCGCGACGAAAGTGGCTTCAAGGGTCCTGCGTTGCTGCAGAACATTTTGGAAAGTGGTTTGCGTTTCGGCGAGATGGATATTTTCCATCGCCACGAGAGCATGGCCGGCAACGGCGAAGTACTGTTCTCCATGGCCAACGCGGTCAAGCCGGGCGTGTTCGATCTCGACGATATCGATCACTTCAGCACCCGCGCCGTGAGTTTCTTCCTTGGCTTGCCCGGCCCGCGTCATCCGAAACAGGCCTTCGACGTCATGGTGGCCGCTGCTCGCAAACTGGCCCACGAACTCAACGGTGAATTGAAAGATGATCAGCGCAGCGTCATGACCGCGCAGACCATTGAACACTACCGCCAGCGCATCGCCGAATTCGAACGCCGTGCATTGACCCAGCGCCGCTAAATACGCGCCGCTTAACCTGTAGGAGCGCGCTTGCCCGCGAGAAGGTCGGAACGACCTTCCTGCGGTGGCGAATCAACATTGAGCAGCTTCGGCTGCTTTTTTGCTTTTCGAGAGAACACGTATGACCGCCGTCGAAACCCGAATCCTGGAACTGCGCGCAGCACTGGAGCAGCACAACTACCGCTACCACGTCCTTGACGAGCCGAGCATCCCCGACGTCGAGTACGACCGCCTGTTCCAAGAGCTCAAGGCGCTGGAAGCCGAGAACCCGCAGCTGATAACGCCTGATTCACCGACTCAACGGGTCGGTAGCGCAGCGCTGTCGGCATTTACCCAGGTGCGTCACGAAATTCCCATGCTCAGTCTGGGTAATGCTTTCGACGAAAACGACATGCGTGAATTCGACCGCCGTGTCGTCGAAGGCCTGGACCTGCCGGTGGGCGACCTGTTCGGCGACGGCGCTCACGTTCAGTACAGCTGTGAACCGAAACTCGACGGCCTGGCGGTCAGTCTGTTGTACCAGAATGGCTCGCTGGTTCGCGGTGCGACCCGTGGTGATGGCACTACCGGCGAAGACATCAGCGTCAACGTACGTACCGTACGCAATATCCCGCTCAAGCTTCACGGCAGCGGCTGGCCGCAAACCCTGGAAGTGCGTGGCGAAGTGTTCATGTCCAAAGCAGGCTTTGAACGGCTTAATGCCGGACAGCTGGAAGTCGGCGGTAAAACCTTCGCCAACCCACGTAATGCTGCGGCCGGCAGCTTGCGTCAGCTGGACTCGAAGATCACCGCCAACCGTCCGCTGGAATTTTGCTGCTACGGCTTGGGTCAGGTGTCGGAAGAGTTCGCCGACACCCATATCGGCAACATGGAAAAGCTCAAGCAATGGGGCATCCCTGTCAGCCATGAGCTGAAGTTGGCTAACGGCATAGACGAGTGCCAGGATTACTACCGCGATATTGGCGAGCGGCGCTTGTCGCTGCCCTACGAAATCGACGGTGTAGTGTTCAAGGTCAATAACCTGGCCTCTCAGCGCGAGCTGGGTTTCCGTGCCCGCGAACCGCGTTGGGCCATCGCCCACAAATTCCCGGCCATGGAAGAACTCACCGAACTGCTTGACGTGGAATTCCAGGTTGGCCGCACCGGTGCAGTCACTCCGGTCGCGCGCCTCAAACCGGTCAAGGTTGCGGGTGTTACTGTCGCGAACGCCACGCTGCACAACATGGACGAAGTGGCGCGTCTGGGCTTGATGATCGGCGACACGGTGATCATTCGTCGCGCCGGCGACGTCATCCCGCAAGTGATGCAGGTCGTCCTGGACCGCCGCCCAGATAACGCGCGTCCGGTGCATATTCCAGAAACCTGCCCGGTCTGTGGTTCTCGGGTCGAGCGTACGCAGCTGGTCAAACGCAGCAAAGGCAAGGAAACCATCAGCGAGGGCGCCGTGTACCGTTGCGTCGGTCGACTGGCCTGCCGCGCGCAACTCAAACAAGCGATCATCCACTTCGTGTCCCGTCGGGCGATGGACATCGACGGCTTGGGTGACAAGAGCGTCGAGCAGTTGGTGGATGAAGGGCTGGTGTCATCCCCGGCTGACCTCTATACCTTGAAGTTCGAACAGATCGTCGGCCTTGAGGGGTTTGCCGAGGTCTCCAGCAACAAGCTGCTCAGGGCCATTAGCGACAGCAAAAAACCAACCCTGGCGCGTTTCATCTATGCGTTGGGCATTCCCGACGTTGGCGAAGAGACCGCCAAGGTACTGGCGCGCTCTTTGGCCTCGCTGGAGCGCATTAAACAGGCGCTGCCGGAAGTGTTGACGTATTTGCCGGATGTCGGGCTGGAAGTCGCCTATGAGATCCACAGCTTCTTCAGGGATGGCCACAACATCAAGGTCATCGAGCAATTGCTTGAGCGCGGTCTGGAATTGCAGGATCAGGGCGAGCTGGGTGCTGAATTCGCAGCCAGTACTACCTTGGCGGGCATGATCGACAAACTGCACATCCCTGCGATTGGGCCGGGTGCAGCGCAAAAACTGGCGGACAAATTTGGCTCGCTGCAAGGCATCATCGACGCCGACTGGCTGGACATGCGTCAGGCCTTGGCCGAGAAACAGGCGAAAGCCGTGCGTGATTTCTTCGACATCAAAGAGCACGTCCAGCGTGCACTGGAGATCGAGGCGCAACTCGAAGACTTCGGCATGCATTGGCAGAGCGAGAAAAAAGTCGTCGAAGGCCTGCCGCTGGCTGGGCAAACCTGGGTCCTGACCGGGTCCCTGGAGCTGATGAGCCGCGACATCGCCAAGGAAAAACTCGAAAGCCTCGGCGCTAAAGTCTCAGGCTCAGTCTCAGCAAAAACCCACACCGTCGTCGCCGGGCCTGGTGCGGGCTCGAAATTGACCAAGGCCAATGAACTGGGGCTAAAAGTGTTGGATGAAGAAGCGTTTGTGGTGTTTCTGAAGAAACACAATATTGAAGTGAGCTGACAGATCTGTAGGAGCTGACTTGTCTGCGAAGGGGGCGCCATGGTTCACCCTCATGTACACGGAATCGGTCATGCAATTCATGATCCAGTGCTAGTACGCCAAAAGGAGATCGTCATGTACCGCTTCTTCGAGCAACTCAGCTCCCGCATTGCCGCGCCGTTCGTGGGCGAGACCAAACGTAATAGCAAGGTCTGGCAGTGCCACTGTGGACAGTCGATCTTCTTCCCTAATACCCGGTGCCTGGCCTGTTCTGCAGCGCTGGGCTATTTGCCGGAGCAGGGTCGGCTGGCCGCGCTCGAGTCGGGGCCTGATCAAGGCACCTGGCGCTTGAGCGACGAACCCGGCCTGGAGCTTTACAGGCGTTGCGCCAACCTGGACACGCCTGCTGCCTGCAACTGGCTGTTTCCTGCGCACAACCAGGGTGAGTTCTGCATCGCGTGCAGCCTCAATCGAACCATTCCCGACCTGTCGATTCCGGAAAACCCGGATCGCTGGTGCAAAGTCGAAACCGCCAAACGTCGCCTTGTCGCGCAATTGATCGCGCTGGGTTTGCAGGTGATTCCAAAAGCGCAGGACGAAGATACTGGCTTGGCATTTGATTTCGTTGGCGTCGACCAGGAAGGCAAGTGCCCCTCCACCGGTCACGCCAACGGCTTGATCACTCTCAACATCGAAGAGGCCGACGACGCCCACCGCGAAGCCATGCGCGTGCAGATGCACGAGCCGTATCGGACCTTGCTCGGGCATTTTCGGCACGAAGTGGGTCACTACTATTGGGATCGTCTGATCCCCGACAGCCCATGGGAAAATGCTTATCGCACCCTGTTCGGCGACGAGCGCGCCAGTTATGCCGATGCTCTTGAGCACCACTACCAGAAAGGCGCGCCGGCTGACTGGCAACAGGGTTTTGTCAGCGCCTACGCCACCATGCATCCTTGGGAAGACTGGGCTGAAACCTGGGCCCACTACCTGCACATGATGGATGCCGTCGACACCGCCCTCGGTTTTGGCATGAGCGCACGGGATATGGACTTCGACTATCCGCCATTCACGTTGGAAGCTCTCTACGACCCCCAGCACCCCGGCGGTCCTGCGTTCCTCTCATTCGTCAACGCCTGGATCGAACTGGCGGGGATGCTCAACGAACTGTCCCGGAGCATGGGGCAACCCGACTTTTACCCATTCGTTCTGTCTCCGGCAGTCATTACCAAGCTGCACTTCATTCACTTGGTTATTCAGCAAGCCGGGGGCAGGGCGGACGAGGTGCTACAGGCGCAGTGAGGGGGCACGCACACCCCTTATAGACGCTCGGTAGCGCCATCCCGCAATGCCAACGACAGCCGCCGCTCATAACCAATCCGCCCCCGATACGCTTCCCCCGTATCGACCCAGCCCTGACCAAGATACAGGCCAAGCGCCGCCTGATTGTCCGTATCCACCGACAGCATCAACTGCGCCACATCTGGCCACACCGAGCGTGCCATGTCCGGGACCGCCTGCAAGCAGACTCTCCCCAGGCCATGACCCTGCATCCTGCGGTCGATCTGCAAGGCATGCAGGGTGGCGGCATCCTGATCTGCCCAGTGCGGTAAATACGGCCCGCGCTTTAGCATAAAAAAACCGATGGGATAGTCGTCGGCAATCAGTACAAAACCCTTGATATCGTCATTCGGTTTACCCTGCAGGGCATTCAGTGCGCTGTAGATATCCCCGGAAAAAGCCTTCTGCTCCGGCAGCACTTCAAGGTGTTGCAATTGCTGGCGTTGAACAACCGACAGGTCTTCATAACAGACCAATTTAGTTTGCATCGATCGAATCCTGCGAGGACGCATCGCGTCACGGCCGAATAGGGTAACGCAAAAGCCCCAACGTCGGGCCCACCGTACACAGCCGCCAGCCTCTGCCACACAAGTGCTTGAGCCCCCTCGGATTTTTAATCCAAAACCAACGGTTGTAACTTCTCGCCAGACCGGTACAATGGCGCCGTTCGCCGTCAGGTGAACGTCGTTATGGTGACCCCATCGGTCCCCCCGCAACGATTACCCGTGAACCTGGTCAGATCCGGAAGGAAGCAGCCACAGCGGGAACATTGTGTGCCGGGGTGTGGCTGGTGGGGTTGCCTCCATAACGCAAATCCTTGATTTTAAAAGGATTTATCAGTCAAAAATCTTGAAGTGTGACAGCGTTTAGGTACACCTAAGTGGTGCATCGTAGTCGCCATCCTAGCTCGCTCAAGTATCTGTCGCCAAGCTGGTTTTACCTCCCCCACTATTTTTAGTCGTCAGTCAGCACATTGCGTTGCCAGAAAAATGCTGTGAAATATCAGCTATTTCGTAACGGTATCAAGCAATATCTGGATTTTAGACGGCAGCCTCTTCAAGCTTCTCCGAATATCGAGTGCTTTAACGGTGCTTTTTATACTTTGTGTGAGAGGGCATAGTATGGATTGGATTTGCAGCTTGCAAGACTCTAGACGTCAGATAGCCCCCATGAAAATTGGCTTTCGTTTGATGGCAAGGCCTCCTTTCTGTTTTTCAAGAAAGCCCTAGCTTGCAGGGCTCAGGGCTCAGGGCTCACATACCGATAGGAAGCGTTACATCCTCTTAAGTGTACCGTGCTCTGCCATAAACTCAGAAAATTGAGTCCAAGTGAGATTATATTTATTTACATGGTTTCCTGATGGAAGCCATTCGATGTTGCCTTGGCTTATGAGAATAGTTCCGAGCTTGCCGCCATCTTTTTTTACATCAATTTCTACGTCTTGGCGTTGTACCAGCATAGATTGCATATTGATCTTGACTTCATGTGCCATTGGGCATCCCTTGCATTTTGTGAGGTGGCGCAATGCTATTGCTTTTTGGTATTCAAGGAAAGGCGCCGATGCATCAAGCAAGGTATTTGGCTACCAGCTATAGATGCAGGACGATTATCAAATATCTAGGGTCATAAAGACGTTCTTAAGCCGCCCCCTGCTAGGAGGTGAGTCAGGGCTTTAAACGTCTGGAAGTGTCGTAAAACGCGTGCTAATAGGCACGTCAGGCCTTGTTCCAGTGACGCTTGACAGTAGCAATGCCAAGCTTCAACTCTTGAGCTACTTGAGCTTGCGTCATGTCTCTAGCCTTGAGCTTCTGCACCAAGGTTGTGGTGTTTGTCGCTTCGGGTCTTCCCAGCTTCTTACCTTCAGCCTTTGCACGAATCAACCCTTGCTGTGTGCGTTCAATTAGCAAGTCACGTTCAAACTCAGCCACTGCCCCTAGCACCTGCATGGTCATCTTGCCTGCTGCACTAGTGAGGTCTACACCACCAAGGGCTAGGCAATGAACGCGGATGCCGGTAGATGCCAGATGCTCAACGGTCTGGCGTACATCCATTGCGTTACGCCCCAATCTATCAAGCTTGGTAACGATCAGCACATCACCCGATTCCATACGCTCCAACAGCTTCTGAAAGCCTGCTCGTTCCTTCGCAGCAACGCTACCTGATACCGTTTCTTCTACTACCCGACCGGCCTGCACATCGAAGCCAGCCGCTTTGACTTCCTGAACTTGGTTTTCAGTGAACTGAAGAGCGGTGCTTACTCGGCAGTAGAGGAAGGTGCGTGACATGATGTTAGCTCCAGTATCGTTTAACGTGGTATCAGTGTACCAAGGTATCAACAATGCTGAAAGCCTATATTTATGATTCCTTATGCCGCCCGTCAGATTGGTATCGTTTAACGGTCGTTTGATGATACCAGCTACAGCGCGAGCTCAACGAAACTTAGCGCTCAGCGGAAGTCATAAAACGGGGCGATTCCTCTCGCTTGGAAGAAAAATCTTGGCTGCACTCAAGTCGTGCCCATACGACAGCATCGCGGTAGAGCCCTGTTCATCTCTGAAGCTTGCGAACACCTGCCCGGTGATGGCACTCTGACACTCTCAAGTTATCGCAAGGAAGCTGCTATGAAGGACGGAATTATTCGGTTGAACGACTACCTGTGCTATCTCGCAATCGCCATCGCGGCTTTCGTTGGTTATGCAGGCTATGGCGTATTAGGGGGGCTGGGAGGGTTTGTCGCTGGAGCAGTTCTTGCTGGTGTCTGGCTCGTTTTGAGCGGGATTTATGACGAACTAAAGAAAATTACTGCATCGAAAGGATTGCGTTAACCAATACGCAGGGAAGTGATTGATGGACAGCCAAGAAATTGAACTTCGGCAAGACTCTGCAATGATGCTTCGCACGGATATGCATTTAAAGAAAAGAAACCTCAAGGACGCGATTGCAAAACATCGTGAAGTCGCCAGCACTATAGTGGCTGTAGGCGAAGATCTGAAGTGTGCGACCATTCGCTTAGATGATCTCCAATCCGGTAGAGGTAAGGCGCTTGCTTCAGAGCCTGATATAAAGATTTTTGAGTTTTGGTTGAGTATCCCCGGATATCAAGGGAGTATTCAGAAGGCAAAAGCCGAAATGACGATGCATGGTAGCCTCCAACATGTAAGCAACGTCAGCAGTACCAGCAAGAGTGGGTTAGGCGGCGGCATTGTCGGCGGTCTAGTTTTTGGGCCATTGGGGGCTGCCGCTGGGGTATTGGCTACGCGTAAAAGCAAAGTTAGCACACACGTCCAACGTATAGACACGCGGCAAGTGGAGTTGCAAATCACGGGACCTGGCTATGCTTGGTCAGCCTTGGCTCACTCGGGTTATGCTGACAAATTCAGGGAGCTTAGAGATTTGATAAATGCTTATGGATCAAACCCCAAGAGCATTCAAGACTCTTTTCGCGAACAAACCACAATTGTAAATACTCTACAGAAAAAGTTGACCAAGCTAAAAGCGCAACATCAAGTCGCCACCCTGGAAGCTGAAGAGCGAAAGCTCGCTTATGAAGCAACGAAAAAAGATTTTACAGCTATTCGATTGCCGCTCTTCACGGATTTTAAATTTAGATGGGAGTGCCTATCCAGTTTTTGGCAATGGCTGGCGATATTATGTGGTCCGGCCCTACTAGTTATACTCGCCGGGGTAACTGTGTATGCTCGTATCACGGCCCAACCATGGCTAAGTCAAGCGATTGGTCTAGCGGTAGGAGAAATCTTGCTTTGGTGCGCGTTATTCATAGTCTATCTGATGCGCTACCGTGTTTAATTATTCACAATGGGCTAAGGGCGCCTGCGCATAAGTGAGTGCATATCCATCTACGAATGCAGGAAATGCCTCCCGCCTCCAAGGTGCCCGACCGGTTAACCATTAACGGCAACAGCGCTATTTATCCAGCAACGAGATGCCGACGCGAGTCTGTCAATAACCCTATGGCTAGTGACCTTACTCCACCAATGACCTCAGAGAGTTATCGTAAGCACGTTTCGCCTCGACCTCGCGGTCACGTTTATCCTGTGCGGCTTGCTGCCTGTCTTCCAGTGCCCGTTGACGGGCTTCTGCTTTCATCTGTTCGCGCACTTTTGCGAAATGTGGGGATAGATCCTCGACCGACTTTTTGATCACCTCATCCCGCCATGCGTATGGTGTCAAGCCACGATTGAAGTCGTCAGGAAAACATTGCTTAGCGACAAGGGCGAGTTCTCGCTCGCTTAGGTGATAGTTACCCAGTACACAGCCTTCGGTAATCTTCAGTAACTTCGGAAAATCTTGGTCAAATTTTGACCGCTTGTCGTCCAATGCTTTAGCTTGCTTAGCCTTGGTATCGGCCAAAAAACCTCGTACGTTATGGGTTTGTGCAAAGTGGGACTGATCGTATTCGTTAATATCTACCCTAACGCCGGAAGCTCGAATCAGCGACTCGTCGCGTTGCTTAGCGTTGAAATCATCCATTGCCCTATCTGAACGAGTTTTTAAGCCGCACCCCGCAAGCAAGGCCCCAGCAAGTAGCAACACCATTAGCTTTTCCATAGCTTTTAAGTCCTTGGTACGTAGTACGCTTGAAGTTTGTTTTTTCGAATACGTATGAGAGATATAGATTTCGCCACTGATCCGTCTGAATTGCGGATAAATTGAGCGCCAATCGATACATAATCGGTGTCAGCTTTCAAGCGCCCGCAATGTTTACTATCGGCTAGCTCATCAATACCCTCCATAAAATAATGGGCCTGCTCCATGGCAGACGTAAGGGTGTCGCAGACTACCTCACCCTTGGGCAAAATAGGCCAGTCGGCTAGGGCATGGATGGAAATAGAATAGGCCGCTAGGCTGAAACAGACAATCCATATGTTTTTCAATCCTTTCACCTTGTGGAACTGAACGAAGCGCTAGATTTAAGCGGTCGATTATAGCGACGGACCAAAGAGAGGGATAGGTGATTCCTGATGGACGTTGCTTCCTTTTTAAAGCGCATCGCTCAGATCGGATGCAGGACTTACGGCCTGCCAACTGGCTCCACCGTTCCAAAAAACAGCCCCAGCGATCTGATCCCTCTAAATACTGTCGCCACTCAGAGAGTGGCGAGAAAGCCTCAATGGAAGGTTTGGGGTGACGCGTTATTATCAGCAACGCTCCGAAGGATAAACCAATAATAAGTCATTGGCTGTATCCTTGTAAGGGTTTGATTCGAGAATCTAAAATCCTAATGTGTGCTCCCATATCGTCATTTATCCTATCCTATCCTATCCTATCCTATCTTGTCTTTCAGCAGTGTTGTTGGTTTTTTGCTCTGTGTAAATTCACGAGTGAAACCATTTTGTAACGAATTGCATTTTTGTCATCGCTATCAACTATTGCTGTAAGCAATGCAGGCGTCAGCAATAAAATGCAAATGACTCTCGCTAGGGTGGGCGGTTTTAGGGTAACTATACAGTGTTATTCAAGCGCAAGAATCTTTGTTATTTGTTATTTGTTATTTGTTAAAATCATAAGCATTATAATTTTTTAATTTTTAGAGGGGGGATGCATCCTGCTTAGTGTGTGATCTGAATTCACCAGTAATCATGGGCCTCACCAGGGGGTGAGAGGACTCGCACCCTCCAAATCCTTGTGTTTATGTATCCTGCTACACCTTCGTTTTGATAGCGTATCTTTCTTCAAGAGTTTTACGAGTTGGATCTGTGCTACCTTGTTGCTTATAAAACGGCTGTGAAGCTTTTAGCAGGATGTTAATGTGCATTTGAATCTATTCCTCTGACAGTTTTGCCGATTCCACTTGGTTAGAATCATCCAGCTTAGGAAGCTCTGCCTTATTGAAATAGACTTGGCTTTGTTGTAAGTATATTATAGGGTCTATTGCATGTGCTTCAGTTGATATGCATTTTTTTGCAATTTTGAGTTTGAATCTATAAGTTAGAAGGGTAGGAGGGTGTTAGCGTAAGCTGGAACTAACGTACCCGCCTGTTGATACTTGTTATCGGTGGGAAGAAAGTTGCGGCCCTCGATGCGATACCACTTGCCACCTTTAACATTGTGGATGACAATTCGCTTTTCGGCATCTTGTACGAAAAAACTGTTCTCTTCCAACCAATCCAGCGCCACGTCACTAAAATCACCATTAGGTTTGTAAGCTCTGGCCGGGAAGTCTTCACCGACCACGTTTTCTATTTTGGCGTTGGTGTGGTCCGTGATATTGTCTTCTATCTCAATAGGAGACGGTTGGGGGGTTGTTTTGCTAAGCGAATCGAAGTCTCCATATTGCACGTTGCCGCTGTATTCCACCTCGGCCTCATACTGAATGCCTAGACGATCATCCCAGTCAGGTATGACTTCAGTTGCCCAGTTCATCCCTGCCCCTGGAAGATCGTCGTGTTCCAGCACATCGGACACGTCAATGCCTACTGAACCCTTAGCTTGAGCATCTGCTAATGCGTGTCCTGTTAGCGCTGGTACGGCCTCTGGTAGCGGCTTTGCCTTCTTGATGGGTTGGATTAGTACAAGGTCAGCTGAAATCGTGTAGGAATTTGATTTGTGCCCACTGACACGCGTTTGGAAAACAGTAATGTAACCTTCATCTTTGAGTTTTTTAATAAAACGCTTTATCGTGGATTCGCTAATATTTGTCGCTGCCGAAATATCAATTTGGTTATCGAACCATTCACGACCACTTTCCTTAAAAAACTGATAGCGGTCCAGCATCCACAGCCATAGGATTTTTTGTTCAGCAGTGAAAGGTTTAATTTCTTGCCCTGTTGTTTTCCCGACCCAACCTTCAGCAGAAAGCAGTTCGCGATAACCAGCAATGTAGGGACTGAGTTGTTTTGGATCAGTTGTGAAGAGCTGCGATTTCATATGTGTTATCCTCGACTGTTGATTGAGACTGACTTTGTTGTTTCAAGAGAAGCGTAATGATTGTTTGAATGGTATGGGTAGGGCTGTTGTGTTTAAGTTTATCCATCAAGATTTCAAGCTCTCTTGACGACCGATCGTTTAGGTTTATACGCATTACTAATCTCGACTAATGTTTGAACCATAGGTCATCGTGACCCTTGGCTATTGATGTTTCTACGATCTTGCGATCTCTGCACCAAAAACAAATATAATGGGCCTTTGGCCCTTGCACGGATAAAGACGCTGAATACGAAAATCAGATCATCGCTTTTGCTTTTGTATATTGTGTCTGCGTGTGAAGGTCGTAGACCGAGGCGTAGCGGATACAAGCAGTAGATTTTAAATTCGTATGCTTGTCTTTTTTATTGCATCATTGTTTATACATCATTATTACTATAGGGTCATAGTGACCTATGCCATAGATCATGGTGACCTTTGGCAAAGGTCGTCACGACCTTGTACCACAGTATCTCTACCTAAGCTTCGCCATTTCTTCTCGTATCTCTTTGTGCAGGTAATGCTGTCTCACAATAGTGTTCAATAACTGAGTAAAGCTTGAATAATTTACAGCGTCATTTTCAAGTTTTTCAATCAAGCCAAGATCCATAGGGATTTTCAGTACGCGAAAGTTCTTCATTACAACGCATCCTCAGTGATTAGTGACTTTACCTTGTCCTGAAATTCAAAAACTTCCGCCGGGGTGTTTAAAGACATAACAATCTCTTTGACCAATAGTTTTGCTTTCTTACGAGCATTGTAAAGATTGACATTGCATAGATTTGAACAAAATACGTGTTTGCGGTTTGTTGGTTCAAATAGTTCGTGACAGATCAAGCATTCTTGCATTGGTGTTTCCTCGATGGTTACATTTAAGTTATACGGCGGTTACTTCATCAGGGTGATGAATTGAGTGTTGCTCATTTGGATGGTCGCCTTTGGCAAGGCAGTCATCTATAAGCTTGAAGGCCATAGCGGGGGCAAGCCCAGGCATTGTTTTATGTCGCCAATAATGCATCTGGTTATGGCATTTCTGAGAACAGAGAATCTTGGAGCTTCGTGTGGTTAGCATTTCACTCCCGCACCATTTACATTGCTTTACTAATTTCATAGGCGTTGAAAAGCCCTCCAGTGTTGTTTGGAATATTCAAGATTAAGGAACTTAAAACAACAACAAACCACAATTCAGACTAAATCTATAGCGCGAATTGTGGTTTGAAACTTCAGAAGTTTTTTGATGGCAGCTATTGTAAAGAAGGAAACAACATCTGCATTGACCTAACGAGGAAACTCTAATAACACCATTAGGTCGAATGTTTTTAACGAGATGGTACGCGAGAGGGAGAAGCTGAAGAAAATCCTAACTCGTAGTTTTTTCTTATGGAGAGATTTTAGCAAATTTCATGTTCAAATTGCAAGCTTTTGGAAATATAATTAAGTTTATTTCGCTATATATATGTAACAACTTATTACTTGCTATCGAGTTGTGTTTGTTATTGCTTGCTCTCTCATAACTTATGCAAAATTTAACTTTTTTAACGACATACAATTCAGCCCATATGCCCATATGGAGTGATCTAGTGATTATATTTAGATTTGTCTATAATGATTACTAATTATCAAAATGGGTTACAGGAGAACTTCGGTAAAAGCTACCCTTACCCATGGCCATACAAAGCAAACGCTCTGCCTAAGACCGGGTAGGAGCCTTTAACCTGAAGTCCTTCCTGATTCCATACCCGTAGAAGCAATAAATGCCATCAAAATTGGGAACGAGGTAGATCGAATCCAAACATCGGATTCAGTACGGTCTACCACGGGTAGGGGTAGCCGCCTTCGGAACTGGGACACTGATAACGCCCAATCTAGTCAGGTAGAGTTCACACAGCTTTAGCAGAGCTGCTGGGGGGTGCTGACTTGAAGCTCACCCATCGACCTTTCCCATCTCACAGTAGGTCGCTTGTTTAAGATTGTTGCTGCCAGTTCATGCGGGAAGCTTCCACCACCACACTAGCCGACCACTTAGCCAATTAAGGACAATCCGATTTTCGCTAGGAGAAGCGACAACGGGAAATCATACACTTAAAATTTTAGTATTTCAAATAACTGTAAGAAACCAATATAAGTTTATTTGTAGCGGGAAAAAGGGATGAGAAAACGCCGTTAGCCTGAACCCTGGCATAGACAAGGGTTTGAGCTGGAAACGTCTCCAGCCCCTCTGTAGCCCCTTAACTGACGGCTTTTACTACGAATATGGATAACTAACGTGAGGTTAGTCATAGGTTAATATCGGGTAGCCCCCGTATTGCTTCCAACATTGCTTTTACAGGTGTCCGGCTTCCATAGATGCCAAATGTAGTTGAGGAGTCAGTGTGTCCAACCATGCGTTTTACCAAAGAATCTTGAACGCCTAGCTCTCGCATATCATCAATAAAGCTATGACGAAAGCTGTGAAAAGTTTTCTTTGGGTCAGTAATGCCGAGCTTGTGTCTGTATCTGCTGAACCACTTGCTTGGTGCGTGACCAAGTTTATCTCGTGTTGGCGCCAGCTCTGGAAATAGCCGAATACTGCCCTCTGCTTTGATCGTGTTCGCATACTCCAAAAGCCCTAGTTCTATCAGCGCTGGGTGAATGGGAATGATACGGCGACTACTTTCGTTTTTCAGTTTTTGGCCCTCATGGCTATCGTCTATCCGAATGCAAGGAACTCCGTGCACCTCTGAGATATCGCCGACGTGCAATTGGCAAAGCTCCTCCAGACGAGCACCTGTATATCTTCCTAGCAGCGGTAACCAATAACGCCAAGGATGCTTACGTGCCTCAGCTTTCAGTGCGTTCAAATCGAGCACCTTATGGATGTCTTCAATTTCAAAAGACAGTCGGGCGTCTTTTGCTGCGCCCGTCATCATCTTTAGTCCGGACAGCGGATTATCTTGAATATATCCGTTGGTCTTGCACCAGTTAAGAAAGGCAGAAAGTTTACGTAGCCGGTTGTTGACGGTCACAGCACTGATGGTCTTGTATGTTTTTGCTGAAGCGACAACCTGACTGAGTGTCATGTCTTCAAATTCAGGGCGTAGGCCGAAGTATTGCGGGCAACGGCTTAACCGATCCTTGAGGGTCCGTGCTTGGTTTACGTCGAAGGCTTCAGCTGGCATATCGCCCATTAGCTCGAAGAGATCGCGTAGGGCACGTTCCACCTCGAAGGTGCTGACAGTTCGCCATGTACCCCCACGTTTGCCTTCTTCTATATACCGCTTGGACAGGGCGGCTAGAGTAGGCCCGTCGCTGCTCTGCTTTGGAGCGTGGGCTAACGTCTTCCTCGTAATGGGCTGGATCGTTGGCGTGGGGATAGAGTCTCGCCACCCCGAACACAGGGTACGGAGCGTCTGAAGGTCAGCCACAGGGTGTTCAATCAGGTGGCTAAGTACTTGTTGGGCCAGTGAACTGGCGAGAAACAAAGCAGGCTGACGCTCTCGTAGGTTGAGGCTCAGACGCAATGTGTGACAGTTTGGGAATAGGTGCTTGGGTAGCCTGAGGTTCAGGTAATAGAAGGGGCTGCGACGGATAATGTAGGCCATGTGTGACACCGATGTGTGACAGCAAAGTGTGACAGTGCTGGCTACACCCCGAATTTCTGACACTCCTTATCGGCGTTTTCTATTGCCGTATCAGAACACGGATTTAACCCGTCAACAGCCTGAAAGCCCCGTGTTACATAGTCCGCAACGATTACCCGAGCATGCTTGCATGCCTACCTGGTCAGATCCGGAAGGAAGCAGCCACAGCGGGAACATTGTGTGCCGGGGTGTGGCTGGTGGGGTTGCCTCCATAACGCAAAATTCCTCGATTAAAACAGCTAACCACTCTTTCGCTACAAGGCGATTCAAAGGGTGTTTTCTCACGTCCAGAATTCCTTCCTCGAATCGCACTCGCTGGACAGGTCAGCGTGTCGGTCCGGGTGGCGTCGCCGGGACTGTGCGCCACGGTTCAGGGCACTGATGTACATAAGGGTAGTAGCCTTTGGCCGAGTCGCAGTAGTACCAATTGGGCGCGGGTGGAGGGCTTGATGGCGCCCCCGTCGTTATCCTCTCGGGCGGCATCGACGGTGTTGGCTCAATCACCACCGTGGACGGCCTGTAAGGGTAGTAGTAAGCAGGGGCGGGATAGTAATAGACCGGGTAAGCAGGGTAGTAGTAAGGGCCGGCAATGTGCGCGGCTTCCCAGCCCAGGCCCAAACCAATTCCTATGCCCCACCATGCGGGGCCGCCGCTGTGCCAGCCGCCACCATGACCGCCTCCATGCGAGTCGGCGGTGGCCGGTAATGAAAGACTCGTACCGATCAGAACCACGCCAATAAGCGTGCAACGTTTTATCGAGTCAATGTTCATGATGTCTACCTAATAGACTGTGCAATGCAGCTTATTCTTCGTGTGTTCGGCTTTGGTTTTCTTCCATCATGGGGCTCGACATGGGCATGTGTGTGCCCCAGCCGCCGTACCCGTGCATTCTGCGGTGCATCCCGTTCCAGAACAGATCGAATATGGTTTTTTGGTCAGTGCTCAACGTGTCATAAAACGTTTTGGTGCGAGCTTGAGCCGCTTCCAGACGAGCTACGTGTGCTTGCATCCAGGTGATTTGTGCGTGTAAACGCTCTATTCCTTGTGCCATTCTTTCCGGCGTTGTTTCGTCAATCACCGGTTTCGCCGTGCTCCCTTTTTCCTCATGTCCGGGTTTGTCTTTTTCCAGTTGCTGATGGGCATCCGTCATCAAGCCGGCGGACCATGTCTCCCACGCAGGCATTTGCGCTGGTGTTAGATTCAGCTTGCCCTTGAGTTCGTCCAGAGTCTGTTGCGTGTGCTTGACCCAGTCAAAATTCTGACGGTATTCGGCCACGCCCCCTGAAGGTGGCGTTTCCGGGTTAGCAAAGACGTTGGTTGATGGCAGCAGTAAAGCACTTGCTGCCATCAGTATGTATTGGCCGATCAGGCCTGCTTTTTTCATCTTCAGCTCCTATCAACGTCGTGAGTGCCGTTTTAAGAATAGGAGTCGGTGTTAAGGGGGGGTTGATCTACATCAGAAAGTAGGCATACAGAGGGGCGAGCAGGCAGGTTCTGATCTTAGTTCATTCTCGACTATTGACGGTGCCGCATAGTCTTAACTGTTACTGCCATCCAATCGCCGCCACGCCGTGCGCTGCCTAAACTTGACGTTAAAGATATCGGCTCTGCCCTTCCGTGCAGGGCGTGGAGGTGCATCATGCGTATGGCAAAAACGGTACAACGTAGCCTGGAACAGGCGCGCTGTGATTATGACATCGTGGCTCACCCGCACTCGGCGACGAGTCTGGAGTCCGCGCGGGTGGCCAGCGTTCCGGCGGAGCGCTTGGCTAAATCAGTGATTCTCGATGATCAACACGGGCATTACATGATGGCTGTGTTGCCCGCTGATCGGCATTTGGATTTGAGCAAAATACAAACCAGTGGGGATTGGCAGCTCACTCGCGAAAGTGGCTTGCCGCACCTGTTCGGCGACTGTGAGCGTGGCGCGATCCCGGCACTGGGTGAGGCCTATGGAATCAAGATGCTGCTCGATCCGATGTTGACCCGCCAGGAGGACATCTACCTGGAAGCTGGTAACCACCACTATTTGGTCCACATGCGCATGGACCAATACCTGAAACTGGTGCCGCATGCCGAGGTGCGTGAGGTCTGCCAGTAATGAGCGTCAATGATCGAGCCAGGTTGTGCCGCGTGCGTTCAACCTGGCTCAAGGAGTGACTCATGGAATTACCTGTGCATAGTTTGCCGGCTCTTTTTCAACAGTTGGGGCTTGCGGCCGACCCGGTCAGCATTGACGCCTTCCTCGCCACTCATTCACCCCTCAAGGCCGACCTTGCGTTAGAGGACGCTTTTTTCTGGACCCCCGCACAGGCCTCTTTTCTGCGCGAGGAGATCCTTGAAGACGCCGACTGGGCCGAGGTGGTCGATCAACTTAATCTCCTGCTGCGAAAGAGGGGATGAATGTCGCCGATCATTCGGTGCAGGCGTTGCTATGCCTCGAAAAACTGCAACGCCTTGGTTAAATCCCCCATGGGCTCCTGGCCTCTGGTCAGCATTTCTTCATCCCGCTCTTTCAGCCCATCCAGCTTCTCCAGCCCGTGTATTCGAGTGATCAAACGCAGGATTGAGGCGGTGTCATAGATGGTGTGGTCAACAACCCCTTTGCGGGCAAAGGGTGAGACGACCAGCGCCGGAATACGTGTGCCAGGGCCCCAGCGGTCGCCTTTTGGCGGCGCGACGTGGTCCCACCAGCCGCCGTTTTCGTCGACCGCAATGACGATGACCATGTTTTTCCATTGCGGGCTGTTGCGCAGGACTTTGATGGCGCGAGTGATGTGGCGGTCTCCAGAGGCAACGTCGGCGTAACCGGCGTGCATGTTGAGGTTGCCTTGGGGCTTGTAGAAAGTGACGGCGGGCAGCTTGCCAGCTTCGGCGTCGGCGAAGAATTTGTTGGTTCTGGACTCTTCACCCAAACCTGCGTCGCGCAGGCGTTTGCTGCGTTCTGCGGGGTTGTCGGGGCCGAGCTTTTTGAAGTAGTTGAGCGGTTGGTGGTGATACTGAAAATTCGGGATTTTCGGGATGCCGGGAGAGTCTTTGAACTGGTCGATGGTGGCCTGCCATCCGCCGGCGTACCACGCCCAGTCGATGTTCTTCTTCGACAGTTTGTCGCCGATATGGTCATGGGTTTGCGGCACCAATACGTTGGCCAGACCCGGTTTTGAGTAGTCCGGGCGCTCGGGGTCACGCAGCCAGGTCGGCCAGTATGGTGGGGCCAGGGTGTTGACCGCATAACCGTCGGGCGTCAATGCGCTTGGACCGAATTGCGGTGGGCCGGTCATGGCGCTGGCGGGAGACTTCTCCAGAGGCTTGAGCCGCGTATCGTGCGGATTATCGCTCTGTAGTGTGGCGATTTGCTGTTTGGCCGGTGAGTTCGCGGCGTCAGGGTAAAACGGCACAGTAGCGGACACCAGGTACTGGTGATTGAGAAACGAGCCGCCGAAAGCGCCCTGAAAGAAGTTGTCACACAGCACGAACTCCGTTGCCACGTCCCACAGGCGCAGGGAGTACTGGGTTTGCGCGTAATGGCCCATGGTCAGGCCACCCGAGTCTGCCCAGGCGACGAAGCTGTCGTTCTTGCCGCCATTGATTTGCATCTGGTTCTGATAAAACACATGCCACAGGTCGCGGGTGACCAAGCCTAGCGGCAGATCTTCGCCATTGGGCCCCTCAAGGGCGAAGGGCGCGTTGATCAGGTGCTCTTGAAACTGGGTTTCGGCGGGGTAGGTCACGCCGTCTACGGTTTGTGGGCCAATCTGCAATATACCGCCCCATACCGGGGGCAGGGATTCCAGAATGCTGCCGTCGCGGTCGCGTTGCTGATAATCGTTTGTGGTGAGCGCAGCCAGCGGCTTTTCGACACCCGGGAAGTCACCGAACAAATTGTTGAAACTACGGTTTTCGGCGTAGATGACCACCACCGTTTTCACGTTATCGCGCAGTGCCTGATCCAGCGCGGCACCGGTTAAAGGCTTGTCGTCGGGCTTGGCTGGCGGCTCGTTGCCTGAAACGTAAGCGCTGAGGGTCGCGCCGACGCCAAGCGCCGCGACGCCACCAAGGAAACGTCTTCTACCCGCATCGGGTGGGTTATCGCCAGCAGGCGGCTGCAACGCGTCGTCGTCTTTGTTGTTCATGGCGGTTACCTGCGTGTTTGGCTGAGTTCGTAACAAATGATTTCGGAGGAGGGTAGTCAGGCAGTGTGACGCTGATGCTACAAGGTAGGCGTGAAGGGTTTGGCGATTAACGCCGCGGTCCGGGTGCTAGCGAGTCGCTGGCTAATTCCGTTCAAGCGAGAGTGATGCCTGAGTGCCGTAGCGCTCGATGATCCGATCAATCTCCCCTGACATTTTCATGCGCAACAAAGCACGTAGAATGGTCTGTACCGGCAGGTTCGGGTCGTTACGCACGATGCAGCCTACCGCTTGTTCTTCGACGATGGAAACACTGTGCAATTGTTTGTCCGGTGGCAGTTGGCGGTTGTACCAGTTCATCGACCATTCATTGGCCACGGCATAGCGATAACGGCCTGCCCCAAGTTTTTGCAGGACTTGTTCCTGGCTACGGGCGTCTTCACGGTGTAATTGGTGGGTGTCGAACAGGGGTTGCAGGTGCGGATACGTATAACCCAGAACGGTGCCGATCATCTGTTCATTAAGCTGGTCGACGCGGATCGGAGCTGTGTTGTCAGCGGTACTGATCAATAGGTCGCGTTGGGTCATCAGCGGCAGGCTCCAGGTGTAGTCACCGGAGAAGTTGGGTACCCAGGATTGCGCGGCGTAACAACGAACATCGACTTCGCCACGGTCCAGCGCGTTTTGCACGCGCAGACGGGCTAATACATGGTATTCCGCGGGGCGGCCGACCTGTCGGGCCAGGCTCTGCATGATGTCGAACAGGAATCCGGCAGTTGGCTGAGCGCCGTCGATCTGTACCAATGGCATCGACCAGCTGTCGGCAATCGAAAAGCGCAAAGGTGCCTCAGCGGCGTAGCTGAAGCACGAGCATAAGCAGCTGAGTGACAACAAAGTGCTCAAGAGCGGCCGCATTCGGTTCCTTTGCGTGGGCAATACGATGCGATTCAGGATGAATTTGATGCCGAAGTTTCCTCCATTTCAACAGCGTAGTCATATTAGAGAATGACACCGGATGCAATTTTGCCCTTGCTCCGCTAGCATTGGCGGTCTTCCGCTTCCCAGTTGCGACGGTTTTCGATGAGTTATCAGGTTCTTGCACGTAAATGGCGTCCGCGCTCGTTCCGCGAAATGGTCGGCCAGACCCATGTGCTCAAGGCCTTGATCAACGCGCTGGACAGCCAACGGCTGCACCATGCTTATTTGTTTACCGGCACCCGTGGCGTGGGCAAAACCACGATTGCGCGGATTATCGCCAAATGCCTGAATTGTGAGACGGGCATCACGTCGACGCCTTGTGGGACTTGTTCGGTCTGCCGGGAGATCGACGAGGGGCGTTTCGTCGACCTGATCGAGATCGACGCCGCGAGCCGGACCAAGGTCGAAGACACCCGTGAGCTGCTTGATAATGTGCAGTACGCACCAAGCCGCGGGCGCTTCAAGGTCTACCTGATCGACGAAGTGCACATGCTGTCCACTCACTCGTTCAACGCCCTGTTGAAGACCCTGGAAGAGCCGCCGCCCTACGTCAAGTTCATCCTGGCAACCACCGATCCGCAGAAGTTGCCGGCGACCATTCTGTCGCGCTGCCTGCAGTTTTCCCTGAAGAACATGACTCCCGAGCGTGTGGTCGAGCATTTGACCCACGTGCTCACGGTCGAAAATGTACCGTTCGAAGACGACGCGCTGTGGCTCTTGGGCCGCGCTGCCGATGGGTCTATGCGCGATGCCATGAGCCTGACCGATCAGGCGATTGCGTTCGGCGAAGGCAAGGTCATGGCGGCGGACGTTCGCGCCATGCTGGGCACGCTGGATCATGGCCAGGTGTACGACGTGCTGCATGCGCTGCTTGATGGCGATGCGCGCGGGGTGCTTGAAGCCGTGCGACATCTGGCCGAGCAAGGGCCGGACTGGAATGGTGTGCTCTCGGAAATTCTCAACGTGTTGCACCGCGTGGCCATTGCCCAGGCGTTGCCCGAAGGCGTCGATAACGGTCATGGCGACCGGGATCGGGTGCTGGCACTGGCTCAGGCGTTACCCGCCGAAGACGTGCAGTTCTACTATCAGATGGGCCTGATCGGCCGCCGTGATTTACCGCTGGCGCCAGACCCTCGGGGTGGCTTCGAGATGGTTCTGCTGAGGATGCTGGCCTTCCGCCCCGCTGACAGCAGTGATGCGCCGAGGCAGCCGCTAAAGCCAGTGGGGATCAACCAGGCCACAGTTGATTCCAGGCAACCAGTGGCCGGCGCGACTTCCGTTGCGCCGGTAGTTGCAGCCGCCCCGGTAGCTGCCGTTGTGCCTGCACCTATGGATAAGCCGGTTGTTCAGCCTGTTGCCGCGCCGATCATGCCTGAACCTGCTCCGGCAGAAGAAGTCGATTTACCCTGGAATGAGCCCAGGGCCGTGCAGCCGGTAATTGAGCCTGAACCAGAGCTACAAGCCGACGTTGAGTCGATCTCTGAGCCGGAATCCGATTCCGAGCCGGTCGTAGAAACCGTTCCCGAGCCGATGCTCGATACCGTGGCCGAACAGCCGGACCTGACGCCCATGCCGATACCGGCACCCGCAAGCCCGGTTCCCGACGCGCCTGACGTAGTTAAGCCTGAGGACGTACAGGCTGCTACGGAGGTGGCGACGCCGGCCATGGTTGAGCCGGTTCCAGAGTCAGTGGCATTCGTTCCTGCGCCCATGGACCGTGATGACGAGCCGCCGGACGATGATGATTTCTTCGATGTGGAGGTGGACATTGACCCCGCATCTTATAGCTACCTGGACGAACTGGCCCACGACAGTGTGACCGAGGTCGTTGAGCCCGAGCCGTTACCGGCCTTGATGCCGGCGACAGGGCTGGCGCTGGAGTGGCTGAATCTGTTTCCGAAGCTGCCGGTGTCGGGCATGACGGGCAGTATCGCTGCCAATTGCACCTTGATGGCCGTGGAGGGCGATAACTGGCTGCTGCACCTGGACCCGGCCCACAGCGCGCTGTTCAATACAACGCAACTGCGCCGACTCAACGATGCCCTGAATCAATACCACGGGCGGACCTTGAACTTGAGCATCGAGCTGATCAAACCCGAGCAGGAAACCCCGGCTCAGGCGGGTTCGCGCCGCCGTGCCGAGCGCCAGAGCGAAGCAGAAGCATCGATCCACGCCGATCCGTTCATCCAGCAAATGCTGCAACAGTTTGGCGCGGTGATTCGAGAGGATACGATTGAACCTGTTGATGCTCCGGCGGCTCAGACTCTTTAACTGACGTGCGTGGCGCCTGTGTGGCGCTACGCAAAAATGACCCATCAATACTTGAGGTGAATTCCCATGATGAAAGGTGGCATGGCCGGCCTGATGAAGCAGGCACAGCAGATGCAAGAGAAAATGGCCAAGGCGCAGGAAGAACTGGCCAATGCCGAAGTCACCGGGCAGTCGGGCGCAGGCCTGGTCAGCGTCGTGATGACCGGTCGTCATGACGTCAAACGGATCAGCCTGGATGACAGCCTGATGCAGGAAGACAAGGAGATCCTTGAAGACCTGATCGCTGCCGCGGTGAACGACGCTGTGCGCAAGATCGAGCAGAACAGCCAGGAAAAGATGTCTGGCATGACGGCGGGCATGCAATTGCCACCGGGCATGAAACTGCCATTCTAAAACGTTTTAGCGTGACCGGAAGCCAGGCCCCGTGCCTGGCTTTTTTTTGCTGCGAAGAAGGTCCTGCGGGTCGAGCGCGTCCCCGGCTTATCGTGGGCAAGACCATGCCTGCACGGGTTGCTTTATTGGATATCGACCGAACGCCTGCCGAGCAAAACGGTCTGCTCTGTATTAGCCTGAATTTATCGATTAAGGAACTGCTCTATGGCGCAAGAATTGATCCTCAACCAACGCATCGTTCTGGCCTCTCGTCCCAAAGGCGCACCCATGCCAGAGAATTTTCGTCTGGAGCGTGAGGCGCTGCCTGATCTGGAAGAGGGTCAGGTGTTGCTGCGTACGCTCTATCTGTCCCTCGACCCCTATATGCGTGGGCGCATGAGCGACGCGCCGTCTTATGCGGAACCGGTGCAGGTCAATGACGTCATGACGGGCGGGGCGGTGAGCCGCGTCGAGCAGTCACGCAATGCCCATTTCAAGCCGGGCGATCTGGTCGTAGGCATGACCGGTTGGCAAACCCACAGCATCTGCGATGGTACGCAAGTGGTGTCGGTGCCCAAGGATCTGCCCAGCCCTTCAATGGCCGTCGGCGTGCTGGGTATGCCAGGGATGACCGCGTACATGGGCCTGATGGACATCGGCAAGCCCAAAGCCGGGGAGACCCTGGTGGTGGCTGCGGCGTCCGGTGCGGTCGGGTCGGTGGTAGGGCAGGTGGCCAAACTCAAGGGTTTGCGCGTGGTGGGCATCGCTGGCGGTGCCAAAAAATGCCGGTACGTGGTCGATGAGTTGGGGTTTGACGCGTGTATCGATCACAAAAGTGAACATTTCGCCGATGAGCTGGCGAAAGCCTGTGGCAATGGCATCGACATCTATTTTGAATTGGTTGGCGGAAAGGTGTTCGACGCGGTGCTACCACTGCTCAATGCCCGTGCGCGGATTCCTTTATGCGGTTTGATCGCCCAATACAACGCGCAGTCGCTGCCGGAAGGGACCGATCATTTGCCATTGCTGATGCGCACGTTGCTGACCAAGCGCGCACGGATTCAGGGTTTTATCGTGTTCGAGGAGTATGGCGATCGCCACGCGGAGTTTCTCGCTGCCATGGTCCCGTGGGTTAAAGAGGGCAAGATCAAGTTTCGTGAAGATATAGTCGAAGGGCTCGAACAGGCGCCCGAGGCCTTTATCGGTCTGCTGGAAGGACGCAACTTTGGCAAGCTGGTCGTCCGTGTCGCTGATGCTTGAATTGACGCTAACCGGAGGCGCGGGTATAAACCGCGTCTCGTTGTTTTGTCGGACCTTTCTCATGAGCTTCAGCCCCCTGATTCGCCAATTGATCGATGCTCTGCGTACATTGCCCGGCGTCGGTCAAAAAACTGCCCAGCGCATGGCCCTGCAATTGCTTGAGCGTGATCGCAGCGGCGGTTCGCGCCTGGCGCTGGCATTGAGTCAGGCCATGGAGGGCGTCGGCCATTGCCGGCTCTGCCGCACCCTTACCGAAGACGATCTTTGCCCGCAATGTTCGGATGTTCGTCGTGACGACACACTGCTGTGCGTGGTCGAAGGGCCGATGGATGTCTATGCGGTGGAGCAGACGGGCTACCGTGGTCGCTACTTTGTACTCAAGGGGCACTTGTCGCCGCTGGACGGTCTCGGGCCGGAAGCCATTGGCATTCCGCAATTGGTGACGCGCATCGAGCAGCAGGGCACCTTCACCGAAATTATTCTCGCCACCAACCCGACCGTCGAAGGCGAAGCCACCGCGCATTACATCGCCCAGTTGCTGAGCAACAAAGGCCTGATCACCTCCCGCATCGCCCACGGCGTACCGCTGGGGGGTGAGCTGGAGCTGGTGGACGGCGGTACATTGGCGCATTCGTTTGCAGGGCGTAAGCCAATAGCATTGTGATGGATCGTTCCTCGGCGCCGGTTCGAGGCTTCGGCGTGAGGAACGATTAGCGCTTGTAAACCAAGCAAGCGCTCGGTAAGTTCGCTGAACCTCTCAGTGGAGCGCGCCGATGTCCGACTTTCAGCAATACTTCGACCCCAACCACCAATTGATCCGCGACGCCGTGCGGCGCTTTGTCGAGCGAGAGATACTGCCTTTCGTCGATGAGTGGGAGGAGGCCGAAGGCTTTCCGCGTGAGCTCTACCTGAAGGCGGGCGCTGCCGGGATTTTGGGCATTGGTTATCCCGAAGCGCTGGGCGGCAGCCATGAAGGTGATGTATTTGCCAAGGTTGCGGCCAGCGAAGAGCTGATGCGTTGCGGGTCTGCCGGGCTGGTCGCCGGTTTGGGTTCGCTGGACATTGGTTTGCCGCCGGTGGTCAAGTGGGGGCAGCCGGCGCTACGCGAACGTGTTGTCCCGCAGGTGCTGAGCGGGGAAAAGATCATGGCGCTGGCGATCACTGAGCCCGGGGGTGGTTCTGATGTGGCGAACCTGCAAACCCGTGCGGTGCGAGACGGTGACGGCTATCGGGTCAACGGCAGCAAAACATTTATCACCAGCGGCATACGCGCCGACTTTTATACCGTAGCAGTGCGCACCGGTGAGCCTGGGTTTGCGGGCATCAGTCTGTTGCTGATAGAGAAGGGCACTCCGGGTTTTAGTGTCGGTCGGCAGCTGAAGAAAATGGGCTGGTGGGCGTCGGACACGGCTGAGCTGTTTTTCGAGGACTGTCGGGTGCCGATGGCCAATTTGATTGGCGCGGAGAACATGGGGTTTGCCTGCATCATGGGCAACTTTCAGTATGAGCGCCTGGCACTGGCGCTGATGGCGAATATGACCTCACAACTGGCGCTTGAACAGAGCCTGAGTTGGGCCAAGCAGCGTGAGGCATTTGGCAAACCGATTGGCAAGTTCCAGGTGCTCAAGCATCGGTTGGCAGAAATGGCCACGCAGTTGGAAGTGTCACGCGAATTCACCTACCGCCAGGCGGCAAAAATGGCAGCGGGGCAGAGCGTGATCAAAGAGATTTCCATGGCGAAGAACTTCGCCACCGACACCGCCGACCGCATCACTTACGACGCGGTGCAGATCCTTGGCGGTTCGGGTTATATGCGCGATAGCCTGGTGGAGCGCCTGTACCGCGATAACCGCATCCTTTCAATCGGAGGCGGTACGCGTGAGGTAATGAACGAGATCATTGCCAAGCAGATGGGGCTTTGATTGTGTATTTTCGAAAACCTGCAGGCGCTTGATTCCCCCCTGTCGCTATCTATCGCTCAGCGCAAAGTTGGTCAGGCAGAAGGTCGGGATGGACATGTCTTCCAGGCGCTGTGAGCCGCCGAGTTCCGGGAGGTCGATGATCGCCGCGGCTTCGTAGACATGGGCGCCCATGCGGCGTACCAGGTTGGCGGCCGCGACCAGCGTGCCACCGGTGGCAATCAGATCATCGAACATCACGATGGCATCGCCCTCACACAGGCTGTCGGCATGCACTTCCAGCCATGCTTCGCCGTACTCGGTCTGGTAGGGCTCGGACAACACGTCTGCCGGTAGTTTGCCTTGCTTGCGGAACAGGATCAGTGGCTTGTTCAGCTCATAAGCGACGATTGAGCCAATCAAGAAGCCGCGAGCATCCATGGCGCCAATGTGGCTGAATTCGGCGTCGATATAGCGCTGCACGAAGCTGTCGATCACCAGGCGCAGGGCCTTTGGCGATTGAAACAGCGGGGTAATATCGCGAAAAACAACGCCAGGTTTAGGGAAGTCCATGACCGGGCGAATAAGGGATTTGAAACTGAATTCGTCGAAAATCATCAAGAGGATCCTGAGGCGTATTGGCTGACGCTAGTCTACAGCGCAGCCGCCATGGATAGCATGCCTCAGCCTTCGATTGAGCCGCCCGCCAGCGCGCAGAGTTGGATAGGATCGAGGATCTGGATTTCCTTGCCTTCGGCTGCGATCAGCTCGCTCGACTGGAAACGGGTGAACACCCGCGACACTGTCTCCACGGCTAAACCCAGGAAGTTGCCAATTTCATTGCGCGACATGCTCAAGCGAAACTGATTGGCCGAAAAACCGCGAGCGCGGAAACGGGCCGACAGGTTGACCAGAAACGTGGCGATGCGTTCGTCGGCAGTTTTTTTCGAGAGCAGCAGCATCATTTGCTGATCGTCACGAATTTCCCGGCTCATGATCCGCATCAATTGCCGACGCAGTTGTGGGAGTTGAACCGACAGGTCATCAAGACGCTCAAACGGGATTTCACACACGGATGTGGTTTCCAGTGCCTGAGCCGATACCGGGTAGGCTTCGCTGTCCATGCCGGACAGACCCACCAACTCGCTCGGCAGATGGAAACCGGTGAGCTGTTCTTCACCGCCATCGCTGAGATTGAAGGTTTTCAGCGCACCGGAGCGCACCGCATACACCGAACCAAATGCATCGCCCTGTCGAAACAGAAACTCGCCTTTTTTCAGTGGACGACCGCGCTTGACGATGTCATCGAGTGCATCCATGTCTTCCAGATTCAAAGAAAGCGGCAGGCACAGCGGGGCCAAACTGCAATCCTTGCAATGGGCCTGGTTAGGTGCGCGCAGTTTGACTGGCTCAGACATGACTTCAATCCTTGTGGGAAAACACACAGAAGACATAAGGGTAACCCAGCGCAAGCTGTTCCGGCCAGTGCCAGCAGATTTAACGCAAGACGATAAAGCTCTTCGCACGACTGCCGATAACAAGTGGTGGCCTAACTGACTCAGGAGCGCCGTTCATGTTGTCCGTCAACCTCAGTGCGTCCAGCAGCACTGGCTTTCAAGCCACAACCCCGCAAACCAGAGCGGTTGCTGCAGCCGCGTCGACCGACGAAGAGGGTACCGGCAAAGCGCCGGTAAGCGTGAAGGTCGAGCTGTCCACCGCTGCAATAGAAAAGGCCAAGGCCGCAGCTAGCGACAGCGCTGACAGCACCGACCCCATCAAAATGCTCCAAAAACGGATCAAAGAACTGCAAAAGCAGATCGCCGAGGCGCAGGCACGATTGCAGGCGGTGATGTCGAACAAAAGCCTGAGCCCGGAGCAGAAGCAGACACAGGCGAGCAGTATTCAGTCGGAGTTGGCGCAATTGACTGCAGCACTGTTTACGGCCTCCGCCAGCTTGATCAAGCTTATCGAGAAAAACGCCAAAACCGCTGCAAAGTAACCGATGTGTATTGCCCTCCTTCAATCGGTAAAGGGGGGCTATATCGGGTTAGATCACCCGTGAAAAGCGTTGGCGATTTTGGTGGTTCAGGTAGGCATCAAACACCATGCACACTGAGCGCACCAGCAGACGACCCGCTGGTAGCACGGTTATCCCCGTCTCATCGATTTCGATCAGGCCGTCATTGACCATCGTCAGGAGTTGCGGCCATTCCTCTTTGAAATAGCCCCTGAAATCAATATTGAACGCGTATTCGATACCAGCAAAGTTCAGGCTGAAATGGCAGATCAGTTGCTGGATCACTGCTCGGCGCACGCGGTCGTCGGCATTGCATAGCAGGCCGCGCTTGGTGGCAAGTTGGTCGCCGGCCAGCAAGGTCTGGTAATCATTCAGGTCGCTGCTGTTCTGGCTGTACAGGTCGCCAATCTGGCTGATTGCCGAGACGCCGAGGCCGATCAGATCGCAATGGCCGTGGGTGGTATAGCCCTGGAAATTGCGTTGCAACGTTGACTCTTCCTGGGCGATGGCCAGTTCGTCATCGGGCAGGGCAAAGTGGTCCATTCCGATGTAGCGGTAACCGGCATCCGTCAGCTGTTCGATGGTCCGTTCGAGCATTTCAAGTTTTTGCTCTGGCGCCGGCAGTTCATCCGCATTGATCCGCCGCTGGGGCATGAAGCGCTCCGGCAGGTGGGCGTAGTTGAACACGGACAGGCGATCCGGTTGCAGCGTGATGATTTCATCGACGGTGCGGGCGAAGGACTCAGGCGTTTGCTTGGGCAGGCCGTAGATCAGGTCGATATTCACCGAGCGAAATTGCAGGGTGTGTGCCGCTTCGATGATGGCGCGGGTCTCTTCAAGGCTTTGCAGGCGATTGACGGCGCGCTGTACCTGCGGGTCGAGATCCTGGACACCGATGCTGACCCGATTGAAGCCCAGTTCGCGAAGCAGGCCCATGGTCGACCAGTCGGCTTCGCGAGGATCGATCTCGATGCCGTAGTCACCGGAGTCGTCGTCGAGCAAATTGAAATGCTTGCGCAGATGCGCCATCAACTGGCGCAATTCGTCATGACTCAGGAACGTCGGGGTGCCGCCGCCCAGGTGCAACTGTTCGACCTGTTGCTTCGGGTCGAGGTGGCAGGCAATCATCTGGATTTCTTGCTCCAGACGTTGCAGGTAGGGCAGAGCCCGCCCTCGATCCTTGGTGATGACCTTATTGCACGCGCAGTAATAGCAAATGTTCGCGCAGAACGGTATGTGCACATACAGTGATAGAGGCCGTAGAGCCTTGCGGCTGTCGCGCAGAGCATGCAGCAGGTCAAATGCCCCTACCTTGGTCTGGAATTGCACCGCAGTGGGGTATGAAGTGTAGCGTGGCCCCGCCAGGTCATAGCGGCGGATGAGATCGGAATCCCAACGAATGGCGTCGAGCATGCGGGTATTTCCCGAATAGGCTGGCAATGTCGTTGAGTCTAGGGAGGTGTGCTCAGGGCGGTGTTGATTTGCGTCAACGGCCTGCGTTCTGGCGGCAAATCGTTGACGGAGGGTCGGTTTATTCCTGGTGATGAGGGCTTAGTGACCCATCAACCAATGCTGGTGAGGACCAGGCATCGTCCAGATACCGAACAGGATAACCAGCAGGCCGCCGGCCATGCGCACACCGCGTTTGCGCAGCAGGGCAGTGGTGCGCTCGGCAGCAAGCCCGGTGGCGAGTAGCACAGGCCAGGTGCCCAAGCCAAAGGCGAGCATCAGCAGCGCGCTGTCGAGGGCGTTGCCTTGGCTGGCCGACCACAGCAGGGTGCTGTAGACCAGGCCGCAGGGCAGCCAACCCCAGAGCGCCCCAAGCAGTAATGCGCGAGGCATGCTCGACACCGGAAGCAAGCGGCTGGCAAACGGCTGTATATGCCGCCACAGGCCGCGCCCCAGGCTTTCGATGCGGGTCAGGCCGCTCCACCATCCTGCGAGATACAGACCCATCGCAATTAATAGCAGCGACGCGATCACGCGCATGATCATCGCGCCTGGACTGTTGGCCACTGCCCAGCCCGCGAGGCCAATCAGCAAGCCAGCGGTGGCGTAGCTGAGAATTCGCCCCAGGTTGTACGCCAGCAGCAGGCGAAAGCGCCGGCTACGTTGTTCTTTGGGGATTGCCAGGGTCAGCGCGCCCATCAAGCCGCCGCACATGCCCAGGCAATGGCCGCCGCCAAGCAGACCGAGGATGATTGCCGACACCAGCAGGGGGGCCAGTTCAAGCATGGGGCGGGGCCTGGTCTTTGTTTTCGGCCTGAGGTACCGGTTTGTGGCCGGTGGCTTCTTCCATGGCGGCCAGATGTTGAGGGTCCTGATCGTCGAACAGAACGCTGTGTGCCGGACCGTCGAGGTCATCGTACTGGCCGCTGTCCACCGCCCAGAAGAATATGTAGATGGCGATTGCGACGATCAACAGCGCCGCTGGAATCATTATGTATAGAGCCGGCATGGAGCCTCCGAAGCCGGCCGCCGATTCATGTTGGCAGCGGGCGGGTGTTGAGAAGGGTGGCGTCTTGCAGGCCTTTCATGCGGGTCAGACGCAAGGCGTTCAGTACCACAGTCAACGAACTGATGGACATGCCGATCGCTGCCCAGATGGGGGTGATCCAGCCGAGCGCTGCGAAGGGCAGCATGAGGCCATTGTACAGGCCTGCCCACAGCAGGTTCTCAATGATTACCCGGCGGGTGCGCCGCGCCAGGCTGAACGCGTGCACCAGCGCTTGCAAGCGGTTGGACAGCAGCACTGCGTCGGCGGTGGTCTTGGCCAAGTCGGTGGCTGAACCCATGGCGACACTGATATCTGCTGCGGCCAGTACCGGTACGTCGTTGACCCCGTCACCGAGCATCAACACTTTGCGACCTTGCTGGTGCAGCGCTTGCAGCACCTGAAGTTTATCGTCCGGGCGCAGACCGCCACGGGCTTCGTCGATTCCCAGCTCGGCTGCTACGCTGGCGACCATCGGAGACGTGTCGCCGGAGAGCAGCAGGGTCTTCCAGCCGCGCGCCTTGCACGCTAGCAGCAGTGCGGGAGCATCGGCACGCAGGCGATCATCGAGGACGAACCATGCCAGGGCACCCTGAGTGTCGCCAAGCAGTAGCCACTGGCCGGCTTCGTCGGGCGTCGATGGCAGTGCGCAGGCGCTGAGCTCGCAGACAAATCCCGGCTGGCCGATGCGCAAGCGCTGTTCGCCGACCAGGCCTTCCAGGCCAAGGCCCGGCGTGCTGTGGACATCTTCAGCGGCCACCGGCGCGCGCCCAAATGCCCGTGCAATAGGGTGTTCGGAGCGATTTTCCAGGGCTGCGGCCAGGCTCAGGCAACGATCCGCATCCAGTTCCCCCAGAGGGCGGATGGTGCGCAGTGCCAATCGACCTTCGGTGAGCGTACCGGTCTTGTCGAAAATCACGGTGTCGATCTGGTTCAGACCTTCCAGCACATGACCGCGGGTTAACAATAGGCCCAGTTTGTGCAGAGTGCCGGTGGCGGCGGTCAGCGCCGTGGGCGTTGCCAGCGACAGCGCGCACGGACAGGTAGCGACCAGCATGGCTAGCACGATCCAGAAGGCCCGAGATGAGTCGAGTTCCCACCAGATCAGACCGATAACGGCGGCGGCAATCAGCGACAGCAGCAGAAACCATTGGGCGGCGCGGTCGGCAATTTCCGCTAAACGGGGTTTTTCAGCTTGGGCGCGTTCCAGCAGGCGGACAATGGCTGACAGGCGTGTGTCGTGACCCAAGGCCAGAACTTGCACGGTCAGCGCGCCTTCGACATTGAGTGTGCCTGCGGTGACCGCGTCGCCTACGGTTCGCGGCTGCGGCAGGTATTCGCCGGTCAGCAGTGATTCATCGATGCTGGACTGGCCCTCGAGAATCTTGCCATCAGCTGGCAATATGGCGCCGGGATGCACCAGCACCCGGTCGGTCAGGCGCAGTTCGCTGAGCAGGATTCGCTCGCTTTGACCGTCGGCGCTGAGCCTCAGGCAAGAGGCGGGCAGTAAATTGACCAGCTGTGCCGTGGCTGCCGCCGTGCGTTCGCGTGCGCGGCGTTCCAGGTAGCGGCCGGCCAAGAGGAAGAGGGCGAACATGCCGACTGCATCGAAGTACAGTTCGCCAACGCCAGTGATCGACGTCCAGATACCGGCGATATAGGCGCTGCCGATGGCGAGGGAAACCGAAACATCCATGGTCAAGTGGCGCGTACGTAGATCGCGCACGGCACCCTTAAAGAACGGTGTACAGCTGTAAAACACGATAGGCGTGGTGAGGAACATCGCGACCCAGCGCAGGATGGTGTGCATCTGCGGGCTGAGGTCGATATTGAATTCCGGCCAGGTGGCCATGGTTGCCATCATCGCCTGGAACCATAGCAACCCGGCAACGCCGAGTTGGCGCAAGGCCAGACGGTTTTCGCTGGCCAGTTGCTCGGTGGCGCGGTCGGACTGATAAGGGTGTGCGGCATAGCCGATGCTGCGTAATTCGCTGAGTACCTGGCTCAGCGCCAGCTGGCTATCGGCCCATCGCACATGCAAGCGATGGTTGGACAGGTTCAGTCGGGCTTCGGCCACGGCAGGTAAACTGCGCAGATGACGCTCGATCAGCCAGCCACAGGCGGCACAGCTGATACCTTCCATGAGCAAAGTCGCTTCGGCCTGTTCGCCTTCATGGCGCACAAAGGGTGCCTGTACGTCAGGGCGATCGTACAGGGCCAGTTCGTCGACCAATTGCACGGGCAACGTTTCCGGGTTGGCCGACGCTTCACTGCGATGGCTGTAATAGCTTTCCAGGCCGCCAGCGACAATAGCCTCTGCCACTGCCTGACAACCTGGGCAGCACAGCTCGCGGGTTTCCCCGAGCACGACAGCCGTGAAGCGGCTGCCAGCAGGAACCGGCAGCGCGCAATGGTAGCAGGGGGTTGGCGTGGTCATTGCGTCAGATCAGTTTTTCAGGTCTTCCGCGCCCTGGAGTGGCTCGTCGCCCAGCAACAGCTGTTTCCCGTTGAGGACTTGCTCTTCTTCGAACATGCGCCAGGTTTGGCCATTCTGCACGCCGAGGAGTTCGACAAAGCGCCGACCTTCGACCTTGTCGCTCAATTGGCCGATGTAGCGGCCAGGCTCGGACGCACTGCGGGCCAGGATGATCTTGCGATCCTTTTCCGGTTGCGTCGGCGAGATCAGGTTGAGTTCCACGGTTTCCGGCTGGCTGTCACCCGTCAGCCGCAGCTCGGTTTCACCTGTCAGCTCATCCAGGTGCACCGCGGCGCGCAAGTTGAGGCTCTTGGCTAACAGTTCACGGTCCAGCGAGCGATTGATGCCTTTGCCAGCCTCGTAATAATTATCGTTGACCAGGTTATCCGGGTTATTGATGGCGATCGTCACCATCGACAAGGTCAGCGTCACCGAACAGGCGAGGATGCCGATGATTATCCATGGCCAAAGGTGCTTGTACCAAGGGCTAGAGGCGTTTGCTACGGACATGACTAACTTCTCTTAGCGAATTTGCGGGCCGATGAAACGGCTCTTGGCTTGAACGTGGGTGCCACTGTTGTCAGCATCCTTGAGGGTGAAAGTCACCTCGTTGGTACTCGACGGCAGTTGCTCCGGTGCGCTCGATAATTCGACCGGCACGCTGATGATCTCACCCGCCTGCACCTTGAATTCGCGACGACCTTGCAGTTTCAGGTCAGGCAAGCCAGAGGCATCGAGAGTGTAGGTGTGATCGACCTGATCCTTGTTCATGACCTTGAGGCTATAAACGTTTTCGATCCGGCCTTCTGCGTTCTCGCGATATAGCACGCGGTCCTTGCTGACGTCGAAACCAACCAGCGGACGCATGAAAAAGGCGGTCGCCAGCAAGCTCATCATCACCAGCAGCACCACAGCATAACCAATCAGGCGCGGACGCAGTTTGTGCGTTGTCTGCCCGGACAGGTTGTGTTCAGTGGTGTAGCTGATCAACCCGCGTGGGTAGTTCATCTTGTCCATGATGGTATCGCATGCATCGATACAGGCTGCACAACCGATGCATTCGATCTGCAGGCCGTCGCGGATGTCGATGCCGGTCGGGCAGACTTGTACGCACATCGTACAGTCGATGCAATCCCCCAGACCCTGTGCTTTGTAATCGATATCCTTTTTCCGTGTGCCACGTTTTTCGCCGCGACGTGGGTCGTAGGACACGATCAGGGTGTCTTTGTCGAACATCACGCTCTGGAAACGCGCATACGGGCACATGTAAATGCACACTTGTTCGCGCAGCCAGCCCGCGTTGCCATACGTGGCGAGGGTGAGGAAGCCGACCCAGAAATACGCCCAGCCATCAGCCTGCCCAGTGAAAAAATCAATGGTCAGGTCACGGATAGGGGCGAAATAGCCGACGAAGGTCAGGCCCGTGGCGAAGCCAATGATTAGCCACAAGCTGTGCTTGCTGAGCTTGCGCAAGAACTTGTTGCCGGACATCGGCGCTTTGTCGAGCTTGATGCGCTGATTACGATCACCTTCGGTGACCTTCTCGCACCACATGAAAATCCAGGTCCAGACGCTTTGCGGGCAGGTATACCCGCACCACACGCGCCCGGCGAATACGGTAATGAAGAACAGGCCAAAGGCACTGACGATCAAAATGCCGGAGAGCAGGATGAAATCCTGCGGCCAGAAGGTGGCGCCGAAAATGTAGAACTTACGCTCTGGCAGGTTCCACCAGACGGCCTGATGGCCCGCCCAGTTCAGCCAGACCGTACCGAAGTACAGCAGGAATAGCCCGGCACCGCCCATCATCCGCAAATTGCGAAACAGGCCGGTGAAGGCACGGGTATAGATTTTTTCACGGGAAGCATAGAGATCGACACCGCTGCTGTCTTTTTTAGGCGGCGGAGTGACATTGTGTACCGGAATCTGGTTGCTCATTAGTGCGTCCCACGGCAGTGGAAAAAGCCTCAGCCAGTGCGTGCCGACTGTGGTCAAAAGAGTGTCGCTAAGGCGCCAATGATACGCCTCTCGCTCTGGCCCGGGGGTGCGACCTTTGGTCGCGTTGGGTGAAAGCGAATGTTGGTGTAATGACCTGAATCAATTGACTTATGGATTATGGTCGGTTTTGACGGGTAGGGCGTAATGACAGAGGGGAATATACCGCGATTTCGCGAATGTGTTCGCTCCCGCAGATTACTCACCCGTACGCGAATTTATTCTCGAAGGGGTCTGTATGGCTAAATCATCAGACAGCTAAAACCAAAACGGCCCCGCCAGTTTTCACTGGCGGGGCCGTTGTGTGTTGCGGTCACGCGTTCGCTTTACTCAGCGGCAGCAGCCTTGTCTCCATGGGAGAGGCTGTAGACGTAAGCAGCCAGCAGGTGAACCTTGTCATTGCCTTGCAGCAATGCCTGAGCAGGCATCTGGCCCTGACGGCCGTAACGGATGGTCTGCTGCAGTTGCGCGAAGCTCGAACCGTAGATGAATGCCGCCGGGTGAGTCAGGTTAGGTGCGCCCATTGCAGCGGTGCCTTTACCTTCCGGACCGTGGCATGCCACGCAGTTGGTAGCGAACAGTTTCTGGCCTGCAACCGGATCGGCGTTAGCGTCTTCAGGCAGCTTGCGGCCATCCAGTTGGGTGGTAACGAACGCTGCGACGTCGCGTACGCCCTGGTCACCAATGACCGGACCCCAAGCAGGCATGACCGCATGGCGGCCACCCATGATGGTGGTCTTGATGGTTTCCGGTTCACCACCCCAACGCCAGTCTTCGTCGGTCAGGTTCGGGAAGCCGTAAGCACCTTTGGCGTCGGAGCCATGGCAAACTGAGCAGTTGGAGGCGAACAGTCGGCCCCCCATCTTCAAAGCTTGCGGGTCTTTGGCGACTTCTTCGATCGGCATGGATGCGAATTTGGCAAAAATCGGACCAAATCGAGCATCCGATTTAGCCATTTCTTTTTCCCATTCGTGCACGCCAGTCCAACCGGATTGGCCATTGGCGAATTCGGTTTTCTTGTCGTTGTCCAGGTAGGAATAGCCAGGCAGCAGGCCTTTCCAGTTACCCAGACCCGGGTAAAGCACCAGATAGCCCAGCGCGAAGATGATGGTGCCCACGAACAGCATGAACCACCATTTTGGCAGTGGGTTGTCGTATTCCTCGATACCGTCGAAGGAATGGCCCACTTTTTCTTCTGTCGCTTCGCTGCGCTGGCCCTTGCGGGTGGACAGCAGCAGCCAGGTCAGGGCGAAGATGGTACCCAAACTGAGGACTGTGACGTACAGACTCCAGAAAGTAGTCATTCTTTGTTACTCCTAGAAGCTTGCTCTTGCTCAACGTGCTTGATGGCTTCGGGGTCATCCGCGAAGGGCAGCAAAGTTGCTTCGTCGAACTCTGCCTTGCGTCGTCCGCTGAATACCCACAATGCCAGGCCGATAAAAGCCACCATCACTACGACGGTGCCCAGGCCGCGAATCATCCCCATATCCATCAATATCACCGTTTGCTTTTGATGATGGTGCCCAGACCTTGCAGGTAGGCGACCAACGCATCCATTTCAGTTTTGCCTTTCACAGCAGCACTTGCACCGGCGATGTCTTCGTCGGTGTAAGGGACGCCGAGCGTACGCAAGACTTCCATTTTTTTCGGGGTGTCCTTGCCGTCGAGCTTGTTTTCTACCAAGAACGGGTAGGCAGGCATTTTCGACTCGGGCACTACGTTGCGCGGGTTGTACAAGTGCGCGCGCTGCCAGTCATCGGAGTAACGACCGCCGACGCGGGCCAGGTCCGGACCGGTACGCTTGGAACCCCACAGGAACGGGTGGTCCCAGACGCTTTCACCAGCGACCGAGTAGTGGCCGTAGCGTTCGGTTTCAGCACGGAACGGACGGATCATCTGCGAGTGGCAGCCGACACAACCGTTGGCGATGAAAACATCGCGGCCTTCGAGTTCCAGCGCCGGGCGAGGCTTCATGCCTTCAACCGGCTTGTTGGTCACGTCCTGAAAAAACAGGGGGACGATCTGGGTCAGGCCGCCGATGCTGACGGCGATAACCATGAAGAAGGCCAGCAGGCCGATATTCTTCTCGACTACTTCGTGTCTCATCAGTGAGCTCCAACTACAGCGATCTGAGCGGCGGCTTCAGCTTCAGCCGGGTTCGAGGCGCGTACGGTGCGGAACACGTTGTAAGCCATGAACAGCATGCCGCTGGCGAAGAATGCACCACCCAGTGCGCGGACGATGAAGCCCGGATGGCTGGCTTGCAATGCTTCGACGAAGGAGTAAGTGAGGGTGCCGTCGTCGTTGATCGCACGCCACATCAAACCCTGGGTGATGCCGTTGACCCACATCGAAGCGATGTAAAGAACGGTACCGATGGTAGCCAGCCAGAAGTGGGTGTTGATCAAGCCAACACTGTGCATCTGAGGGCGACCGAAGATTTTCGGGATCATGTGGTACAGCGAACCGATCGAGATCATCGCTACCCAGCCGAGAGCGCCGGCGTGTACGTGGCCGATGGTCCAGTCAGTGTAGTGAGACAGCGAGTTGACGGTCTTGATGGCCATCATCGGGCCTTCGAAGGTCGACATGCCGTAGAACGCCAGCGATACGACCAGGAAGCGCAGAATCGGGTCGGTACGCAGTTTGTGCCATGCACCTGACAGCGTCATCATGCCGTTGATCATGCCGCCCCAGCTTGGCGCCAGCAGAATCATCGACATCGCCATGCCCAGCGACTGAGCCCAGTCTGGCAGAGCGGTGTAGTGCAAGTGGTGCGGGCCTGCCCAGATGTACAGGGTGATCAGTGCCCAGAAGTGCACGATCGACAGGCGATAGGAGTAGATCGGACGCTCGGCCTGCTTCGGAACGAAGTAGTACATCATCCCCAGGAAGCCGGTGGTCAGGAAGAAACCTACCGCGTTGTGGCCGTACCACCACTGGATCATCGCATCAGTCGCACCGGAGTAGGCCGAGTAGGACTTGAAGAGGGTCACGGGCAGCGACGCGTGGTTGACGATATGCAGCATCGCCGTCACGAGGATGAAGGCGCCATAGAACCAGAGGCCCACATAAATGTGCTTGGTTTTGCGCTTCATGATGGTGCCAAAGAACACCGCAGCGTAGGTTACCCAGACGATGGCCAGCAAAATGGCGAGAGGCCATTCCAGTTCGGCGTATTCCTTAGTAGTGGTGTAGCCCAGCGGCAACGTGATGCCTGCGCCGACGATCACTGCTTGCCATCCCCAGAAGTGGAAGGCGGCCATGCTGTCGGAGATCAGTCGCGTTTGGCAGGTTCGCTGCACGACATAGTAAGAAGTGGCAAACAGTGCACAACCACCGAAGGCGAAGATCACCAGGTTTGTGTGCAGCGGGCGTAAGCGTCCAAAAGTCGTCCACGGAAGGCCGAGGTTTAACTCGGGCCAAACAAGCTGTGAGGCGATAAAGACACCAAGCCCCATGCCAAGGATCCCCCAGACCACCGTCATGATGGCGAACTGGCGGACTACCTTATAGTTATAAGCAGTCGGACTGATTGCTGTGCTCATTCTAAGGTTCCACGGTTTGGGTGTTTTTTAGGGATAAAAAAGCGGCCGCAGTATGGAGAAAGCGAGTTGCCATTGCAATGCGATCAACGCCTTGCAACCGCTTCCTGAAGCTGATTCTGCGGTCATTTCAGCACGGTCAGGGAGCTGTCAGGCGCAGTGACGAAATGCCGCAGTGGACGAAAAAAAGTGAGGGTTCCAGGCTGGCGGAATGCAGCGGGAAAAGGACGAAACAAAACGCAAAACCAACAACCCGCGGACCATAGCCGCTGTAGATGAGCTTTTTGCGCAAGTTATCGAGCACAATCGCCGAAAACATTCGTATCACTTGACCTGTGGCCCACTGTTGGCAGTCCACTATGCCGGCAAGCTTAGTCCTGAATGTCGGGAGTGGGAAGGTGTACTAACGACGGGTGCGACACTTGGTCGCGGAGGGAAAGGAGTTGCCGCTCCTGTAACAGGAGCGGCATTCACGCACAGCCCAGAGATTGTCCGGGTTGCTGAATCGTTATTGTGCCTTGGCTGTTGGCGCCTCTTGCTGAGCAGTACCCTGTGACAGGCTATAAACATAGGCGGCTAACAACTGCACCTTGTCATTTCCCAGCTGCTCGTTCTGCGCTGGCATCTGACCTTGACGACCATAACGGATAGTCTGCTGCAACTGGGTCAGACTGCTGCCGTAGATGAAACCGGTCGGTTGCGTCAGGTTCGGCGCCCCCATCGCTTGCGTGCCTTGACCTGTTGCGCCGTGGCAGGCTACGCAATTGGTGTTGAACACTTGCTGTCCGGCTTCGACATTGGCGGTTTCATCGGCTGGCAATGGCAGTCCTGCGAGGGAGTGACGTACATACGCTGCGACGTTTTTCACCCCTTCCTCACCGAGAATCGGACCCCAGGCTGGCATGCCGGCTATACGGCCACCCATGATGGTGGTCTTGATAGTGTCGGCGCTGCCGCCCCATCGCCAAATGGTATCTGTCAGGTTGGGAAAGCCATAGGCCCCCCGAGCATCCGAACCGTGGCAGACGGCGCAGTTGGAGGCGAACAGACGTCCGCCCATCTTCAGCGCTTGTGGGTCTTTGGCGACTGCTTCCACGGGCATGGCAGCAAATTTGGCGAAAATAGGCCCAAACTTGGTGTCAGCCTTGTCCATTTCCTTTTGCCACTCATTGACACTGGTCCAGCCATTCGCATAGCCGGGGAGAATGCCTTTCCAGTTGCCCAGGCCTGGGTAGAGGATCAGGTAGCCGACCGCGAACACCAGAGTTGCGGCAAACAACATGAACCACCATTGGGGCAGTGGGTTGTCGTACTCCTCAATGCCGTCGAAGCTGTGCCCCATGGTCTGATCGGTACTGCCTTTGGTTTCGCCCTTACGGGTGCCGATCAGCAGCCACGTAAGGCCGATCAGGCTGCCGATGGTCAGTACACAGATGTAGGTACTCCAAAATGTGGTCATGGCTGGGTACTCCGCTCAACAGGGTGCTCTACAACAGATTGTTCTTCAGCGTGAGATGGCAGCGGTTCGTCCGCGAAAGGCGCCATGCGCGCTTCAGCGAACTCCGGATTGCGTTTACTGTTGAAGACCCAAAAGGCCAACCCGATAAATGCGATTGCCACCACCAGCGTGCCAAGACCGCGTAAGTCTCCGATATCCATGGCTTACCTCTTGCTCTTGATCGAGGTGCCGAGTACCTGCAAGTAGGCAATCAGTGCATCCATCTGGGTTTTGCCTTTGAGCGTTTCAACGGCCCCGGCGATGTCGGCGTCGGTGTAAGGCACGCCGAGGCTGCGCATGGTTTTGAGCTTGGTTACGGTGTGGCTGCTGTCGACAGGTTCGTTCACCATCCATGGATAGCCAGGCATTTTCGACTCAGGCACCACGTTGCGCGGGTTGTACAAGTGCGCGCGCTGCCAGTCATCGGAGTAACGCCCGCCGACCCGTGCCAGATCAGGCCCGGTACGCTTGGAGCCCCACAGGAACGGATGGTCCCAGACGCTTTCACCGGCGACCGAGTAGTGCCCGTAGCGTTCTGTTTCAGCACGGAACGGACGGATCATCTGCGAGTGACAACCCACACAGCCGTTGGCGATGTAGACATCGCGACCTTCCAGCTGCAGCGCGGTGTAGGGCTTCATGCCTTCAACCGGCTTATTGGTCACGTCCTGAAAGAACAGCGGGACGATTTGTGTCAGGCCACCGATGCTCACAGCCAAGACCATCAACAACATCAGCAGGCCGACGTTTTTCTCGATTGTTTCGTGTTTCATGGCGAACTCCTCAGGCCATCTGCGCTGCGGCGGCAGCTTCGGCAGGCACGCAGGCCCGTACGGTGCGCCAGGTGTTGTAGGCCATCAGCAACATACCGCTGAAGAAGATCGCGCCGCCCACCAGCCGCACGATAAAGCCAGGATGGCTGGCCACCAGGGTTTCGACGAACGAGTAAGTCAGCGTGCCGTCTTCGTTGACTGCGCGCCACATAAGGCCCTGAGCGATACCGTTGACCCACATCGAGGCGATGTACAGCACGGTGCCGATAGTTGCCAGCCAGAAGTGGGCGTTGATCAAGCCGACGCTGTGCATACGTGGCCGGCCGAAGATTTTCGGGATCATGTGGTACAGCGCACCGATGGAAATCATCGCCACCCAACCCAGAGCGCCCGCGTGCACGTGACCGATGGTCCAGTCGGTGTAGTGGGAGAGGGCGTTGACGGTCTTGATCGCCATCATCGGACCTTCAAAGGTCGACATGCCGTAGAACGCCAGTGACACGACCAGGAAGCGCAGGATCGCGTCGTCGCGCAATTTATGCCAGGCGCCCGAGAGCGTCATCATGCCGTTGATCATGCCGCCCCAGCTTGGTGCCAGCAGAATCAGTGACATAACCATACCCAGTGACTGAGCCCAGTCCGGCAGCGCGGTGTAGTGCAGGTGGTGCGGGCCAGCCCAGATATACAGGGTGATCAGCGCCCAGAAGTGCACGATCGACAGGCGATAGGAATACACCGGCCGTTCAGCTTGCTTAGGAACGAAGTAGTACATCATCCCCAAAAAGCCTGCGGTCAGGAAAAAGCCTACGGCGTTGTGTCCGTACCACCACTGCACCATCGCATCAGTCGCCCCGCCATACACGGAGTAGGACTTGGTCAGGCTGATGGGTATCTCCATGTTGTTGACGAGGTGCAGAATCGCCACAGTGATGATAAAGGCGCCGAAGAACCAGTTACCGACATAGATGTGCTTGGTGTTGCGCTTCTTCAGCGTGCCGAAGAAGACGATGGCGTAGCTGACCCAGACGATGGTGATCAGAATATCGATCGGCCATTCCAGTTCGGCGTATTCCTTGGAGCTGGTATAACCCAGCGGCAAGGTAATGGCGGCCAACAGAATCACCAGTTGCCAACCCCAGAACGTAAACGCCGCCAGTCGGGGCGCGAACAGTTGGGTCTGGCAGGTGCGTTGCACCGAGTAGTAGGAGCTGGCAAACAGCGCACAGCCGCCGAACGCGAAAATCACCGCATTGGTGTGCAGTGGACGCAAACGACCGAACGTAGTCCAGGGCAAGTTGAAGTTGAGTTCAGGCCAAACCAATTGCGCGGCGATAAAAACGCCGAGCCCCATTCCGACGATGCCCCACACCACCGTCATAATGGCAAATTGGCGGACCACCTTATAGTTGTAGGCGGTACTGTTAGTTGTGTTCATTTAGGTGTGTTCCCATCTTCTTTGGTCCGGATCAGAGGTCCGAGTCATAGCACCGAGTTATAGGCAGACTAATCAAAAGCGAGGTAAGCATGAGAGAAGGACTAAGTGCCGGTATTGACGGGGATCAATGCGAACTACTGGCGCGAACTAATGGCTGGTTATGGAGTCCCGCTCCTCAGAGGTTTTTTGACACGTCGCCGACCCTGATCCTGGCCCATGGCGCAGGCGCACCCATGGACAGCGAATTTATGACCGACATGGCTGCACGCCTTGCCGTGCGGGGCGTCAACGTGATGCGCTTCGAGTTTCCCTACATGGCTCAACGACGCCTCGACGGCCGCAAACGTCCCCCCAACTCGCAAGCGCAATTGCTCGACTGCTGGCGGCAGGTCTATGCCCAGGTGCGACCACACGTCGCTGGACGCCTGGCTGTCGGGGGTAAGTCCATGGGCGGACGAATGGCCAGTCTGGTGGCTGATGAGCTGGGCGCAGATGCGCTGGTGTGTCTGGGTTACCCGTTCTATGCCGTGGGCAAACCGGAAAAACCTCGGGTGGCGCATTTGGCTGAATTGAAGACGTCAACCTTGATCGTGCAGGGGGAAAGGGACGCGTTGGGGAATCGGGAGGCGGTAGACGGGTATGAATTATCCAGCGCTATCGATATTTATTGGGTGCCGACAGGCAATCACGACCTGAAACCGTTGAAGTCGGCGGGTGTGAGTAGCGATGCGGTGTTGGATCAAGCGGCCGAAAGGCTGGTAGATTTTTTGATGAAGTAGTCCGTTTAAAGTACTAAGCCTGCGGCATCGCAGGCTTAGTACTTGGAACTTAGTCGTTCAATCAGCCCTTCATGCCGAACGCGTGAGCCGCTTCCCCGCCAAAACCGACGTCTTTGAGTGCTAACGTTCGGCCATCCCGGGGAAAAATCGCCCAGCGTTTACCTAAACCGGCAACGTCCGCAGCCCAAGCGCGGCTATCTCGGCCTGCTTCGTAGCTGAGTCCCGGATCACCGCCGTAATTGGCACGTAATGTATTCCAGTCGGCCAACGAAGGCATGTGCGCACCCGCGCTGTTTACCGGTTTCATAGCTTCGGTGTAGGTGTGGAAGATGAAATACACAAACGTCAGGACATTTGAGGTTTTTACGTTATAGCTGACGCGTTGACCCGCGCTGTCAGTGACGATGATGGCGGCAGCGCCATTGCTGACCGAGATGACTCGTCCCGTTGCGTCGACCTCCGCAATCGTTGGTGCGCTGGACTCGTAACGGTAAGGTGCGACCCCACCCGAGGCCACTCGCTGCGCGAACGCTCCGGCAGGTGGAAACTTAGGCGTGGCCGCTGCTCGCAAGTGCCGAGCGATCAGCACCAGTTCAGAGGTGTCGATGATCAACGGAGGCTTGGCACCGGCCACGACCTTGAACGCAGTCGCCGGCGAAACCAGCGGCAAAGCATTATTACGAGTCACCTCGTAAGTAACCTGAACGGCACCATCGGCGCTGCCGATCACAACGGATTTGGGCACGACGAATTCAATATTAGCCGCAGTGCCAGCCTCTTTCGCAGGGGTTACGTGGTTTTGAGGTCCGTCCCATTTAACGACGATGCTGTCTTTTTCATCGATGCCGGTGTAACGGGGGACTGTTATCAGTACGCCATAACCAGGTACGTTTTCCAGGTTCATGATGTTATTAACGTCTACACCTGCGACAGCCGGCTTGGGAAGGTGAGAGAGGGCTGTGTCGATCAGCAGATCAAGGACGTTTGACTGTTCAATCGTGCCGTCGACGCGGGTGACTACATAATAAATCTGCACCTTATTGCCGAGGTCATTGGCAACTATCGTTCCCGAAAAAATCACCAACAACTCTTGTCCTGCTTGACTGGCGGAGATGGCTTTATCTTTAGCGTACCTCCCGCCCGGCGATTGCCATGACACGGTCACGAAGTCGCCTTCCTTCAGATTCGCGCTGGCGTCAATGACCACTGTTGCTCCATTGAACGTATCGACAGGGTCAAGGGTGCCATCTTCTTTGGCTTCCTTGACCGTTGGATCGGGCAGGGGAGTGATGACCGTGGCGCCGATTTTGAGTAGCAGCGTTTCCGAGGCAAGCGTGCGATTACCACGCACCACCTCATACCGCACAGCAACGCTGCCATCGAGGTTGGCGTCCACATAGTGCTTTTTGACCCGGAAAATGACGTCCTTGCCCAACATGCCGCTGTTGAGTGTTGTGCTAGTGCTGTAGCTGGCGTCCGGCGTGCTGCCATCCCAATGCAACGTGACCTTGTCCAGCGGCGCCATGCCCGCGTATGGCCTGACACGAACCACGGCTTCTAGCACGATGTCCGCCGGATCAAGCACACCATCTGCACTTGCGCCATCGACAGAGGGGGACGGTAACAATGCGCCCCCGTCAGTGCCGACTTGCACCTGCAGCGAAGGCGATTTGAAAAACGCCCGGGCGAATGTAGTCACCGTGTAATAAAGTTCAAGCGTACCGCCCGCCAGCGCACTGACTTTATCGTCAGGGATCAAGAACGCCACCGTTTGCCCAACGTCATCACTGTTGAGGTTTTTCACCTCTTCATGAATCACATTGGCACCGCTGGCGGTCTTGCCCATCCACACCAGAGTGACGTCATTGCCATCGGCCATGAAGTAATACGCTGGCACTTGGGCGATGACATTGTGCGCCGTCGGGTCGAGCACACCGTTATTCTCCTCCGCAGCAGGCAACTTCGGTGGCGCCAGCACCTGAGCCTCACCCACGATGGTCAGCGGCAGGCTCTTGGAGCGCTGCTCCTCGCCGGACACTTTCCTGACCTTGTACTTGAGCCGCGCCCGGCCTTGGGCAATCGGCTCGAATTGTTCATTGGGAATCAGGAACTGCACAAACCCGATGGACGTGCCCACCGGTTTCATCGCGACATAAGGGTCCAGCCCCAACCCTTCCGCCGTGTTGCGCTCGACGGTGAAAGTGATTTCGTCCGTGGCATTGATCCCCGGATAAGACAGCACCAGCGCCTGCACATCGGCCCCGGCAAGGGATGCAAGGTCCAACTCCATATTGGCCGCTTGTGGTGCGACCGGGGCGGGAAGGGTGGAGTTGCCAGCTTCGACTTCGACATACGTGGGGAGGGAAAAGCGCGACCAGTTGTTTACGGTGTCACGAACTTCGTACATTCCCACCAGTGTGTCGGAGTCACCCGCGCCAATAATGGTTTCTCGGGGGATCGACACGCTAATGAGTTGATCCGCCGCTGGAAGCTCATCCAGCGAGTGCCTCACGGGTGTTCCGTGCCAGAAAACGGTGATCGCATCGTTGATCTCCATGTTTTGATAGGCTGCGATATTGACCGTCACCTGATCGAGGTCTCCGTTACCGATAGTGCCCTCGGGCGTTATCGTGCACAGGCTCAGGTTCTCATTGATATAAGGCGTGTCAGGCGTGTTATCAATGCCGCCGGGGACCGTCAGTTTTACGGTTATTGGCAGGCGTTCGGATTTATTGAACGTGCCGCCCACCAGTCTTTTTACCGTATACCAAGTGTCTACCCGATAGTGTGGATTAATGTCCGCAGGTGGCACGATGTACCGTTGATCCACCGGCAGCGTGACAAAAGAGCCCGTCCCTTCGGCAGTATCGCCAGGTTTAACTGTGTAATTAGCAATCGATCCTTCCTGGTCGCCCCAAAACAACTCGATGTAGTCACTGTCCATCATGCCAATATAGGGACCGATCCGGATCAGTACAGGGACCGAAGGATCTAGCGTATCGAGGTGACCGATGCCACTGGGGTCGTTAGTGCTGTGCAGCTTTGGTTTTGCCAGCAATGTTGTCTGTTTTAAAGAATCCATGTCGTTACTCACTGGGTCAGTATTAGTCACAATGAAAGTGGGCCGCTGTTCGGCGGCCCACACGCGAGATCAAGGCTTTGCACAGCCTTCGCCAGGGGTGACCATGTCAATAAAGACTTTTGCAATACCGGAAGTAGCAGGGCCGGTAATACTGTTGATTTTAAACATGGCTTCGGCGCGACCGAAACAAATCAGACGCAGGTTCGCATCCGGCACGGTGAACTCGTAATCTTCGCGAGTTTGTTGTTCGGTCAGTGGCTCAGTGGTAAAGGTGTACGTTGCTTCTGGAACTTGCGGGCCTTCGAACAAACCTTTCCATCCCAGGAATGTAAAGTTCAATACGTCGCCCGTTTTAATATTCTCGTAAGGCTTGACCAATAAAGTGGCACCATCGGGGTTGAGGATCGCCCCAATACCGCCGTTTTCAGTCACTCGCTGGAATTCCGGTGGCTGCAGACCGTTTTCGCCGCCTGGCAACTCGCCCTTGCGTCTCACAATCACGCTTTGAGACGCCGAGTAGGTTGTGTTGGGATTACCCGTATGCGTCACGGTGTAATTGACCCGAATGTCCGTGCCGGTGCCTTCGTTAGAGATCAACGCGTTAGGAACCGTCAACGACAGGTCTGCTGCTGCCGTGACATCGGAAAGCTTGATCCGATATAGCACCGGCACCGGCTGCTGCCCCCAGAACAGGCTGATTTGATCGTCCTCAATAAACCCGCTTTTCCAGGCGATGATGGCAGTGGCCGGTTGCAGGTAATCGTTTTCGTCGATTACGTTGTCGGTATCGTCGGGGTTGGTGCTGGCCCCACGGATGATCGGTTTTTCAGGACTCACAGGACCTGGAAGATCCAGCACGACATTGACGGTCTTCACTGCGGAAGTGCCAAACAACAGGGTGTTGCGACGCACTTCGTAATACACGTCTACGTCGCCATCAGGTGTTAATGCGACGGTGGCGTAGTTCACCAGCAGGGTGAAAATAGGGTCTTCGTTTTCGTCTCCTGCCTCAACAGACTGCATCGGCAGGCTATTGGCACCCCAATACAGCGTGACCTCATCACCCGGTTGCACACCGTCGTACGCAGGAATGTCTACGCTCACAGACTGCTTCGCGTCGGCATCGCTGATAACACGGTCATCGGCTTGAGCGATAATCGGTGCGGGCAGATCGACTGCGGATTCATGCAGTGCAAGTTGGAACGCCACCGGTTCTGAATCCACTGAAATGTTACCGGCACGATCAGTGATGACGTAGTACACGTCCTCTTTGATATCGCCCAATGCTTCCAGATATACGCGGGTAAACCCGATCATGATCCGCTCAGGCTGCGTGCCACCGCCGGGTACTTCGGCCTGTTGCACGGTATGTTCCGGACCTTTCTGGCCAGCCCAGTAAGTCTGGATGACATCACCCAGTTTGATGTCGAAGTAGGCCGGTACTTCACCGACCAACACATCCGCCATCGCGGTCAGTTCGTCCGAGGTCAGGCCATCATTGACGACCCTCGGGAAAATCAGCGGCGACAGCAGCGAACCGCCTGGCGCCTGTCGGTCGAACACGATCGGAGTTGCTGCCGACACATTGGGCGTACCACCAATAAAACGCCGAGAGAGATACGCCAGCGTGTGGTTACCGTCCTGCGCGCCGGTCAAACTATCAACTGGAATATCCAGGGTCAGTTCAGTGCCCGGGATCGGGTTCGCCGGAAGTTGTCCTTGCACGCCGACAAGTACGTTATCCAGCAGCAATTGGTAGTAGTCACCCTCGACAGCATCGTCCCATACAGGGAATGTTACAGGGATTGGTGCGGTCAATAGTGCAGCGGGTAAAAGACCGTCGACCAATGCAGTGGGCAGTACCGGTGGAACTAATGCACGCGGTGCGCGATGTGAATGACGGCGAATCAAAGCATTTGAAGTACACATGGTTATTCTCCTGAGTGAATGCGCGGTATTCTGCTGAAGAGCAGTTTTCCGCGTTTTTTTGGCAATAAAAGCCCGACAACTTTTAGGGTTAAAGTTGCGTGGTTAACGATGTATAGGGCCCGTTATCACGCGGGATAATGGCGGTTAGATAAACGGTGTAAAGGCTTTATCTGTCATTGAACTAATAGAGGTTTTCGTGACCTGTCAACAGTGGGTGGTAAATAAATAGTTTTTTCTTATCTGTTGAACGAGCAAGCGCGTTCAGCACCCCGGCGCAGGCGTGCGCATATCGACATAAGTGCCTGCCTTTAATGAACTCGCCTGCCCATGGGTATTGATCACCTCGTAGCGCGCTTCCGCTCGACCCCGCTGGATGGCCATCAAACAGGTGTGGGCAATCATGAACCGGCAGCCTTTGAGCAGGTCATTGTCGCTCACCACCTGTTCCTGACGGTCCGACGCGGCCACCACCGGATCACCGCCACTCATGGCGTCGAACCCGGTGAACGACAATTGAATAACATCGCCGACCTGCATGTTCCGGTAGGGGTTGATGCGCACTGCGGTGCCGTTCGGGCTGCCGTCCGGGCTGCCTGCCGGTTCCAGCGTGCAATACGCATTGGCCTGGATAAACAGCGGCGCACCGAGGCCGGTTTCACCGCCCGGCAATTGTCCTTTCGACACCAGCTTCACCGGTTGGCTTGGCGAATATGAGGTGTTGGGGTTGCCCGCATGCGTCACGGTGTAACGCACTGAAACCGGCTTGCACACGCCTTCAGCGGTGATGACCCGATTGGGCAGGCAGATCAGCAGATCGGTTGCTGTATCAACGTCGTTCTGATTGATTGGCCGAACCACCGGCACGGTCGAGGCGCCCCAGAACAGATTGATCTGGTCGCAGCGCTTGAACCCCCCACGCCAGGCAATCACCGTGTCGGCGCTGAGCAGGTAATCGTCTTCATCAAGGACGTTGTCCTGTCGATTGGCGTTATCGCTTCTGCCTTTAATGACCGGCGCGGCCAGCGCTTCGTTGATCAAGGTGTGCGGCGAGTCGTCCTGCGGGCCCGGCACTGTCAGAAACACCTGCACCTCCAGGCTCGGCGAGGTGGCGAGCAATTGCCCTTCGCGGCGTACTTCATAGCGAACCTCGATCTTGCCATCGCCGGCCTGCACCAGACTCGGATAGGCCACCGCCATGGAGAACAGCACCGCTTGGCCGAGCTCAGCGGCAGTCAGCCGATACTCGGGTAAGGCTACGCTGCCCCATAGCAGGGTTATGGCGTCCCCGGCCTCGGCATGGGTGTACGCCGGAATATCCACCCGCACCCCTTGGCGGCCATCGGTGTCATCGATCAGCCCATCGTCGGCCTGCGGCACCATGGGTGGCAGCAGATCGGTCGGGGTGTTTTTGATGCGCAGCACAACGCTGGCCGCTTGCGACACCACCGAGGTATTGCCTGCGCGGTCGGTCACGGTGTAGGTCACTGCGACCTCGCCATCCTCCAGCGACTCCAGATAGGTGCGGTCGAAGCTCAGGCTGATGGCCGGGTCGGTCAGTTCTTCCGCCAGCACCGTATGGACCGGTCCTGGCTGGCCCGCCCAATAGCTGCGAATCACATCCCCCCATTTCATGTCGAAATACCCCGGCACGTTCGCCACCAGCACGTTGCCCATGGCCGACAGTTCGGCGGAGGTCAGGCCGTTTTCACTTTCGCTCGGGAACATCAGCGGTGCGAGTGTGCCGCCGCCGGGAGGGGTACGGTCAATGATGACGGGGGTGGAGGCAGATACATTGGGGGGGCCGCCGATGAAGCGCTTGGTGTGGTAAGCCAGCGTATGAGCACCCTCTTCCCAGCGATCAGAAATAAAAATTTCAAACGTCAGTATTTCACCGGGCGTCGGATTGCTCCCTAGCTGCTTTTGTTCCCCCTTCAGAGCATTATTAATGAGCAGTTGGTAATAATCACCCTCCATCGCATCCGGCCAAGTTGGAAAGCTGACAGTGATAGTGCTCTCTAAATCCCGACGCTGTAAAAGTCCATCCACAGGGTCAGCAATTGAAATGGTGGGCAGCTCCATGGAAGTTTCTCTAGTGCCAGCTGTTTGGTTGTCGTAGTTCTGCATGTTGACTCTCCTGATGGTTTGAGACACCTGTCGCTGTCGCGTCATCGATAGCGGCTCATAAGCGTTCGTCTGAAAGCATTGCGTTGGAAACAGGCCCCACAGCCATCGGGTGGTACATAGTTATGGGGGTGCTGTCTAAAATCGAACCAATAGCAATTGAATGTGATTGTCAATCGCTCGAATTTTATTTAATAGAGCTCGTCTCAGGCGCCCAAACGGAATACCCGCTGTCTGTAAGACTCATATTTCAAATTCGTCAGATGCGTCCTACAAGGATAATATCCATAACGCTCTTCAGGACTGAATGCGAACTCTAAAATAGGGTCAGTTCATTTTATGAAGGAGTTGCATATTGAAAAGGATTGGTTCGTGCCGCCCGATTTTTCGGATAGGGCTGGGGGCGGTAGGCGTTTCATTGGGAGCTTCGTTGAGCCTGTACGCTGTCGCTGAGGACGCTATGGCTGATGCTGCGTTAGTCCGTTTTCCCAGTGCGCCTAATGGAAATCAAGTGTTGGCGAGAGACCCTAAAACATCGAGGCTCTTAGTTGATGGCATTGTATGGAATGTGGATGGGGCGACGCCGCAAGATTCATATAATGTCCAGAATGGCGGTGTGTTGAACGTTAGCGGTGCTACTACTGGTTATATTAATATTAACGGCAGTACGCTTAATATGGAGTCAAGCACTGCCCGCGGTGACGTTAAATCTTTTGGTGGGGTGGTAAATATTAATCAATCCGTTGTTGTCAGCGATAGAGAAGCGTTGACCGTGATTAGGGGTGGTAATGCGATTTCCGTGGCAAATGTGAGCAATAGTTCACTTTCTGGTGGGGTTGGCGCCAATGTTGGTGGTAGAAGTGAACTGAATGTTAGTAATAGTCAATTGGCAGGGGTTGGTGGGGGTAGTTTTGGTGGATTGGGTGTAGTGCTTGCAGGTGCTACAGTAAACGCATCGAATGGTAGTTTGATTGTGGGCAGTAATAATGGCCTATTGATTTCCATTGACGTGGGAAATGCTACGGATGTGCCTAAATCGATCAATAGTGTAGTCGTTATAGATGGGTCTGAAGTTCAGGGTTTGAACGGTCCCGCAATCAAGGTCACAGCAACACCGCCCTCTATGGTGAGCGAGCCTATTGGTGCCGTCGCCGACATCACCTTTCAAAACCACTCAACCCTTTTGTCCGGTAACGGCAATCTGTTGGAAGTCGACGGCGACAGCACCGTAAAATTCACCGTCGACGACAGTACCCTTACTGGCAATCTGGTCGCCGATGACACCAGCACGCTGAATGTCACCCTGCAAAACAACGCGCAGCTCACCGGCGATGTGATCAACGGCAACAATTTGTCGATCAATTCCGGTGCGCAGTGGCAGATGGTGGGTGATAACGCAGTCAAGACGCTGAACCTCAACGGCGGCGGGGTGAACTTTGGTGCGGACGGGTTTCATACGCTGTCGCTGGGTGAGTTGTCCGGTAGCGGTGCATTTGCCATGAACATTGATCTGGATGCTGGTGTCGGTGACTTATTGGAGGTCAACGGCGAGGCCAATGGCGACTTCACGCTCAAAGTGAAGAACACGGGCGTTGAACCGGTGTCGCCCGACATTCAGCCATTGCAGGTGGTCCACACCGAAGGTGGCGATGCGCAGTTCATCCTGCTGGGCAATCGGGTGGATTTGGGCGTCTATTCCTACGAACTGGAAGAGCAGGGCACCGACTGGTTCATCGTCGGTTCGGGCAAAACCATCAGCCCCTCGACGCAGAGTGTGCTGGCCTTGTTCAATGCTGCACCCAATATCTGGATGAGCGAGCTGTCGACGTTGCGCAGTCGCATGGGTGAAGTGCGCACCAGCGGCGAGGGTGGCGGCTGGATTCGGGCGTATGGCAATCGCTTCAACGCCACGACCGGCGCAGGTGTCGATTATGAGCAGCGACAGAGCGGTATGTCGTTCGGTGCGGATGCGCCGGTTCCGGTGAGTAACGGTCAGTTGCTGATAGGGTTGCTCGGTGGGTATAGCAAGTCCGATCTGGACTTGAGTCGCGGCACCTCGGGCAATGTCGACAGCTATTACGTCGGCGCTTACGGTACTTGGCTGTCGGAGGAGGGCTATTACGTTGATGGTGTGCTCAAGCTCAACACCTTCAACAACGAGTCGGAGGTGGCGATGAGCGACCAGACTCAAGCCAAGGGCAGTTATAAAAACACGGGTATCGGTGGTTCGGTGGAGGTCGGCAAGCACATCAAGTTGGCCGATGACTTCTTCCTTGAACCCTTTGCGCAGATGGCGGCGGTGGTGATTCAGGGCGACCATTACACTCTGGACAACGGCCTGGAAGCGAAGAACAACCGCACTCAGTCGGTACTGGGCAAGGTGGGTACTTCGGTCGGCCGTAACATCGCGCTTAAGGATGGCGGTGTACTCCAGCCCTATGTGCGTGTCGCTGTCGCTCACGAATTTGCGCGCAGCAACGAGGTGACGGTCAACGACACCCGTTTCAACAATGAGCTATTTGGCTCGCGTGCAGAGTTGGGTGCAGGGGTGGCGGTATCGCTGTCGAAGCGCCTGCAAGTGCACGCGGACTTCGACTACATGAAGGGCAATAACGTCGAGCAGCCGTGGGGGGCAAACGTGGGTGTGCGGTATGCTTTTTGATGAGGTGAGTCCAAGCGCTTCGGGGTTCTGAAGCCAGCGTAGAAAAACCCCCGGTGATCACTCATCGGGGGTTTTTCTTTACACCCTCAATGCTGCGGCGGTGGGCGTCGCTGCTGTTTGCGTCTGATGGATCGTCCTCGGTTGCGTTGTTTGGCGCTGGATCGGTAACAGCTATGCACGTTCAGATAGAGGATCGCGGAGGTGCCAATCCGTTGTCCGTCGCGATTGATGTCGTAACACACTTCGACTTTGCCCTGCGGGGCAACATTATCTGTACTGTACGAGACCCATTGCATCCCAATGATCGGATCGTTGATGTGTTCTTCATCCAGCGTCTGGATAGGGTAGGTTCTGCTGCCCCACAGCAGGTGGAATTCATCCCCGGGTTGCAAATAGGACGAGCCAGGTATCAGTACGTTGATCCCGGCTTTCATCTGCGCTTCCGAGACTGACTTGGGGTTGATCCCTTCCAGGGAGGGTGGCTCCAGGTGGGTGGAAATGAGGATGGTAAGCTCGCCCGACGAGTTATCTTCAGCCCGTAGTACGCGGGCGTAGGTAAAGGCCATTTCCCCGGTTGACGAGGTCTTCGGAGCGCCGTCCGAACGTTCTGCCAGCAAGTGCGTTCCCAGAGGAGCGCCCGGTTTGGTGGGGCTGTCTCGCCGAGCCGGACGCGTAACCTGCGTCGTAGGCTTTTCAGGCTTGAAGGGAGGAGAGCCAGGCGGCTTTTGATCATCCATATTCAATACTCCTTACAGTGCGGACATAAATGTTGATAGTGCGGCGACACAATATTTATAAGCTGCAATGGCGATTTATTCCTGGAGAATTACATTGCTTCGTGTAACGAGGCTCGGGGTTGGTCGGAAGACTACACGGTTGTTGCTTGGTTTTCTGCCATTGATTTCATGTTGTGAGCAATTGATGCTGTGTGTGACTCGTTAGTGTTAACTAGGTGCATGTCGACGTAATAGGGTATTCGCCGGGTTGTCAATCAGAGTGGCCCGTTCGGATAGTCAATTAGATGGGAAGGCGCAAGGAATGTAGGATGCAGCCTACAGGTATGGATTAATTCCTACATATTTAAAGGAGAGTACTTATTTTTTATAATAAACAAAACCCAGGCGGATAATCCGCCTGGGTTTTGTTGGTGCGTGGAGGAAATGGAGGGAGAAGGAGTGTCTTGTAGTTGCAGCGTTAAGGTTACACAGTGCGAGGCGATGGATGTGTTGCCTGCGCGGTCAGTGACGAAGTAGTCAATTGTTGTTTTATTATCATTATTGGGTGGTAATTAGTTATTGTTTTCGCTGCCTTCAAATCAACTAATAGAGGTGGCAAGGTTCTGTCAAGCTGTTCGGGTGGGCCTGTCGTGTTGTTGTGGTCTGCAAGCCGTTCAAATGCCGTATTTCAGAAGCATCCTACATTTCCCAAACGCCACCCAATAAAAAACCCCGACAGACAAAGTCTGTCAGGGTCTTTTTACAACAAATTACCTATTACCGATTAAAACGCTCCACCAGCGAATACTGAGACCGCGCGGTGCTGGTCAGCTCTTCGCTCAGTACGGCCGAGCGGCGGGCTTCGTCGGAGGTTTTATCGGCCAGTTCGGCGATGGTGGTGATCTTGCGGCTGATTTCCTCGGCAACGGCGCTTTGTTCTTCGGTGGCGGCGGCGATTTGGGTGGTCATGTCAGTGATGTTGGCCACTGCGTCGCTGATGCCCACCAGCGCTTTGTCGGCTTCCATAACCCGGGCGACGCCTTCTTCGGCCTGGCGATGCCCGGCGTCCATGGTTTGCACGGCATTGTTGGCGGTTTTTTGCAGTTTGGCGATCAGGCCATGAATCTGCCCGGTGGACTCGGTGGTGCGTTGTGCCAGTTGGCGGACTTCATCGGCGACCACCGCAAAGCCCCGGCCCATTTCCCCGGCGCGTGCCGCTTCAATGGCGGCGTTGAGCGCGAGCAGGTTGGTCTGGTCGGCGATGCCTTTGATGACGTCGACGACGCTGCCGATTTCGTTGCTGTCTTTGGCCAGTTGCGTCACGGTCAGGCCGGTTTCACCGACGGCGGTGGACAGGCGCTGAATCGCTTCGCGGGTTTCACCTGCGATATCACGGCCGCGACGGGTCAGTTCGTTGGCTTGTTGGGTGGCATCGGCCGTGCGTTGCACGTGGCTGGCGACTTCCTGAGTGGTGGCGGCCATCTGGTTGACGGCGGTGGCCACTTGCTCGGTCTCGACACGCTGACGCTCAAGTCCATCGGAGCTGGCGTGGGCGAGGGTGTCGGATCGGCGGGCCTGGTCGTTCAGGTCTTCGGCGGAAGCCTGCAAGCGGGTCAGGCAGGTTTTCAGGCGAGCCTGTTGGCTGAGGATCGACATTTCCAGGCGCGCTTGCGGCCCACGGCTATCGGTATACATTTGGGCGATCAGCGGGTCGGAGGTGGTTTGTTCGGCCAGCTTCAACAATCGCTTGATACCACGTTGCTGCCAGCTCAAGCCGAGCAACCCCAAGGGGACTGACAATGCAGCGGCGAGGGCGAAGCCCCAATTGGAGTTAAGCCAAGCGCCGATCATGAAGCTTAATTGGCTGACCAGGATGAACGGTATCCAGTCCTGTAGGACGGGTAGCCATTTGTCCCGACGAGGAATCGCCGATTTTCCGTTATTGATACGGGTGTACAAGGCTTCCGCGCGACGGATCTGCTCGGCGGTCGGTTTGACCCGCACCGATTCATAGCCCACCACCTGATCGTTTTCAAATATGGGTGTTACATAGGCGTTAACCCAGTAGTGGTCGCCGTTTTTGCTGCGGTTTTTGACAATTCCCATCCATGGCTGACCCTGCTTGAGGGTGTTCCACATGTGGGCGAAAACCGCCGAGGGCACGTCAGGGTGGCGGACGATATTGTGCGGCGCTCTAACCAGTTCCTCTGAGGTGTAACCACTAATTTCAACGAAGGCGTCGTTGCAATAGGTGATCACGCCCTTGGCGTCGGTGGTGGAGATCAACCGCTGTTGAGCGGGAAACGTCCGTTCGCGCTGGGTGATGGGCTGGTTATTACGCATGAGCTTTCGAGTCCGCTGGGCTTTGACGGGGTATCGGCCAAGGCATTGATAAATTGAGCAGGTTTCTTTAATGACCGACGAGTCGCAGGTTTTGACATGAGCCGGTCTTTGATAGCGGCCGTCATTATCGATCAAACATGGGGTAGGTAAACAGGCTGAAATGCACCAGATTCAAACCAAAGTGAGTGATGACCGCTGCCTGGAAACCGCCAAAGCGGTAGGCCAGACCATAGCCTATGCCAGCAAACCCTGACAGTAGCACCCATTGCCAACCCGCGCCCATGTGAGCCAGACCAAATACTGTCGCTGCTGCGGCGATGGCCAGCCCACTGCCGTAGGGCAATTGTTTGAATAGACGGTGAAAGCCGCCCTGGATATAGCCGCGAAACAGCAGTTCTTCGGTCAAGGTCACCAACAACAGGTTATTGACTATCCACAGCCCGCTTTGCGCCGGCCATTTCGGTGCCCACGTGATCATGCCCAATGACACGGCGGCCAGCATGCAAGCGGTGCTGGTGGCAACCAGCGCGATGGTACTGACGATGGCTGATCGGGTGAAACCTGTGCGGGTCAGCACCCACGGGCATATCCATAGAATCCAGAAGCCGATGAGCGGCTTGTCGAGGTTCAGGTACATCGAAAAGGGTGCTGCCTCGGGCGTGAACCGCACACCGGCGATCACGCGCGCGCTGTAAAAACCCGGCAACCAATGGGTGGCCAGCGCCAACGCCAGCAGGAGAAATAGCCCGTGGCCGAACGCGCGGACATAGGTGTCGCTGAACTGCGAGACGCACAGGCCGGCCATGATCAGCAGGGCGATTGACAGCGAGGCAAACAGGTTCAGATAACCGTATGCCAGCGCCATGCCATATCCGAGGGTGAGTAACGTTAATCCTGTCCAGCGCAATGCAGGCATGGGGAAGCTCCTTGTGACCACTCAAAATCCGTTTAGGCGCGGATTCTACCGCTGAATGGTGCGCAAGCCTGTCAGACGCAGCAAGGATATTTCTGATGATTAGGGGAGGGGGATTCCAGTTTTTCCGTAAGGAGCTTCTGAAAGAAGGATTACCGAGCGATTGCGCCCCATTGAAGACGGAGCGCAATCAGTCACGTGATGTGTTCTATAAAGCAGGGTTACCGCCAGGCGTCTTCCTGCTAATAGGACTGTTCAGCTACGAAGCAATCAGCTGGCGCAGCACGTAGTGCAAAATCCCTCCAGCCTTGAAGTATTCAACCTCATTCAGCGTGTCGATCCGGCAAAGCACGTCGAGGGTTTCCTGGCTGCCGTCGTTACGGGTGATGTTCAGTTTCAAACTCATTCCCGGTTGCAGTTCGGTCTTGGTCAGGCCAGTGATGTCGATTTTTTCGTTGCCGGTCAGCTTCATCGTTTTGCGGCTCTGACCGTTCTTGAACTGCAGCGGCAATACGCCCATGCCCACCAGATTGGAGCGGTGAATCCGCTCGAAGCTTTCGGCAATCACGGCTTTGACCCCCAACAGGTTGGTGCCTTTGGCCGCCCAGTCACGGCTTGAGCCCGTGCCATATTCTTGCCCTGCGATCACCACCAGCGGCGTGCCGTCGGCTTGATAACGCATGGCCGCATCGTAAATCGACAGTTTTTCGCCGGTCGGCACATAGAGGGTGTTGCCTCCTTCTTCGCCTCCGAGCATTTCGTTGTGGATGCGGATGTTGGCGAAGGTGCCGCGCATCATGACTTCATGGTTGCCGCGACGAGAGCCGTAGGAGTTGTAGTCCCTTGGCTCTACGCCTTTTTCGCTCAAGTAGTGGCCTGCGGGGCTATCGGCCTTGATATTGCCTGCGGGGGAGATGTGGTCGGTGGTCACCGAGTCGCCGAGTAGCGCCAGGATGCGTGCGCCAGCTACATCCTCGACCACGGGCGGAGGGCCGTCGATACCGTCAAAAAAAGGCGGGTGCTTGATGTAGGTGGAGTCAGACTGCCAGACATACGTTGCTGCCTGCGGTACTGCAATGGCTTGCCATTGCGCGTCACCGGCGAATACCTCGGCATATTCTTTGTGAAACATGCTGGTGTTGACGTTTTCCACCGCCTTGGCGATTTCCTTCTGGCTGGGCCAGATATCGCGCAAGTAAACCGGCTTGCCATCCGAGCCGTTGCCCAGCGGCTCGCTGCTGATATCGATACGTACGGTGCCGGCCAAGGCGTAAGCCACTACCAGCGGCGGGGAGGCCAGCCAGTTGGTTTTTACTAGCGGATGCACACGGCCCTCGAAGTTGCGGTTGCCGGACAGGACTGACGCGACGGTCAGGTCTGACTGTTGAATGGCTTTCTCGATAGGCTCGCGCAGTGGCCCGGAGTTACCGATACAGGTGGTGCAACCATAACCGACCAGATCAAAGCCCAGTTTATCGAGGTACTGGTTCAGACCTGCGGCCTTGTAGTAGTCGGTGACCACTTTCGAGCCGGGTGCCAGCGAGGTCTTGACCCAAGGCTTGCAGGTCAGTCCTTTTTCTACCGCTTTTTTCGCCACCAGCCCGGCAGCCATCATCACGCTGGGGTTGGATGTATTGGTGCAGGAGGTAATCGCGGCGATTACCACTGCGCCATTTTTTAGCCGATAGGTCTGACCTTCGTGTTCGTAGTCCGCTTCACCGATCAGGTCCGCGCTGCCAACGGCAACACCGCCGCCGCCCTCGCTTTCCAGGCGGCCTTCTTCCTTGCCGTTGGGTTTGATTTGCAGGCCGAGGAAATCGGTGAATGCTTGAGCAACATTCGGCAGTGAGACTCGGTCCTGTGGACGCTTCGGCCCGGCGAGACTGGCTTCGACGCTGCCCATATCCAATTCCAGGCTGTCGGTGAATACCGGTTCTTGACCGGCCAGGCGCCACAAGCCTTGCGCTTTGCTGTAGGCCTCCACCAGTTTCACGGTCTCGGTCGGGCGGCCGGACAGGCGCAAGTAATCCAGGGTTACATCGTCTACGGGGAAGAAGCCGCAGGTGGCGCCATATTCCGGGGCCATGTTGGCGATGGTGGCGCGGTCAGCCAATGGCAGGTCCGCCAGTCCGTCGCCATAAAACTCGACGAACTTACCGACTACACCTTTTTTACGCAGCATTTGGGTGACGGTCAGCACCAGATCGGTGGCGGTGATGCCTTCTTTGAGCTTGCCGATCAGCTTGAAGCCGATCACTTCAGGAATCAGCATCGACACCGGTTGGCCGAGCATCGCGGCCTCCGCCTCGATCCCGCCGACGCCCCAGCCAAGTATGCCGAGGCCGTTGATCATGGTGGTGTGGGAGTCGGTCCCAACCAAGGTGTCGGGGAAGGCGTAGGTGCGGCCATCTTCATCCTTGGTCCAGACCGTGCGCCCGAGGTATTCCAAGTTGACCTGGTGACAGATTCCGGTGCCCGGCGGCACCACGCTGAAGTTGTCGAACGCGTTCTGGCCCCACCGTAGAAAGGCATAACGCTCGCCGTTGCGCTGCATTTCGATGTCGACGTTCTGGCCAAAAGCGCTGGCATCGCCGAATTTGTCGACCATTACCGAGTGGTCAATCACCAGGTCCACCGGGGACAGCGGGTTGATGCGCTGAGGGTCTCCACCGGCCTTGGCGACGGCCGCGCGCATCGCGGCCAGATCGACCACTGCTGGCACGCCGGTAAAGTCTTGCATCAGCACCCGCGCCGGGCGGTATTGAATCTCGCGATCCGAGCGTCGCGCGGTGAGCCAGGCAGCCATGGCCTTGAGGTCGGCGCCGGTGACAGTCTTGTTGTCTTCCCAGCGCAGCAGGTTTTCCAGCAGCACCTTGAGCGACATCGGCAGCTTGCTCAGGTCGCCGAGATATTTAGCGGCTTCCGGCAAGCTGAAATAGTGGTAGGTCTTAGTGTCGACTTCTAGTGTTTTGAGGCTTTTCAGGCTATCGAGGGAGGGCATGAAATAACTCCTTTACGAGTCCGCACGGTACGGACCAGGGAATCGAGCAGAATCTAAAACTAGCTCTGATTGGTGGTTCTGGCTAATGACATGAGTATTACTGGACCGCAGAGCGGAGCCAGTGGTTCCTGATTCCGCTATCATGCGCCGGTTTTAAGCGTTGGGGCTGACCCCGAGCGCCGCGCAGTGGCTGAATGTCTCGCCGCTGCCCAGGAGAATTGAATGAACACCCTGTTTATGCACTGCCGGCCAGGCTTCGAAGGTGAAGTCTGTTCCGAGATCGCCGAGCACGCTGCCCGTCTGAACGTGGCGGGTTACGCCAAAGCCAAAACCAACGCCGCCTGTGCCGAGTTCGTCTGTACCGAAGACGATGGCGCCGAGCGCTTGATGAAAGGGCAGCGCTTCGCTCAGTTGATCTTTCCCCGGCAATGGGCGCGTGGCGTTTTTCTCGATTTGCCGGAAACCGACCGCATCAGCGTGATTCTGGCTCAGCTCGCGAACTTCCCGACCTGTGGCAGTCTGTGGCTGGAGGTGGTCGATACCAATGATGGCAAAGAGTTGTCGAACTTCTGTCGCAAATTCGAAGCACCTTTGCGCAAGGCGTTGACCCAAGCCGGCAAGCTGGTGGAAGACGCGAATAAACCGCGACTGCTGCTGACCTTCAAAAGTGGACGCGAAGTATTTCTCGGGATGGCCGACGCGGACAACTCGGCGATGTGGCCCATGGGTATTCCGCGCCTGAAGTTCCCCCGGGAGTCGCCTAGCCGTTCGACCTTGAAACTGGAAGAAGCCTGGCACCACTTCATCCCCCGCGATCAGTGGGATGAGCGCTTGTCTGGCGAGATGACCGCCGTCGATCTGGGGGCCGCACCGGGTGGCTGGACCTATCAATTGGTCCGGCGCGGCATGCTGGTAACGGCCATCGACAACGGTCCCATGGCCGAAAGCTTGATGGACACCGGGCTCGTGCAGCATTTGATGGCGGACGGTTTTACCTTCAAACCGCGTCATCCGGTGGACTGGATGGTCTGCGATATTGTCGAGAAGCCTGCGCGCAACGCTGCGTTGCTGGAGACCTGGCTGGGCGAAGGCTTGTGTCGCGAGGCGGTGGTTAATTTGAAGTTGCCGATGAAGCAGCGTTATGCCGAAGTGCGGCGCTTGCTGCTGCGCATTGAAGAAGGCTTCGAGGCGCGGGGCATCAGGGTCGAAATCGGCTGCAAGCAGCTGTACCACGACCGTGAAGAAGTGACGTGCCATCTGCGGCGTCTGGATGGCAAGCGGCGTTGAATTAGCCCTGTGGGTTTCCACAGGGTTTGGCTGAATCAAATGAATTGAGCGACAATGGCCGCCTGTTTTTGGAGTGTTTTATGTCTGAACCCATCGATACCTTGCCGGTTGACGCTATCCTCGACGCCAGCGGCCTTAATTGCCCGGAACCGGTGATGATGTTGCACCAAAAGGTTCGGGACCTGCAGGCGGGTGGTTTGCTCAAAGTCATCGCCACGGATCCATCGACCCGTCGCGATATCCCCAAGTTTTGCGTGTTTCTCGGGCATGAACTGGTCGAGCAACAGGCAGACGGCGGCACTTACCTGTACTGGATTCGCAAAAAGCTCGATTGATGTGTAACCGCCTGCGATTACAAATTCGGCCGGCTTTCAAGCGTTTGAACTGATCCGAATCCGCTTGCGCGCGCTGCCGGTCAGGCGGATCGAGAGCATCAGTGCTGCGCAGGTCAGGCCGACGATCAGCCCTTGCCACAGGCCGGCTGGGCCACTGGCGGCACCGAGCAGGTCGGTCAGGCCCAAGGCATAACCCACGGGCAGACCAATCCCCCAGTACGCGAACAAGGTCAGGATCATCGTCACGCGAGTGTCTTGATAACCACGCAGGGCACCCGCGGCGGTGACTTGGATTGCGTCCGAAAACTGGAACAAAGCAGCAAACACAATCAGCGACGCAGCCATCTTGATCACCACCGGGTCGGCCGTATAGATCGTCGCGATGTACTCACGCGAGAGCATCATCAAGCTGGCCGAAAAGCACGCATAGGCCAAGGCTGTCGCCATCCCGACCCCGGCCGTGAAGCGCGCTTCCCGAGGCTGGTTACGCCCTAATGCCTGGCCGACGCGCACGGTCACGGCCATGCCCAGCGAGAAGGGGATCATGAACACCAGCGAGCTGAAGTTCAGGGCGATTTGATGCCCTGCCACCACGTTGGAACCGAGGCTGCCGATCAGCAGTGCAATCACTGCAAAAATGCTCGACTCCGCGAACACGGCGATGCCAATGGGCAGGCCGATATCGACCAGGCGCTTGATCGCGGCCCATTGCGGCCACTCGAAACGGCTGAACACTTCGCTGGCTTTGTATACCACTGCGCGCCGCACCCAGCCGGTCATGCCCAGTAAAATGGCCCACATCACAATGGCCGTGGCCCAGCCACAACCGACACCGCCCAAGGCTGGCATGCCGAAATGACCATAGATGAAGATGTAATTCAGCGGAATATTCAGTGCCAGACCGCACAGGCCGAGCACCATGCTTGGTCGGGTTCGGCCCAGGCCGTCGCTGAAGCAGCGAAGCACGTAGAACAGTGCTGTAGCGGGCAGACCGCTGGCAATCCCTCGCAGGTATTGCATGCAGGGTTCGATCAACACCGGGTCGACTTTCATCAGGTGCAGTACCGGTTCGGCGCTCAGCAATAACGCCGACGCGATCAGTCCGACCGCCAACGCCAGCCACAATGCCTGACGCACCAACGCGCCGATTTCTGCGGTATGACCCGCACCATGATGCTGTGCAACCTTGGGCGTGGTTGCCAACAGGATCCCGGTCATCAACAGGTAAACCGGGACCCAGATCGAGTTGCCCAAGGCCACGGCGGCCAGATCTCGCGGGCCGACACTGCCGGCCATCACGGCATCGACGAAGCCCATGGCGGTGTAGGCCAACTGCCCGATCATGATCGGTAGCGCCAACGCCAGCAGCGTGCGCAGTTCCAGGCGTACCCTCGCCGGACGGGTCAAGGCGGGGGAGCGTGTTGTTGCAGAGTTCACAATAAATCCAGAAGCTGACGCAGAAAGCCGGCCATTCTACACTCTTGACACAAGAGTCAGGAATCGAAGTTGTGCAAGACCATGACTGGCCTAGTGAGGGGCCTAGCGCCTACACTGCCGCCGACCTCAGGAGCTCATCATGCGAATTGTTGCCGACGAAAATATACCGCTGCTCGATGCCTTTTTTGCCCAGTACGGTGACATCCGCCGTCTGCCAGGACGCTCGCTCGACCGCGCCGCCGTTGCGGATGCCGACGTATTGCTGGTGCGCTCGGTGACCCAGGTTGATCGGGCACTGCTCGAGGGCAGCCCGGTGCGTTTCGTCGGGACGTGTACCATCGGCACCGATCACCTGGATCTGGATTACTTTCAGGAGGCCGGAATTCAATGGTCCAGCGCCCCCGGTTGCAACGCGCGTGGGGTAGTCGACTACGTGCTGGGCAGTTTGCTGACCCTGGCGGAGATCGAAGGCGTTGATCTGACTCAGCGCACCTATGGCGTGGTTGGTGCCGGTGAGGTAGGCGGGCGACTGGTCAAGGTGTTGCGCGGGCTAGGCTGGAATGTGCGGGTCTGCGATCCGCCCCGTCAGGCGGCAGAAGGCGGCGACTTTGTCAGCCTTGAACAGGTGCTCGAGCACTGCGATGTGATCAGCCTGCACACGCCGCTGAGCAAGGCGGGTGATCAACCGACCTGGCATCTGTTCGATCATTCGCGTTTGCAGCAGCTCAAGCCCGGCAGTTGGTTGATCAACGCCAGCCGGGGTGCGGTCGTCGATAACGCGGCCTTGCGTGAGGTGTTGCTTGAGCGCGAAGACCTGCAAGCGGTGCTTGATGTCTGGGAAGGCGAGCCGCAGGTGGATGTCGTGCTGGCTGACTTGTGTGTCCTGGCCACGCCGCACATCGCCGGTTACAGCCTTGATGGCAGGCAGCGCGGAACGGCGCAGATCTATCAGGCGTTTTGCGCATACCTGGGGCAAACACCGCGTATCAGCCTGGACAGCTTGTTGCCAAAACCTTGGCTGGCGCAGGTCAGCCTGAATGCCAACAGTGATCCAGCCTGGGCACTGGCTATGCTGTGCCGTGGGGTCTATGACCTGCGCCGCGACGACGCAGACTTTCGCCGCAGCCTGATTGGCGATACAAACAGTCGTCGTCTGGCGTTTGATGCGTTACGCAAACACTACCCTGCTCGTCGTGAAATCGAAGGGCTGGCCGTGAATATCCTGGGTGAGTCGCCGCAATTGCAGCGGGTCGTGACGGCATTGGGTGCGGTATTGGTTTAAATCACAAACCCTGTGGAAACATCGATATCGCAGGCAGAAAAAACCCGGCACCAAGGCCGGGTTTAAAAAAACTGTGCAGCATCAATCTTGTTTTACGGGTTTGACCCAATGTTTGTCGCATTCTTGACACGCGACCTGAACCATCTCTTCGGTGATCAGGATCTCGCGTCCATCCTTATCAAGAATCGCGCCCCCGACAGGCAAGGTTGGGGTAGCTCGAACGACCGGTACGTGATTGGTGCTGTTTTGCAAGCTCATGGCCTGTCTCCTCATCAGGTTGTGCGCTTCAAAGTAAACCCGCTTGATGACCGCGCCGTGACATTCCTTCCGCGCATTCAAACGGCAGCCCAAGTCCAGCAGAAATGATTAAAAACTGCCAGCATGGCGTTAGATCAAAACTGTCTAACCCTTATAGAACGACGACATATCAACGCTGACCCGGCGTCACTGCCCTGGTTCATTTCAGCGCAGGCAACGTTATCGAGGGATTCGCCCGCGCCGCAGGTGTAGGCTCTTTGACTCAAGTCTTTTCGGCAGGCAGGTCACCTCCATGGTTTCAGTGTTTTCCAGTCGCCAGCGCAATGCCATTCGTCTGGCCGTGCGTTTTATCGCGCCGTATAGCTGGCAGTCACTGGGCGCTTTGCTGGCCTTGATCGTGACTGCTGGCATCACCTTGTCCATGGGCCAAGGCATTCGTCTGTTGGTGGATCAGGGGTTCATGACCCAGTCGCCGCAGTTGCTCAACCGTTCGATTGAGTTCTTTCTGCTGCTGGTGGTGGGGCTCGCGGTTGGCACTTTTGCCCGGTTCTACCTGGTGTCATGGATTGGCGAACGGGTGGTGGCCGATATCCGCAAGCAGGTGTTCAATCACCTGATCAACCTGCATCCAGGCTTTTATGAAAACAACCGTAGCTCGGAAATTCAGTCGCGGTTGACCGCCGACACCACGTTATTGCAGTCGGTGATTGGTTCGTCGTTATCGATGTTCCTGCGCAACCTGCTGATGGTCATCGGCGGCATTTTTTTGTTGTTTTTCACCAACCCCAAGCTCACCAGCATCGTGGTCGTGGCCCTGCCGCTGGTGGTTGCCCCGATTCTGATTTTCGGCCGTCGGGTGCGCAGCCTGTCGCGCTTGAGCCAGGACCGGATTGCCGATGTCGGCAGTTATGTCGCAGAAGCATTGGGCCAGATCAAAACCGTGCAGGCCTACAACCATCAGCAGCAGGACAAACAACGTTTCGCGGTGACCGCGGAAGAGGCGTTCGACACCGCCCGCAAACGCATTTTGCAGCGTTCATGGCTGATCACCCTGGTCATCGTTCTGGTATTGGGCGCCGTGGGGGTGATGCTGTGGGTGGGCGGTATGGACGTGATTGCCGGGCGTATTTCAGGGGGAGAGCTGGCAGCGTTCGTTTTCTATAGCCTGATCGTTGGCAGCGCCTTTGGCACCCTGAGTGAAGTCATTGGCGAGTTGCAGCGCGCGGCGGGTGCGGCTGAGCGGATTGCCGAGCTGCTGCAGGCGCCCAGTGAGATCGAGCCGCCGGTCAGTGATCTGCTGCATCTGCCGGAGCGGGTCAGTGGGCGCCTGACCCTCGAAGACGTAAGTTTTGCGTACCCGTCACGGCCAGAGCGTAACGCTATCGATGGTTTTAGCTTGAGCATCGAACCGGGCGAAACCCTGGCACTGGTGGGGCCTTCAGGTGCGGGAAAGTCGACATTGTTCGATCTGCTGCTGCGTTTTTACGACCCGCAAACGGGGCGTATTCTGGTCGAAGGGTTGCCGATTACCCAGCTTGATCCACTGGACTTGCGACGCTGTTTTGCCATGGTTTCGCAAACACCCGCGCTGTTTTTTGGCAGTGTCGAAGAGAACATCCGCTACGGCAATCCCGACGCAACTGACGAGCAAGTTCAGGCCGCCGCGAGGATCGCCCATGCTCATGAATTCATTTTGCAGATGCCCGAAGGCTATCAGACCCATCTGGGCGATGGCGGGCTTGGGCTGTCTGGCGGCCAGCGTCAACGTCTGGCCATTGCCCGAGCGTTGTTGGTCGATGCGCCGATTCTGTTGTTAGATGAGGCGACCAGCGCGCTGGATGCTCAGAGCGAGCACCTGATTCAGCAAGCCCTGCCGAGTTTGATGAAAGGCCGCACGACGCTGGTGATTGCCCACCGCCTGGCCACGGTACAAAACGCCGACCGTATTGCGGTGATCGATCAGGGGCGTTTGATTGCGGTCGGCACCCACCACCAACTGATCGCGAGCAGCCCGCTGTATGCACGGCTAGCAGCGTTGCAGTTCAATGCACATCAGGAGGCGGTGGTTTGAAAAGGTGACGCGGAGCATCACTCGATCACGCGTGACTCAGCGGTATTCACACAGATAAGCGCTGTCTTCCAGCACTTCCAGATTGAATTTGCTGTTGGCCGGTACATTGAACTGGCTGCCGGACGTGAAGGTTTCCCACACGTCGCTGTCCGGCAGTTTGACTTTCAAGGCGCCGGAGATGACGTGCATGATTTCACGCTTGCTGGTACCGAATTCGTATTTGCCCGCCGCCATGACGCCGATCGTGGCATCGCCTTCCGCCTGACGGAACGCAATCGATTTTACGGTGCCGTCGAAGTATTCGTTGACTTTAAACATGGGCGATTCCTCGAAGATAAGGGTTACAAAAGATCGCTCAGTATGCCGAACGTATAAAAGGCCGTCATCCGCTTTAAAAAAGGCGTCATGTTGGCAGGCTACTCATCACGTCGGAAGTATCAGTGGCAGGAGTCGCGCTGTATTGCGTGCGTCGACCAGCGCCCGGTGCTGTTGCCCGTTGAACTGCATGCCGGCCAGTTGTAACGCGCCGTTCAAGCCCAGTGGACGTTGCAGTTTGCGGGCCTCGATAAAACGTTGTTTGAGGTTGATGTGGGGCAGGGTGCTCAAGGCGCTGGTCAGTTGTTGCTGCTGCCATTCCTGCTCCAGTTGCCGGCGATCATACTCACCCCAACTGGCCCACCCTTCCAGGCGTGGCAGGTGATGGCTGAGCCAGCGTTCGAACTGCGGCCAGACGCTGGTCAACGGCGCAGCATTGTCGATATTGACCTGGCTGATGTGCGTCAGCTCCCGGCAAAAGCGGGTCAGCTGCGGACGGCGCAAAGGCCGCACGAAGCGCTCGAAGTGATCCAGCTCCCGGCCGTCCTGATTGACCAGGCTCACGCCGATCTCAATGATCTCCATCTCGGCCAATGGCCAGCCGCCGTCCTCTGTTGTGGCTTCCAGATCAATCACCAGCCAGTGCGGCATATCAAACTCCGATCAAACAGCGCTAAGGTGAGTTGAGCGTAGACACAATCAGCCTGCTACGTCCAATGGCGCGACCTCCAGCAACACCTGGCGGTTTTTTACCTGATCACCTTGAATCACGTGCAGACGACGAATGACCCCGTCGATTCCGGCCTTGAGCGGGTGTTCCATCTTCATGGCTTCGAGCACCAGCAACAATTGGCCGCGGCTGACGGTCGCCCCTTCGCTGACCAGTACATCGACAATCGCGCCGTCCATGGGCGCTTTCAGGGTGCCTGAGTGAACGTTGATCTGGCCTTTGACAAGGGCGTGGGTCAGGTCGAGTACGTGTAGATTGCTTGAGTTGCTGTGCAGCCAGAGCACGTCGGCGTCCAGATGATAGGCATACCGACGACGCACACCCTCGACCTCGACATTCGCCCGGCGGCCGTCGGTATCAAGCACGTGCAGGCTGATCAGCGTTTCCGCCACCAGCACGTCCAGGCGCTCAGCGTTCGGACTCAGCTCCACGGCGAATGTGTGTTCGCCATGTCCCAATCGATAGTGTGACGGGCCTGTGGCGCTATTGCCCCAGCCTGTACGCTGGGCGGGATGTGTCTTGGCCGAGGCGAGATAAAACAAGGCCGCAGCCATCGCCAGTTCAATGGCGGTGGGCGAATGAGGGTGCAGGCAAGGAGCGTCGGTGAAGTGATCGCCGATAAAACCGGTGCTGACAGCGCCCGCGACGAACTGCGGGTGTTTCAGCAGAGAGGCCAGCAATTGCTGGTTGCTGTTGATGCCCAACAGTACGCAATCTTCCACGGCTCGCAACAGCTTGCGTCGGGCCTCTTCACGTGTGGCGCCGTGGGCGATGATTTTGCCCAGCATCGGGTCATAGAACGGGCTGACGTGCTGACCTTCCAGTACCCCATGATCGACACGTACACCGTCACACAGCGCGGGTTGCCAGTGCACGATCTGGCCGGTCTGCGGCATGAAACCCTGCGCCGGGTCCTCGGCGTAAAGCCGCACTTCCATCGCGTGACCCAGGGGTTGGATCTGCTCCTGACGCAGCGGTAAGGGATCGCCTGCCGCCACTTGAATCTGCCAGGCGACCAGATCTTGGCCGGTGATCATTTCGGTCACCGGGTGTTCGACCTGCAAGCGCGTGTTCATTTCCAGAAAGTAGAACCGCCCACGCTGATCAAGCAGAAACTCGACGGTGCCCGCGCCGACGTAATGTACTGCGCTGGCGGCCTGTAACGCTGCGGCGCCCATGGCGGCGCGCAGCTCCGGGGTCATGATCGGGCAGGGTGCTTCTTCGATGATCTTCTGATGCCGACGTTGCACCGAGCAGTCACGTTCGCCGAGGTAAACCAGATTGCCGTGGCTGTCGCCGAAGATCTGCATTTCCACGTGACGCGGTCTGATCAGCGCCTGCTCGAGAATCAGTTCGCTGGAGCCGAAAGCGTTTTGCGCTTCCGACCGTGCGGTGCGCAGGTGTTCGAGCAGGTGTTGGGCCTTTTCCACCAGGCGCATGCCCCGGCCACCGCCACCGGCGCTGGCTTTGATCATCAGTGGGTAGCCAATCCGTTCAGCTTCGCGGCCGAGGCTGGCATCATCCTGCTCAGCGCCTTGATAGCCAGCGATACACGGCACTCCGGCCTCGATCATCGCCAGTTTGGACAGGCGCTTGCTGCCCATCAGCTCGATCGCTTCCGCGCTGGGACCGATGAAGACCAGACTCGCCGCTGCGCAGGCCAGGGCAAAATCAGCGTTCTCTGACAAAAAACCATAACCGGGATGAATTGCATCGGCGCCCGTGCGTCTGGCTGCGTCGATGATCGCTTCGATGTTCAGGTACGACTGCTGCACCTGTGCCGGGCCGATGCACACTGCTTCGTCCGCCAGCTGCACGTGGCGTGCGTGCGCATCCGCTTCGCTGAACACGGCCACGGTGCGATAGCCCAGACGGTGTGCCGTGTGCAAAACACGGCAGGCAATTTCGCCGCGGTTGGCGATGAGGATTTTGTTGAAGGCTGGCATTCGTGGCATCCTTTGTTCTGGGGGCTAGAAGCTGCTTTTCGCCCATACGGGTTCGCGTTTTTGCACGAAAGCCAGCGTGCCTTCTACACCTTCGGTGCCGACGATTGCAGTGCTGAACGCTTCGGCCGCCTGATCCAGCAGGGCGCCGAGCGGCACATCAGCGGTGGCCAGCAACAAGGCTTTGGTCGTGGCATTCGCGCCGGGTGCACAGCGCAAGACCTGCTCCAACACATCGCTCAAGCGTTCGGCCATGGCGTGCGCGTCGCGCTCAACAAAGTGCACCAGCCCCAGGCGTCCGGCTTCTTCGCCATCAAAGCGTGCGGCGGTCAGCGCCAGGCGCCGGGTCTGAGTCAGGCCGATGCGCTTGACCACGAACGGGGCGATTTGCGCCGGGATCAGGCCGAGGCTGGTTTCTGGCAGACCGAATTGCGCCTGATGATGGGCAATGGCGACGTCGCTGACGCAGGCCAGGCCAAAGCCGCCACCCAGCACCGCGCCTTCCAGCACCGCGACCACCACCTGCGGGGCTTTTTCCGCTTCTTCCAGCAGCGCGCCAAATGCGCGACTCAATGCCTTGTAAGCCTCGGCGCCTTGGCCTCGGGCGTTGGCCATGTCCCTGATGTCGCCACCGGCGCAGAAATGCCCGCCGGCACCGCACAGCACCAGCGCCCGCACTTGCGGGTCTTCACGCACCCCGGCCAGCACGGCGCGCAGTTCACCGACCATTTGCAGGCTCATGGCGTTGCGGCTCTCGGGCCGATTAAGGGTGATGTGCAGCACGCCACCGTGGCTGTTCAGCAGCAGCGTGTGGCACGCGGGTAACAGGCTCATGCTTTTTTACCGGGCAGGATGTTCATCAGTTTGCAGATAATCCCGAGCATGATTTCGTCGGCGCCGCCGCCAATCGACACCAGGCGCACATCGCGATAAGCGCGAGAAACAGGGTTGTCCCACATGAAACCCATGCCGCCCCAATATTGCAGGCAACTGTCGCTGACTTCGCGGCCCAGTCGTCCGGCCTTGAGTTTGGCCATCGATGCCAGTTTGGTCACGTCGCGGCCCTTCACGTACTGCTCGGTCGCCTGATAGACCAGGGCTCGCAGGCATTCGATTTCGGTTTGCAGTTCGGCCAGGCGGAAGTGGATCACCTGATTGTCGATCAGCGCGTTGCCGAACGTTTTGCGCTCGCGACAGTACTCGATGGTGCTGTCGACGCAGTATTCCAGGCCCTTGATCATGTTGGCGGCACCGAATAGACGCTCTTCCTGGAACTGCAGCATTTGCATCATGAACCCTGCACCTTCGTGACCGATGCGGTTGCGTTGGGGGACGCGTACGTTATCGAAAAACACCTGGGCGGTTTCCGAGCTGCGCATGCCGAGCTTGTCCAGGTGTGGGCTGAGGCTGATGCCGGGGCTGTTCATAGGCACCATGATCAGTGACTTGTTTACATGGGCTTTGTCGTCCGAAGTGTTGGCCAGCAAGCAAATGAAGTCCGCGCTCGGAGCGTTGGTGATCCACATTTTGCTGCCATTGATCACGTAGTCGGTGCCGTCTTTCTTCGCGCTGGTCTTGAGCCCTGCGACATCGGAGCCAGCGCCGACTTCGGATACGCCAATACAGCCGACCTGTTCGCCGGAGATGGCCGGGCGCAGGAATTCTTCGCGCAACTCATCGGAGCCGAAGCGCGCCAGCGCAGGGGTGCACATGTCGGTCTGCACGCCGATGGACATCGGGATGCCGCCGCAGTGGATGGTGCCAAACTCTTCGGCGGCGACGATGGAGTAGCTGTAATCCAGGCCCATACCACCAAACTGTTCGGGTTTGGAAATGCCCAATAGACCCAGTTCGCCGGCTTTCTTGAACAGCTCATGGATCGGGAAACGGCCCGCTTTTTCCCATTCATCGACGTGCGGATTGATCTCCTTGTCGACAAAATTACGCACGGTGCGCCGCAGTGCTTCGTGTTCCTGGGTGAAGATCATTTTTATTGTTCTCCTTTGGAAATCGCCTACGGGTTCAACATCAGAATCGCGCCACGCCGAAACTATTCGGTTGCAGTGGTCTCACCGCCGCTTCCTGACAAATATCCAGCAGATAACCGAGCAAGGTTCGGGTATCGCGAGGGTCGATCAGGCCGTCATCCCACAGGCTGGCCGTGCCGTACAGCGCCCCGGACTGACTGTCGAGCTTCTGTGCGGTCACCTGTTCCAGCATGTCGAGCATCTTCGGGTCCGGGTCGAGTCCGGCTTTGATGTGTTTGGCCTCGGTGACGATGCGCAACACCTTGCCGGCCTGGGCTCCGCCCATCACTGCGGTTCGGCTGTTGGGCCAGGCAAAGATAAAGCGCGGGTCCAGTCCTCGGCCGCACATGGCGTAGTTGCCTGCGCCGTAGGAGCCACCGACCACGATGGTCAGTTTCGGCACCCTGGCATTCGCCACGGCCTGAATCATCTTCGCCCCATGCTTGATCACGCCGTGTTGTTCGGACTCGGTACCGACCATGAAACCGGTGGTGTTGTGGAAGAACAGTAGCGGCGTCTGGCTTTGGTCGCACAGCTGAATGAATTGTGCGGCCTTGCTCGCGCCTTTGGGCGTGATCGGCCCGTTGTTGCCGATAAACCCGCAGGGCTGGCCTTCAATCTGCAAATGACCGCAGACGGTTTGCTGGTCGTATTCGCCTTTGAATTCGAGGAATACCGAACCATCGGCCAGGCGGGCAATGATTTCACGCACGTCATAGGGCTTTTTCGGGTCGTGGGGGATCAGCCCAAGCAGCTCGTCAATGGGGTAGCGCGGTGCTTGATAAGCCGGACGCGCACGCATCGGCAACTGGGCATTCCACGGCAGCAGGGCGATGATTTCGCGCACGATGCGCAGGCCATCGGCGTCGTTTTCCGCCAAGTACTCTGCGGTGCCGGCAATTTGCGCGTGCATCTCTGCACCGCCCAGCTCTTCATCAGTCGCAATTTCTCCGGTCGCCGCCTTGAGCAACGGCGGACCGGCGAGAAACAGTTTGGCCTTGCCGCGCACCACCACCACGTAATCCGACAGTCCTGGCTGATAAGCGCCGCCAGCCGTGGAGGAGCCGTGCACCACGGTGATTTGCGGCAAGCCCATGGCCGACATCCGCGCCTGATTGGCAAACCCTCGCGCACCCTCGACGAAAATCTCCGCCGCATAGTTGAGATTGGCGCCGCCGCTTTCGGCCAGGGTCACCACCGGCAGTTTGTTTTCCATGGCGATCTGTTGCAGGCGCAGGGATTTTTTCAGGCCGCTGGGGGAAATAGTGCCCCCCCGGATAGCGCTGTTATTGGCGACCACCAGCACACGCACCCCGGACACATAACCGATGCCGGCAATCAGCCCGCCACCGGCCTGACTGCCGTCCTTGTCGTCATGCAGTTTGTAGCCAGCGAGTGAAGCCAGTTCGAGAAACGGCGCGCCGGGATCAAGCAACAGGTTCAGGCGTTCGCGGGGCAACAGCTGGCCTCGCTTGTCGAACTTGGGCTTGGCTTCAAGGGCTTTGTCCAACAGCACCCGTTCAAGTTGTCGCACCTGCGCGATACTCGCCAGCATGGCCTCGCGGTTCTGAGCAAAGCTCGTGCTGTGGCAATCGAGCTGCGATTCAATCATCGGCATGCGCTACTCCTTGTCCTTCAAGACATCGGGCAGATAGGCGCGATGAAAGCCGTTATACGACTCGCTGTTCTGCGCCTTGTGCAATGGCCAGGCGCGACTGCCAAGGCTCGCGGCACCATCAATGCGCAGGGTGCTGCCGCTGATGAACGCCGCCCCGGGGCTGAGCAAAAAAACAATCGCCGCGCTGACCTCGGATTCGGTGCCAATGCGCTTGAGCGGTACATGCTCGCGCAAGGTGGGAATTACTGCCTTGAACGCACCTTCATACGTATCCATGCCGCTGGATGCTATCCACCCTGGGGCCACGGCGTTGACGCGGACTCCTGCATAAGCCCATTCAACCGCAGCGGTTTTGGTGAGGTTTTCCATGCCTGAACGGGCGGCACCGGAATGGCCCATGCCGGGCATTCCGCCCCACATGTCGGCGAGCATGTTGACGATGGCGCCACCGTGCCGGCTCATGGATTGATTGAATACCTCGCGCGCCATCAGGAAACCACCGACCAGATTGGTGCGCATCACGGTTTCGAAACCCTTCTGATTGATCGAGGCCAGTGGGGCGGGGTATTGGCCGCCGGCGTTGTTGACCAGCCCATGAATCGGCCCGTGCTCGGCAACCACCTGAGTGATCAGCGCCTTGACCCGATCTTCTTCGCGGATGTCGCACACCTGCCAACTGACCTGGCCTCCGTCTTCGGTGATCTCGGCGCTCACCTGCTCGAGTTTCGCCTGCTTGCGCCCGACCAACACCACATGGGCGCCAAGGGCTGCCAACTCATGGGCGGTGCAACGGCCGATACCGCTGCCACCACCGGTGACGATATGAGTCTGCCCGCGGAACAAGTCGGGTCTGAAGACCGAATCGTATGCCATGTATCACCCCTTCTTATTTTGAGTTCGGATCGGTTTACGGGCGTTGCTGGCCATTGACCTGATCGGCAATGCTTTGCGGCACCGGGATCTGGATTTCCAGCAGTTGCTGAGCGAACGCTTTGCCCTGTGGGTCGATACGCAGGCTGGCGACTCCGCCACCGCCGAGGGCGTTTTCCAGGAGGAAATTCAGGCTGTGGCTGCCGGGGAGATACCAGCGCTCGACCCGACCATGAACCGGGTCGAGGACATGGCTCATCCAGTCCACGACCACTGCGCTGCTCAGGGTTTCGGCGATCCACGGCAGGAACTCCGGGCGTCGCGCCATGACCCCGATATTACTGTGGTTGCCTTTGTCACCGGAGCGCGCCACCGCCAGTTTCACCAAGGGAACACTGGCATCGGCACGCCCATGAGGTTGTGGTGGTTGCAGGTCCAGGGGCAGTGCGCTTGGGTCGAACCTCTGCTGGGGCGGCAGCTCGAAAAGACTGCGCTGGCCGTCGATGTCGATTTCCAGGCGGCAGGCGGACTTGTCGATCAGGAATGAGAACAGGCGAATGACCGGATAGACCGTGGGCCGACCGCCAACGATGCCTGTGAGCCCCGGCGCCATGCCTGTGGCGGCCTGTGCGATCTCGCGGGAGAACAGGATCAACGCTTGTTTTTCGGGGTGACGCACCGCCAGTTTGATCACCACTTCGCGAGTGTCGTGCCGTTGGCCGTGGGGGCCGTAGGTGGCTTCGCTGCCCAGCAGTTCGATGTTCACTTCGCTGTAGGGTGGCCAGCCGCGCTGGCTGAACAACTCTTTGGTTTTGTTGATAATCGCCTGGCCGACGCGCTCGGCTTTTTTTACCGCGTCGATTCCGGCGATCAGGCAACTGGCAGTGCAGCGGAAACCGTCCGGGTACGTTGCGCTGACCTTGTATTGGCCGCTGGGCGCGAAGCCGCGAGCACCCTCGACGCTGACCTGGTTGTCGCCTACTTGCTTGAGTCGGACGTGGGTGAAGTCGCATACCACATCAGGCAACAGGTAGGCCCGGGGGTCGCCGATTTCGTAGAGCAACTGTTCGCCGACGCTCAACGGTGAGATCAACCCCCCGGAGCCGGCGGGTTTACTGACAATGAAGTGGCTGTCAGCCCTGACTTCAATGATCGGAAAGCCGATATGTTCGTAGTCTGGCACGTCCTGCCAATCAGTGAAGTTGCCGCCGGTGCACTGTGCGCCGCACTCGATGATGTGGCCGGCGAGGGCGGCTTGGGCCAGTTTGTCGTGATCTTGCCAGGACCAGCCGAACTCGTGAACCAGCGCTGCACTGACCACTGCGCTGTCGACCACTCTGCCGGTGATGACGATATCAGCGCCCAGTCGCAGCGCTTCGACAATGCCGGGTGCACCGAGATACGCATTGATGGACACGCACATCGGCGGCAGGGGCGCGCCAGTGAACATTTCGTGAACGCCCGCGCTACTCAAGTGCTTGAACTGCGGCTGCAAATTATCGCCGAGCAGGACAGCGATCTTCAGGTTGACCCCCGCGTGCAGACAGGCCGCTTGCAAGGCCGCGGCACAGGCGAGGGGATTGACCCCGCCCGCGTTGCTGATGATCCTGATCTTCTGCTCAGCGATTTTTGGCAGCAGTGGAGCGAGCACTTCAACGAAGTCGGTGGCGAAACCCGCGTCCGGATTTTTCATCCTGGCCCCGGCCAGCAGCGACATGGTGATCTCGGCCAGGTAGTCGAACACCAGATAGTCCAGTCCGCCGCCGTCCACCAGTTGCGCGGCCGCCGTGCAGGTATCCCCCCAGAATGCGCTGGCGCAACCGATGCGCACGGTTTTGGACATGACAGACCTCGTAGGCGATTGACTGTGCATCAGAGACTACCAAGCAAGCGCTTGGTTTTGAAAGCCCTCGTTTAAAATAATTGCTTTGCGTGGCGCCCGAGCGCTTGCTTGGTGTGCCGCACAGGCATAAATTGCGCGCGCCATATGCCAACTTCCAAAAGGAACCTCACCGTGGACGAGCAAAAAGCTTTGAAGGTGATGCGCGAGTTGGTGGACGGTGGGCAGATCACCGATCCCGACAGCGCTCGCGGCAAACTACTGCAGGTGGCCGCTCACCTGTTTCGCAACAAAGGCTACGAACGCACCACCGTGCGGGACTTGGCTGGCGCGGTGGGCATTCAGTCCGGAAGTATCTTTCATCACTTCAAAAGCAAGGACGAAATCCTGCGCTCAGTGATGGAAGAGACCATCCGCTATAACACCGCTTTGATGCACGCGGCGCTCGCCGACGCGGACACTGTGCGCGAGCGGGTGCTAGCGCTGATTCGCTGTGAGCTGCAATCGATTATGGGTGGCAGTGGCGAGGCCATGGCAGTACTGGTCTACGAATGGAGATCGTTGTCGGAAGAAGGACAGGTTCACGTACTGGCCTTGCGCGACCTCTACGAGCAGCTCTGGCTGCAAGTATTGGGAGAGGCAAAAGAGGCCGGCTATATCAAGGGCGATGTATTTATCACGCGGCGTTTTCTAACGGGCGCCTTGTCGTGGACCACGACCTGGTTTCGCGCTGAAGGCAGCATGACCCTCGATCAGTTGGCGGATGAAGCACTGATCATGGTTTTAAAATAACGTTGAAGCCTGCCGGCACGTTCGAACTGACATCACTTTGATATTGTCTAACAGGCCGAAAACGCATAGCTTATCCACATCCGGTTACCTGAGGTGTGCTGTGTCGATGTCTTTGCCTTTGCGGACGGCTTACCGAATTTTGTTCTTGGCTATCAGTACGTTATGGGCTAGTGAGGCATGTGCCGTGCAGCTGGTGCGTATCGGTGCGGCGCATTTTCCGCCTTACACTGTTCACCCCGAAAAAGGCGAAGACACCGGTTTGTTGCCGCAGTTGGTCATTGCCTTGAATGCGGCGCAAAGCGACTTTCAGTTTTTGCTCGTGCCGACCTCCATTCCACGTCGCTTTCGTGATTTTCAGGACGGCCGGTTCGACATGGCTATCTTCGAAAATCCGGATTGGGGCTGGAAGAATATTGCCCACGTCAATGTCGACATGGGCCTTGAAGACGCTGAAATCTTCGTCGCCAAGCGCGAAGAAGGGCGCACACAAAACTACTTCGATGACTTGCAGGGCAAGCGTCTGGCCTTGTTCAGTGGCTATCACTATGCGTTTGCCCACTTCAATGCCGAACCCAAATTCCTGGCCGAACACTACAACGCAACGCTGACGTATTCCCATGACAGCAACTTGCTGATGGTGCTGCGCGAACGGGCTGACATTGCTCTGGTGACGCGCTCGTACCTGAGCGATTTCATGGCGCGTAATCATGATGAAGCCCGCCAGTTTTTGGTGTCCGAGCGGGTCGATCAGATTTATCGGCATTACGCCTTGCTGCGTCCGCAGGCACCTATTACGGGGGAGCAGTTCAGCCAGTTATTGCAGCAACTTCGTGATAACGGGCAGATGTTCAGGATTTTTCAGCCGTATCGAATCGCGGTCACATCGCTACAGAACAATCACTCGATGACTGCGTATGGAACGCACTAATCCCGCTATCAGACAGGAGACGCATTGTTTTCGCAGGCAAACCCGCGAAAACAATCACGTGGGTCAACGGTCCTTCGCGTCTTTGGCATCCATCTCGGCGTTGCGTTCATGAACGCGCTTGAGTTGCTCATCGGTCAAATCAACCTTTGTAGCGGTATCGCGCAACATCAATAGACCGCCAACGATCGAGCCAATTGCAACTATCAGAATTAACCAGGCATACCAGGGCATAGGGCTCTCCTTGAAGTGATATCACTTTGAGCAATCTATATTGCCAGTGGTTCAATTCTAGGCGCCCTGTGCCCGGTTTGTTAGCGGCATGCTGTTTGTTCAGGGCTGGGCGCGCGATCTGGATCAATTATCGATCACTGGGTCCCGAAAATGGGTCGGTTCGGCTACAATACGCGCCGATTTCGACTTGCCTGAGAGCCTACTCATGTCCGCCTGCCAGACTCCTATCATCGTCGCCCTGGATTTCCCTAACCGCGACGCCGCGTTGAAACTGGCCGATCAGTTGGACCCGAAGCTGTGCCGGGTCAAAGTCGGTAAGGAATTGTTTACCAGCTGTGCGTCGGACATCGTCGAAACCCTGCGCAACAAGGGCTTCGAGGTGTTTCTTGACCTGAAATTCCACGACATCCCCAACACCACGGCGATGGCGGTAAAGGCCGCTGCGGAAATGGGCGTGTGGATGGTCAATGTCCATTGCTCCGGCGGTTTGCGCATGATGGCAGCCTGCCGTGAAGTGCTTGATCAGCGTAGCGGGCCAAAACCGTTGCTGATTGGTGTCACCGTGCTGACCAGCATGGAACGTGAAGATCTGGCGGCTATTGGTCTGGACGTCGAACCGCAGGTGCAGGTGCTGCGCCTGGCTGCGTTGGCGGAAAAAGCCGGTATGGACGGTCTGGTGTGCTCGGCACTCGAAGCCCGTGCCCTGAAGACCGCCCATCCGTCGTTGAAACTGGTCACCCCTGGCATTCGTCCGGCAGGCAGCGCCCAGGACGATCAACGCCGCATCCTGACACCGCGTCAGGCGCTGGACGCCGGCTCCGACTATCTGGTCATCGGCCGTCCCATCAGCCAGGCCGCCGACCCGGCAAAAGCGCTGGCAGCGGTCGTGGCTGAGTTGGCGTAAAAGCTATTCGCGAGGCGTCGGTTCAGGCGCCTCCGATCACACCTTTAACACCAGTTTCCCGAAGTTTTCACCCTTGAACAGCTTCATCAGGGTTTCGGGGAAAGTCTCCAGACCCTCGACGATGTCTTCCTTGCTTTTGAGTTTGCCTGAAGCGAGCCAGCCGGCGATTTCCTGACCGGCTGCGGCGAATTTGGGGGCGTAGTCCATGACCACGAAGCCTTCCATGCGCGCACGGTTCACCAACAATGACAGGTAGTTGGTCGGGCCTTTGACCGCTTCCTTGTTGTTGTACTGGCTGATGGCGCCACAGATGATCACCCGTGCTTTGGGCGCCAGGCGGGAAAGAACGGCGTCGAGGATATCGCCACCGACGTTGTCGAAATACACGTCAACGCCTTTCGGACATTCACGTTTGAGGCCCGCGTGGACGTCTTCATTCTTGTAGTCGATGGCGCCGTCGAAACCCAGTTCATCAATCAGCGACTGGCATTTTTCTTTGCCCCCGGCGATGCCGATTACGCGGCAGCCTTTGATTTTGGCGATCTGCCCGGCAACGCTGCCCACTGCACCTGCGGCCCCGGAAATCACCACAGTCTCACCGGCTTTCGGCGCGCCGACGTCCAGCAGGGCAAAATAAGCGGTCATGCCGGTCATGCCCAGTGCGGACAGATAACGCGGCAGTGGTGCCAGTTTCGGGTCGACTTTGTAGAAACCCTTGGGCTCACCGAGAAAATAGTCCTGCACCCCCAGTGCGCCCTGCACGTAATCACCAACGGCAAACTCAGGGACCTGTGAGGCGATGACTTTGCCTACACCCAACGCGCGCATCACGTCACCCAGATTGACGGGCGCAATGTAGGACTTGCCTTCGTTCATCCAGCCGCGCATGGCCGGGTCCAGCGACAGGTATTCGTTCTCGACCATAACCTGACCTGCCGCCACTTCGCCGACAGGCACTTGCTGGAAGGTAAAGTCGTCGCGGCTCGCGGCCCCTGAAGGGCGCTTGGCGAGCAGGAATTGACGGTTGGTCTGGGCAGTCATGGCAGGCACTCTTTTAGACAGGAAGGAGGGAGAACAAGCCTACGTGATAGTCGTTGGCCGCCGTTCCGGCAAGGTTTGTCCGTCTGGCGAATGCAGGCTGATCCAGTTGGGTGATGAGCCTCCACGGGCTTAATCACTCTGGCGCATACGTGCATAACCGGGTCTCTGATAGTGCTGACGTACGCCTGTGGGGGATGGCTAGACTGCATCACTATTCAACCGTCAGGGGACAATTACATGAGCATGACTTTTTCCGGTCAGGTGGCTTTGGTCACGGGCGCTGCTGCGGGTATTGGTCGCGCGACCGCATTGGCCTTCGCTGAGCAGGGCCTGAAAGTGGTGGTGGCAGACCTGGACAGTGAAGGCGGGGAAGGCACAGTTGAATTGATTCGTGCAGCGGGCGGCGATGCAGTGTTTGTGCGCTGCAACGTCACGAAGGAAGCTGAAGTGCGCCAGTTGATGGAGCAGGCAGTGAGCACGTATGGCCGCGTCGACTATGCCTTCAATAATGCTGGCATCGAGATCGAAAAGGGTCGCTTGGCCGAGGGCAGCGAAGCCGAGTTCGATGCAATCATGGGCGTCAACGTCAAAGGCGTCTGGTTGTGCATGAAGTACCAATTGCCGCTGATGCTCGCCCAAGGCGGTGGGGCCATCGTCAACACCGCATCTGTGGCTGGCCTTGGCGCTGCACCAAAGATGAGTATCTACAGTGCGTCGAAGCATGCCGTGATCGGTCTGACCAAATCAGCCGCGATTGAATATGCGAAGAAGAAAATTCGCGTCAACGCCGTCTGTCCTGCAGTGATCGACACCGACATGTACCGTCGCGCCTATGAAGCCGACCCGAAAAAAGCCGAATACGTGGCCGTCATGCACCCAGTCGGTCGTGTCGGCACCGTCGAAGAAATCGCCAGCGCCGTGCTTTATCTGTGCAGCGATGGCGCCAGCTTCACCACCGGCCACGCGCTGGCGGTGGACGGCGGGGTGACCGCGATTTAAGGGCCGCCAGCGCCTGCAGTACGTGCTTACCCTGCACACACCGATCGGCTAAGCTCGCCTCCTGTAGTGGTCTATGTGTCAGGAGTGAGTCGATGGATTTCATGTGGTTTGCCTACCCACTGGTCAGTGCCTTGGTGCTGATCATTATCGACCTGACCCTTTGGCAGTGGGTTGATCCACGGCATGTGCGCTGGAAGATGGCGGTGCGGCTGGGCCTGTTTCTGTTGTTCAGCATGGCATTGCTGGATGCCGGGTTGAGCCCTCTGTTTCCGGTGCCCGATGCGGTCCTGCCACCGCGCCACACGCTGGCGACCGTACTGGCTATTGTCTGGTGGTTGTACGGCGCACGAACCCTGACCGTATTGGCGGTGGTGATTCTGGAACCGCGGATCGGTGGCAAGGGGCATTTGCTCCAAGACCTGATGGGCGCGATCATCTTTCTGGTCGCCGTCGTCGCTGCCGCCGCGTACATCCTCGATTTGCCAGTCAAAGGCTTGCTGGCGACGTCGGGCGCGGTGGCGATCATCCTCGGTCTGGCAGTGCAGAGCACGCTGGGCGACGTATTTTCAGGGATCGTGCTCAACGCAACCAAGCCCTTTAGGGTCGATGACTGGATTCGCGTCGACGACATAGAAGGTAAGGTGATCGAAATTGATTGGCGCTCAACCCATCTGCTGACGTCCGAAGGCAGCATGGCGGTGATTCCCAACGCGATGGCGGCCAAGACCCGGATCGTCAATTTCAGCCGCCCCGATCACTTTCATTCCGTGACCCTGACCGTCGAGCTGCCAGTACGCTTGCGTCCCAGCCTGGTGCTGGACTCGCTGGAGAAAGCCTTGCAGGGCTGCCGTGAGCTGCTGGCAAAACCCAAAGCCGGGGCCGTGGTCAAAGCCTCCGGTTTACGCTCCGTGCAGTATGAGATCACCGGCTACATCAAATCCAGGGACCGTTGTAGCGCGGTGAGTAACCAGCTCTATGACTTGATCTATCGCCAGCTGGCGGCGTCCGAAACCCTGCGTCAGGATCAGATCAAGCCTGCGACGCGGCAGTCAGCAGTACTCAACACGGTAGGGGTGCTGCGCATGCTCAGCGATGAAGACCGTGCCGAACTCGAGCGTCACATGCACTTGCGCTCGTACCCTGTTGGCGCGGTGATTCTCGCTCAAGGTGTCGTTCCCGATGCGCTGTTGATCATTGAGTCTGGGGTGGTGACGGCGGCTGTTGAACGGCCTGATGGCTGGCTTGAGGTCGGGCGCATGGGGCCGGGCGAACTGATTGGCGAAACCGGTATTGTCGACCAGTCGGCCAGCCTCGCTCGTTTCAGTGCGATGACCGACTGCATGGTCTATCGCATCGAAAGCAAAGACGTTGAGCCTTGGCTGGAAGAACACGGTGAATTGCGTGGGGCTCTGGCAGGGTTGGTACGCTTCCGCGCGCAGGCTCGGGCGACGATGATTCAGCATAAGCCCTTGGATGTGGGCCAGAACGGTTTCCTGCAATGGTTGCGCAAAAGCGTCACTCGCTTTCAGCCGGGTAACGAACGCGGGCCGACGGACAAACTCAGTTGAGTCGCCACAGCACGAACACAAACGTTTTCACCACGGGCGCATGCGACACCAAGCGGCTGGTGTCGCATGCGCCTTTGATGGGACTTTAGCTGGCAGCGGCCGAGGCTGTATCACGAGACACATACCGTTCCAGTTCGGAGATTCCGGTTGGCAGGTCCAGAGAAGCGCCGGCATGGCGCATGCTCGACCCCAGAGCGTGCAAGGTGCGGAACAGGTTGTGCACGCGGCTTTGCTCACCCATCTGACCGATACGCACGATATTGAGGCCGAACGAACCGGAGATTTCGACCCTGTGTACGGCTGTCATATGGCTTCTGACCAGGTCAGCGGATACACCTTTGGGAACGTTGATGCCGATCACCGAGTTGAGGCGCACTTCTTCCGGGACCAGAAGTTCCAGGCCCATGGCTTCCATCCCTCTTTGCAGGGCTTTTGAGCACAGCTCATGCCGGTGGAATCGACGCGGCAGGGTTTCTTCGCACACCAAGTGCAACGCTTCATGCAGCGCCAGAATGCCGGAGACCGGTGCGGTGTAGTGATAGGAGCGCTGGTTCCAGAACTTGTCTGCCAACAGTGCGTCCAGGCACCAGTGGGCGATAGGCTGTTTGCGCGCCTCGATTCGTGCCCATGCGTAATCGGAAAAGGCCAGCAGCGAAACGCCGGGAATGGACGATAAGCCTTTTTGTCCGCCGGTGATGACCGCGTCGACTTGCCACTCATCCATGTCGAACGGCATGGTGCTCAAGGTGCAAACCGCATCGACAATCACTGCGCAGTCATAGGAATGCGCCAGTCGCGAAATCGTTTCCAGATGGCGGTTATAAACGGTATTCGAGGTCTCGCCCTGAACAATGGTCAGGGTGCGGAAATTACCCTGCTTCAAGTAGTGCTCAACGATATCGGGGTCGGCCGCCTGATTGTCCGGGACCTCCATAATGGTGACTGCACCGCCGACACGCGACGCCATCTCGGCCATACGACGACTGAAGTAACCGTTGCAGATCGACAGGACCTTGCTGTCTGGGGTCACAAGGTTGCAGATCGCCATTTCCATCGCCGCTGAACCGGGACCGGCTACACCCAATACATGCTTGGATGCGGTCTGAAAGACGTAGGCGCCCATGTCCTTGACCTGGTCGATCACCTGGTTCATCACATCGCCCAGGTGATTGATGACGATGGAGTTCGCATAGGCCACTTTGTGCGGCAGCGGTACGGGGCCCGCGCCCATCATCAGCAACGGTTCCTGAGGCAGAATTTGATCAAGCGCGATGATGGAAGCCGGGATTTTAATGTTCATGAACGTTCTTTATGGGTCGATGAAATAGGAGCGCTACCTAAGCAACCTAGCGCTGTATCGGACGCCGCTGAGCATACCTCAACGAGGGCAGTGAGTTCATGCCTTGGGTTTTGGGTGACAATAAACGGCGGTTCGATTTGTGGTTAACTGTTTTATCAAAACCAGGGGGCGGCGAGTAACGATGGATTTTTATCACACTCAAGAACACAGCGGTTTACCGACACTGCACCCGCAACGGCTTCGAGTCGGAGATGCGGTTGCGCTGGTGTCGCCTGCCGGGCCCGTGGCTCAGGCGCGCGTCGAGGTCGCGGTCAAGGTGCTCAGCGATTGGGGCCTGCGACCACGTATCTATCCCCATGCGCTGGATAAAAACTCGTTTCATGCGGGCAGGGATGAGCATCGTGCTGCGGACCTGAACGACGCGTTGGCCGATCCCGAGATCCGTGCGGTCATCTGCAACCGCGGTGGTTATGGTGTGCAGCGCATTATTGAACACCTGGACTTTGATGCAGTAAGGCGAGACCCCAAGCTGGTGCTGGGATTTTCCGATATCACGGCCTTGCATGCAGCGCTCTGGCGCAACGCACGGTTGGCCAGTATCCACGGTCCGGTGGCCGCGCAGCTTGAGCGGGGCGGCCTGACGAATAGCAGCGTAAAACACGCGTTGATGAGCGCCGAACCGGTGCTGATCAGGGCCGACCCCGCAGAAGCGACGGTGAGTGTGCGCAGCACGGGTGTTGCCCAAGGGATTCTGTTGGGCGGAAACCTGAGCATGCTCAGTACCTCCATTGGCACGCCATTTATGCCCGACCTGAACGGCGCGATCCTGCTGATCGAGGACGTGGCCGAAGCCGCGTACCGTGTCGATCGAATGCTCACGCACCTGCGCAATTGCGGCATCCTGCAGCGCTTGGCGGGCGTGGCGGTGGGGCAGTTCAGCGAGCCCGCAGGCGCGGCAGGGCAGATCAGTCTGGCGGACGTGCTCAACGAACGTCTGGGCGATCTCGGCGTTCCGCTGCTGGGTGGGCTGCCCATCGGTCACGGTGACCCCAACATTGCGGTGCCGTTGGGCACGCAGGCCATCCTCGACGCTGATGCTGGCACCTTGCTGGTGGCAGCTGCCTGCCGTTAAAAAGGCGCGGTGTGAAGTCGAAAATCGTTGCCGTTGGGTGAGTACTTTACCGAAGGGTGACGATCAGCCGATAAAGTTCACGTGCCAGCCGACACTAAGCGTTCTGAAAACGACTTGCACGTAGCTTTTTGCCATTATCCAGGCGCCAAAGGCTTGTGCTGAATCGGGTCCGTTGCGAATCTGCATGATTCCAGGACGGCTTAATGAATAGCCTGAACGCCTTCTGGTATTCGAACGGGGATTGAGCGCTATGATTTCGGCCGTGCAAGCACGCTTTGCCAACCTCGGGATGGCGAAAAAACTGGGGGTGGGTTTCATCCTCGTACTGCTGCTGACCGCCTTGGTCGCTGCCATTGGCGTTTGGTCGCTGCAGAGCATCAGCCTGCGCTTCAATGGCCTCAAGCAAATGTCGACCCTCAATAGCGGCCTGCTCAAGGTGCGCTTGCAGGAGCAGGATTACGCCCTGCACAGCGACCCGAAAGTGGCGGATGATTTGCGCGCGGGCGTGGACGCGTTGCAGGCCCTGGCGGAGCAGCTCAAGGGCGAGTCGGACGCCAACCAGACCATGATGAGCCAGGTGCAAACCGCGCTCACGGCTTACCGCAAATCCTTCGATCAATTTGTCGAGATCAGCCAGAGCAAGGACCTTTCTCTGGAGATGGCCAGTTGGTCGGTGTCCAGCGTTGCTAATAATCTGGATGTATTGCAAGCCGGGCTGGCCGATGATGGCACCTACGCGCTGAAGGACTCCCAGGGTCAGCAAGGTGCTGAGTTCATTGCGCAAGCCAATCAGGTCAGCCAGGTGTCACGGTTGATGTTGCAGGCGATGGATGAAGCGCGGGTGCGTCTGGACCAGAGCCGTAAAACAGGCTCGGGTGAGCCCCGCAAAGAAGGCAAGATCGAACAGGCTGACCAGGCACTTGCGTTGGCCGAGCAGCTCAAAGGCGTGGTCAAGGACTCGGGTTACCTGACCGTGCTGGGCGAAGTCAGCACCCACATTGGCAACTTCACCGAGAAACTCGCCGAATACACCGGTTTGCTTGCCAACGAAGCGCAGGTTTCTCAGCAACTTGCCGACAATGCCAAACAGGTCGTGCAGCGGGTCAATGAGGCTTATAGCGCCGAAGACCAGGCGATGCAGGCTGAGCTCAAAGCCAGCTCGCTGCTGATTATCGGTTCCTCGATGCTGGCGTTATTGGTCGGTCTGATCGCCGCCTGGGGCATTACTCGCCTGATCGTGGCACCGTTGCGTAGCGTGATCCGCGTCGCCCAGCAGATAGCGTCCGGCGATTTGAGCGCCACGGTAGAGGTCAAACGCCGCGATGAAATCGGCCAGTTGATGCTGGCCATGCAGCAGATGGGCGCGGGACTGAGCAGCATTGTCAGCGGCCTGCAAGCCGGTATCGAGCAATTGGCGACGTCGGCTCATTCGCTGTCGGCGGTCACCGAACAGACTAACCTGGAAGTCAGTAGCCAGCGGGAAGAAACCGAGCAGGTCGCTACGGCCATGAATCAGATGACGGCGACGGTGCATGACGTGGCACGCAATGCTGAGGAGGCCGCACAGGCCGCACAGACTGCCGACGACAAAGTCGAAAGCGGTCAGCTGGTCGTTCGCCAGAGCATGCAACGAATCGAAGCGCTTGCCAGTTCCGCCACCTCCGCCAGCCAGAGTATCGAGAACCTCAGTGCCGAGATCCAGAACATTGGCAAAGTCCTGGGGGTGATCAAGAGCGTCGCCGAGCAAACCAACCTGCTGGCGCTGAACGCCGCCATCGAGGCCGCGCGGGCCGGGGAGCAGGGACGGGGTTTTGCGGTGGTCGCCGATGAGGTGCGCGCGCTGGCCAAACGGACTCAGCAATCAACCGAAGAAATCGAACGACTGGTAGGCAGCCTGCAGAGCGGGGCGCAGTCGTCCGTGGCGCAGATTAAAAACAGCGGCGAATTGGTGAAAATGGCCGTCAGCGATGCCTTGCAGACCGAAAGCGCGCTGGGCAGCATCGCCGTAGCGGTGTCCCTGATCCAGCAAATGAACCAGCAGATCGCCGCCGCTGCCGAGCAGCAAAGCTCGGTCGCTGAAGAGATCAATCGCAGCGTCACCAGCATCCGTGCCAGCGCCGATCAATCAGCCCTCGCGATGCGGGGGAATGCTGCGTCGAGTATCGAGCTGGCGCAATTGGGGACTGAGCTCAAGGGGATGGTCGGGCACTTCCGGCTTTAAATAAGCGAAGGGCTTGATACGGAACAGCTGACTTCCCGCATCAGCCCTTACGGCTATTCAAGATCATCAACGTCAGCACCCCGGCCACAATCCCCCAGAATGCCGAACCGATGGAGAACAGTGTCAGGCCTGACGCGGTGACCATAAAGGTGATCAGCGCTGCCTCACGCTCCTTGGGTTCGTTCATGGCGACGGTCAGGCCATTCATGATCGAACCAAACAGGGCCAGCGCGGCAATCGATAACACCAACTCTTTAGGCAAGGCCGCAAACAACGCGGCCACGGTCGCGCCAAAGATGCCCGCGATGGCATAAAAAACTCCGCACCAGACCGCTGCGGTGTAGCGCTTGTCACGGTTTTCATGGGCATGGGGGCCGGTGCAGATGGCAGCGCTGATTGCGGCCAGGTTGATGCCATGCGAGCCAAACGGCGCCAGTAGCAACGATGCAATGCCGGTGACCGAGATCAACGGGGAGGCCGGTACGGTGTAGCCATCGGCGCGTAGAACAGCGATGCCGGGCATGTTCTGCGAGGTCATCGCCACCACGAACAGCGGAATCCCGATGCTGATGGTCGCGGCCAGCGAGAACGACGGAGTGGTCCACACCGGTGTTGCCACTTCCAGCGTAAAGCCACTGAAATCAAGCAATCCCAGTAGGCCTGATATCACCGTGCCGGCAATCAGCGCTGCGAGGACTGCGTAGCGCGGTGATATGCGTTTGATCAGCAGATAACTGAAAAACATGCACAGCACCAGGCCGGTACGGTGTTGCGCGGCGACGAATATTTCACTGCCGATCTTGAACAAAATCCCCGCCAGCAACGCCGCTGCGAGTGACGCAGGTATACGCTTGACCAGTCGCTCGAAACTGCCGGTAACGCCGCACAGGGTGACCAGTATGGCGCAGGTGATGAAGGCCCCGATGGCTTCGCCGTACGACACACCGCCCAGGCTGGTCACCAGCAGCGCTGCACCTGGCGTCGACCAAGCAACGGTGATGGGGGTGCGGTAGCGCAGAGACAGGCCAATGCTGCAAATCGCCATGCCGATGAACAGGGCCCAGATCCAGGAAGAAATCTGTGCGCTGGTCAACCCAGCGGCTTGCCCTGCCTGGAACATCAGGACCAATGAACTGGTGCAGCCAGTCATCATCGCAATAAAGCCCGCGACCACGGCAGCAGGCGAGCTGTCGGCCAATGGCCGAAGGCGGGTAGGAGTGATGGCGTCGGTCATGTGGGTTTTCCTTAACGGTGTCCAGTCAAGCCACAAGCCTAAACGCAGTCGCCACCCGCTGTTGCAATACAGCAATCGTCACAATTAGCCGTACAGTCGCAATTGATAGCGTCGAATGCGTCAGCTGTATCACTCGGATGCTAGAGACTCGGCAGGGATTATCACCCCTGTCTGGCGGGCTTGCCCCAGTGCTTTGTTCACGGCCAGCCAACCATCAACCGCCGCTTCGCCCGCTTCGGCAAACACCCGTTGCAGCAGATCCACTTGTTCGTGACGCAGGGCCTGCTCGAATGCAATGCCTTCTTCCGTCAGGCCCAGCAAGCGTTTGCGCTTGTCGACGTCAGGCGCGACGCTGTGCACCAGGTTCATGTCGATCAATTGGCGCAAGGGCGTATTGAGTGCCTGCTTGCTGACACCGAGCACCGTCAGCAACTCTTTCACGCTCAAACCTGGATAGCGGGCGATAAAAAACACGATGCGTTGGTGCACGCGACTGAGGCCGCGTTGCGCGAGCATTTCGTCGGCTTTGGCGGTGAACGCCTGGTAGCCGAAAAAAAAGGCTTCCATCGCCGACTGCTGAGTTATTTTATTTTTAAGGTCAATCATATTGACGTATCTAGGCCCGGTATCGTAATTTCGGTCAAGCAGTTTGACGTATTTCTATTTAACTTCGCTACGGGTGACCTCCATGGCTTTCTCCGAACGAGTCTCACGCCTTAAAAGTTCTTTGATTCGTGAAATTCTGGCCGCAGCCCAGCGTCCGGAAGTGATGTCGTTCGCTGGCGGGCTACCCGCAGAAGCAATGCTGCCACGCGTTGAATGGGCTGACATGCCACTGGCCATGGGGCAGTACGGCATGAGCGAGGGCGAGCCTGCTTTACGCGAAGCGCTGGCCGCTGAAGCCCGCGCCTTGGGCGTGCCGTGTGAAGCCAGCCAGGTGCTGATTGTCAGCGGCTCGCAGCAGACCCTCGACCTGGCGGCCAAGCTGTATATCGACAAGGGCACCGAGATCCTCCTCGAAGCACCAACCTACCTGGCCGCGCTGCAGATTTTTCAGCTGTTCGGTGCCGATTGCATCACCGTGCCCTTGCAGGCCGATGGCCCGGACCTGATCGCTATGCGCCAGCGTCTTGAGCAGCACAAGCCTGCGTTCGCTTACCTGATTCCGACCTTCCAGAACCCGTCAGCGGTACGCTACAGTGAATCCCATCGCGATGCCGTGGCGGCCCTGCTTGATGAATTCGATGTCACCCTGATCGAAGACGAACCTTATCGCGAATTGAATTTCGACGGTGGCAGCGCGACCCCTATCGTCAGCCGCTTGAAAAAGGCCAGTTGGATCTACACCGGCACGATGTCCAAAACCCTGCTGCCTGGGCTGCGCGTGGGTTACCTGATCGCGACGCCGGACCTGTTTCCGCACTTGCTGCGCCTGAAACAATCGGCCGATCTGCACACCAACCGGATGGGGCAGTGGCAGGCTCTGCAATGGATGGGTACCGAGCATTACCGCAACCATTTGGCGGAATTACGCGACTTCTATCGTGTGCGTCGTGACGCTTTCGAGGCCGCCCTGCAAGAGCACTTCAGCGATCTGGCCGATTGGAATAACCCGCAGGGCGGCTTGTTTTTCTGGTTGACCCTTAAAACGCCTTTGGACACCCGTTCCCTGCTCAAACCAGCGCTGGCCCAAGATGTGGCGTTTATGCCGGGTGAGCCGTTTTTCGCCGATCCGGACGCCAACCCCGGTTATCTGCGATTGAACTTCAGTCATATCGACCCCCAGCGTCTGGGTGAGGGTCTCAAGCGGCTGGCCGCAGTGGTTCGCCAGGCACAGGTCGCTGAAGCGGCGTGATGCATTCATGAATACGCAGCAAGGGAGAAGGGTGATGTACACAGTTTACGGCGACTACAATTCAGGCAATTGTTACAAGATCAAATTGATGCTCAACCTATTGGGCATCAAGTACCAATGGGTGGCAGTGGACATCCTTAACGGTGAAACCCAGACCCCCGAGTTTTTGGCGAAGAATCCCAACGGCAAGGTCCCGGTCCTGGAGCTTGAGGATGGCACTTGCCTGTGGGAATCCAACGCGATTCTCAACTTCCTGGCCGACGGCAGCGCCTATCTGCCCAGCGAGCCGCGCTTGCGCACGCAAGTCTTGCAGTGGCAGTTTTTTGAACAGTACAGCCATGAGCCTTGCATCGCGGTGGCTCGCTTCATCCAGTTTTACCTCGGGCTACCGGAAGAGCGCCTCGCGGAATATCACGCCATGCAAAAAGCTGGCTACCGAGCGCTCGCAGTCATGGAGCAGCAACTCAAGCGCACGCCGTTCCTGGTAGGAGAAACCTTCTCCATCGCCGACATCGCGCTTTACGCCTACACCCACGTCGCTTACCAGGGCGGATTTGACCTTGCCCCGTACCCGGCAATCCAGCAATGGCTGGGCCGAGTGGCCGAGCAACCGGGCTATATAGGGATGCTGGATTAACCTGAACCCAGGTTGAAGACAAATAAACCGGTCTGCAACGAGCGACCGGTTTAAAGAGATGGTCACCCCCAACACCCTGCGAGGGCTACGCTTTCGCAGGGTGTTTTGTTTTCGGAGGCCATCATCATGAGCGAGCCAGATGCCGGGCATAAAGAGTAGAAGAGAGCCACAGTCTCAAGACACATCCACATTTGCTTTGGCCGCTGCGCGTGACCGGAAGGCGCTCACCTTTGCAATAGTCCCGCAAGCCCGGCCATTCGGCCCGCCCTTAGTCATGCCGCACCAGCGTTTGCTGCCATTGCGGGTGTGATCGTAGAAAGCCCACTGGCAATCTCCACACGTTTTCAGCCGCGACCATGCACCTGATGCAATCGCATTCGCCACGGCCGCAAGAATATGGCCGACATAAGTTGCTTCTGCAGATATCACGCTCAGCGTCGTCACTCCTCCCACCGACTCGACATGCACCGACAGGGCGACACGATTGAACCACGCGTTCAACTGCTCGGTGTTGGCGTCTGGACTTTCGCACGACTTCCGCAGATCCGAGCGCAATACGAGCAGTTTGTCCAGGCTATCGCTAGGTTGACGTGGATAGAGCGAGAGATCGCTCTGCCATGCATCAGAATCGCTTGCCAGCAGCGGCAGGATATCCGCCTCGATGCGCGTCTGGTTAGGGATCGACCAGGTATTAATAAAACGCCGTACGCTTTCGAGGTCGCCTGGCGCAGCTTGATTGTGAGTTTGCATCGCACCCTCTGGTTGCAAAAGCTACTGATATGGGTAACCATCAAAATATCATTGCTGGTTACGGTGGCGCAACATGATCAGGGAAGACGATTGTGCACGACCGGTTTGGTCCCGCGAGATCCGGAGATTGCTCTGGATGCAGGGCTTAATGAATGCCTCGCATTTTATGACGGTTCCGCTATTGGCGTTGTACATGTCAGCCAACCTCCATTTCGGTGCGGCAGCACTGGCTTCTGTTATGTCGGCCAATTTGCTCTCCGCGCAGGCGTTGCCGCTAGTTGCCGGCGCCATAGCCGATCGTTTTGGCTCGCACATGATCATCACCCTAGGGCTTTTTTTGAGGGGGGTGGGATTTCTCGGATTTGGATTTTGTGACGGTGTGATGGCTTGGGTATGCTTTGCGATGATCGCTGGTACTGGCGTCGCTTGCTACGAGGGTGGCGTTTACGGAGTGTTTGGTCGTCAACCAAAGACATGCCTATCTGCCCTGTTCGCGGCCAATAACCAGATGCTAAATACCGGAGCGGCCGTTGGGCCAATTATTGGAGGTCTTGCGGGTCTAGCCGATGTCCGTGCTGCCTTTGCAGTAAGCGCGATATTGTTCATTAGCCTCAGCACGGTTGCATTTCGGGAAAAGTTTGGGTCATCAACTATCTTCAAAAGGCAGCCCGCCCTAATGAGCCTGAAGGTAGCAGCCACACACCGCGGGTTATGGCGGCTGATCGCCATATCGCTGCCATGGTTTTTTCTGTTTCCGCAGCTTTACGTGGCGTTCCCGATGTATGCGGGCCAGATAGCAGGGCCATATGCAGCTTCTGCGGTCTACGTGGTTAACGGCGTGGTCGGATTGACCTTTATCGTGGCTATAAGGCGATGGTTGGTGAGGATGGATCCTGCATCGCTGACAACCGGGGCCTATCTGGCCGCAGGGGTCGCGTTTGCCAGCGTAGCAATGTTGCGTGGCATCGAATGGTTCTTGTTGTTTATCGTGGCCTATACGCTAATCGAAACAATTCTGTTACCCACACTTGAAACCATGACCGCATCGTTGGCAACAGAAGGTAGTCAAGGCACATTTTTCGGTGTGTTGAGCGCGGTGGGTGCACTCGGAGGTGCTGCCGGTTATTTCGCGGGGAGTTGGCTCATATTGAATCGAACCCCCGTCGAAACCTGGTTGACGCTGGGCAGCGTAGGAATGCTCGGGTTTCTGGTTTCGGCGCTGCTCCTTCGTATACCTAAAGGCAAACCATCGCTGAGCTAGATTGCTGGAAGAGCAGTAAAAAATGACATTGCGAGGGATAGGGCCAATCTGCTCAACCCAAAGAGGTCAGGTCGAATGCAAATGACTGGTCAAGTGAATGCAATTACTCATGGCTCGGGCTGAACGTTATTTCTGGAAAAAGGAGTATTGACTATGCGTTATTTGATAGCGGCCGCCATAGTGATGGGGCTTGGATGGACAAGTGTGCAAGTCGCTTTGGCTGACGACTGCAATGCGAATCAGGCAGCCATGAACGCGTGTGCTGGCAATGACCTGTCCAGGCTTGATGCGGACTTGAACACCCAATACCAGGCGCAAATGGCTTACTTGAACATGCCGACGCAAAAGCAGGCGTTCAAGGACGCGCAGCGTAAGTGGGTTGCGTTTCGTGATGCCGATTGTGTGTACCAAGTGGGCAAGCGAGAGGACTCTGGTTCGATCTGGCCGTTGCTTCAGTCGCAGTGTCTGGCAGCGCATACCCAGTTGCGAGTGGAGCAGTTGAAAGCCTACGTGGCCTGTCGGGCTGAAGGTTGCCCGAAATAAGCCTCCGCAGGCTTGTCTGCGAAGGCTCCAGCTTCAGACCGCCGCGAAGCGCTGCTGCAAGTAGTCGATGATGACCTTGGATTCATACATCCATACGGTCTTGCCACCTTCTACGATGCGCAGGCACGGTACTTTGATCTTGCCGCCTTCGGTGAGCAGGGTCTGACGATCGACTTCGTTGTTTTTCGCATCACGCAAGGCCACGGGAACGTTCAGGCGGCGCAAGGTGCGACGGGTCTTTACGCAGAACGGACAGGCGTTGAACTGATACAAAGTCAGGTCCTGCGCCGACAGATCGACAGCGACTTGAGCTGCAGGCGTGCGCTTTTTCTTGCCCGGACGGGTCAGGAAATCGATAAAAATGATGAGTTGGCCCAAACCAACCCTTAATGCCTTGATGAACACGGTGACGCCTCGCAGTAGGGGGATGAAACGAAGGTGAGATTACTCAGGAGCCGCAGACAAGAAATCTGGACGGCCCCTGCACAGCGAATCACTTGATCAAGCTGAGAAATTCACTGCGGGTCGCCGCGTTTTCGCGAAATTCACCGAGCATCACCGAGGTGATCATCGATGAGTTCTGTTTCTCGACGCCGCGCATCATCATGCACATGTGCTTGGCTTCAATGACGACTGCGACACCCAAAGCACCGGTCACTTGCTGAATCGCATCGGCGATCTGGCGGCTGAGGTTTTCCTGGATTTGCAGGCGGCGGGCATACATGTCGACGATTCGCGCGACTTTCGACAGACCGAGCACTTTACCGTTCGGGATGTAAGCGACATGAGCCCTGCCGATAAATGGCAGCAAGTGGTGTTCGCACAACGAGTACAACTCGATGTCCTTTACCATGACCATCTCACTGTTGTCGGAGCTGAAGAGGGCACCGTTGGTGACTTCTTCGAGACTTTGTTCGTAGCCTCGACATAGATACTGCATGGCTTTTGCAGCACGTTTTGGCGTATCGATCAAACCTTCGCGGGACACGTCCTCGCCGAGCTGACCCAGTATCGCGGTGTAATTCTGTTCCAGTGTCACAGGGCTATTTTTCCGTACGGGTTTCAGGGCGGTACATTTTCTGTCTGTACCAGATGTGTGCCAATCAGGCTTGTTTCGAGCTTTTCGAGTTGGCGCCAGTCGGTGCTGGCGTTTATCCATCGGGCGTACGTGGATAGTAACATTTGCACGCTATGGCCGAGCTGATTGGCGATGAATGCAGGGTCCATGCCCGCCAATGAGGCACATGGTAGCGTAGGTGTGACAGCAGTTGCACGGTCGACGCGATCTGAACGCCGACGGCAAAGAGCCCGGCGTCGGGCCGGGCTCGGTTGTTAGGGTAATCAGTCTTGCTGGGTGGCTAACGATCTGGATGGAGCGTCATAACAACGTCTCGACAGTGTCACTGCCTGGTCGTGGCTGTGAAGAAACGCGGCTTGCCGACATCCTGCGCTATTTGCCGGTAGGTGCAGTCGTCGGTTGCCGCCAGAAGCTTTCTGCCATCTTTTAACGTTGCCAAAAACGTCACTTCCTTTTCCTCACTGGCCAGCATGAAACCTGCTGCGGCGCCTACAGGCCCCAACACCAACCCGCCGGTCAATCCAAAGCCGATAGCGTCTGCGGTTTTTTTAGTTGACGCTTCGCTGGCTACCTCCAGATTTTTTATCGTAGAAACCGAAATCTTGATGCCGGGCCAGGGGTAAAGGGGTGTCGTGAGCGTAATTGAACCGGAACTGTACTCGCCATCACCTTGAAGAAAATCACCCGCCAGCGCTTTGATTTTGGCCATGTGGAATCCTCCTTCAGTGTCACTGCAAAAATATTCAGTCAATCCTGGCGGGATGGAAGACAGTGCCGTCAGTCTGCTTTGGACACGGACGGCTGGCGCCCTTGCGCGTCGGTCTGTCAGGCACAGGATGGATTGTTGATAAAACTCAATACCGCTCCAGCCTCGGGGGGTAAAACCATAATAGCAGTGGGAAGCTCGCTGTCAGATGCGAGAAATCAATGAGTCCATAAAGAACGCGAGGATCCGCCATGAACGATTTAAGTCTACGCCAGGATATTTTGGATGAGCTTGAATTCCAGCCGAACATTGATGCGGTCCACATCGGTGTAGCTGTAGATAAGGGCGTCGTCACACTGACAGGTCATGTCACTAACTATGCGCAAAAAATCGCGGCGGAGCGTGCCGTGAAGAGCGTCAAGGGTGTTCGAGCCATTGCCGAGGAAATCGAAGTGCGCTTTCCGAGTGACTTCGTCGTCGCGGACGACACCATTGCCTCCAGGACACTGGATGTCATCAGTTGGAACACTGAAGTTCCGGATGATCGAATCAAGGTCAGGGTTCAGGCTGGCTGGGTAACGCTGGAAGGCGAAGTGGACTGGCAATTCCAGAAAGAAGCCACTGAACGTGCAGTGCGCAAACTGTCCGGTGTCAAGGGCGTCACTAACCTGCTCACGCTTAAACCACGGGTGAATGCTGCAGACGTTCAACGCAGGATCGAAGATGCGCTGAAGCGTAATGCTGCCCTTGAGGCTCACGGTATTCATGTCAAAGTCACTGGTGGCACCGTGAAACTCGAAGGTAAGGTTCACCTCTGGCTCGAACGTCAGGCAGCTGAGCGGGCGGCATGGTCTGTCCCCGGTGTTTACAAAGTTGAAGATAAGCTAACGATTGGTTGATGCTCGGGGCCAGGCGATGCTCTTCTCGTTCGCCTGGCCCCACGCTGTTGAAAGGAGCACGTTCATGAGCGAGATAAGGCGAGAGCATCTTCGTCGTATTGCACTGGAGTTAGAGACGCTACGCGCGAGCATTCATCAGCTAAAGGCGGAAGAAGACGTCAGCTCCAAACTTTTGCCGGGCAACAATCCTGCCAATAGCCATCATGCGCTTGAGCGCGCTTTTGAAGATTTACGCGACTCCATCAATCATATGGAGGAAGTCTTGGCGACACTGGCCGAGGCCACGGGGGAAGTTTAAAATCGCGATCAATCACCAGGCATTTACCTAACCTTTACAGTCATCGGTTGGCGATACGAAAGCCGTTGATGTCTGAAGTATCAGGTAATAAATACCTGTCGTGAAGAGAGCGAATGTATGGTGAGTCGAGTAGTGAAAATGGCGATTGTGGTGGCGGTATTGTCGTCCATGTCGGGCTGTTTCTTTGGACCTTGGCATGACGGTTATGGGCATGGTCACCGTTACTATGAGGGTGGCCGGCGTTGATCGAATCGGATCTGATCCAGTCAGGCTGTGACACCCAAGCAGCCTGACGGTCCGCAATCATTAAGGCTGCGACTTAAGGAGTTACTCGTCGCGGCCTTCCATCATTGTTCGTTTGAGCATGACGTAAACGGCGCCCGCGCCGCCGTGTTTTGCCAGGCAAGAGGCAAAGCCCAGCACTTGTGAATGCTGGCGCAGCCATGTGTTGACGTGGCTTTTGATCATCGGGCGTTTGCCATCCAGGCGCACCGCCTTGCCATGGGTCACGCGCACGCAACGAACTTCCAGCTTGGTCGCTTCGGCCAAAAACTCCCAGAGTGTTTCCCGCGCTACTTCGACGCTCATGCCGTGCAGGTCCAAGCCCCCCTCGAAGCTGATCTGCCCGAGTTTAAGCTTGCGCATCTGGCCTTCCTGGACGCCATCACGAGCCCAGCTCAATACGTCCTCCGGGCCAACGTCGATGACGAATTGGTCGGACAGGCCATCAACGATCACCGAGTCAGTGCGCACAGTAGCAGCCTGACGCAGTTTGGCCAGGTGCTTACGGTCGGCTTTGGGTTTGCCGACGTCTGCGTGATCGTGCTTGATCGGCTTTACGCCGCGGATCTCGTTTTTAAACAGGGAAAAATCGTCGTCTTGCATTTAAGCCTCCGCGCAGGACGGCTAGTTTACCTGCGTCACGCCTTGCCAGGCGTGACTAAAACGTTATCGCTGTGCCCGGTTGTGTTTCCAGTGAGCGATACGAAGAGGGTTTGTCAGCCTCAGTCGTGCTTTTTCATCAGATGCGGTGCCATGTTCAGCTCGCTGGGCCGGCGCAGACGACGACGGCAGCGACGCCATATCGAGACACCGAGATACAGCAGGAACAACCCGATCGCCACCACGAGACTCGCTCCGCCCGCGCTGGCATTGAGCTCGCCCAGTGCTGGCGGGTGACCGATCAAGCTGGCAATACCGGCCATCACCAGTAAAACGCCACAGGTGGCCAACAGTGCTGCAAATGCGGCGCCGAAGCGCATCCGCCAGTTGCTTGGGCCTTTTGGGCGCAAGCGACGAGCATCGAAACCATCGGATATCTTCATTCCGATTTCCTCTCAGGGTATCGGCGCTCTGACCAGGATATAACCTGGTGGTTCCCGTTTTGGCGGAAATCAAGGGCTGTGGGGATGATTAATGGATGGGCGGTTACATCCAATTCGTCTCTTTGGCAGAGGTAACCCAGCCGTTTTTCAGGAGCTGCCAAAGCGATGAGGCCGGGTCAGCATCCTGATGGATCAAGCCTGACTCAGATCAAATCCCGGGTCAGTGCAAGCGTTGCGAAGTTGTCCGCCATGATCGCCATCTCGGTCTGATGAACTATCTTGGCGCTGATCACGCCCTGCTTGCTGGGCAAGTCGCGGGTTGCGCAGGCGTCGTCCACCAACGTGCAGCGATAACCGTAGTCTTTGGCTGCGCGTACGGTGGTGCTGATGCTTGAATGGCTCATGAAGCCACACACGATCAGGTCCAGAGGCCCCAAGCGTTGCAACAGATCGTGCAGGCCAGTGCCGTGGAATGCGTTTGGCAGGAGCTTCTCGATGACCGGCTCTTCGCCTTGAGGCAATAGCTGGGGAAGGAACTTGCCGCGCTCACCTTGCGGATCGAATAAACCGCCCACGGTGCCAAGATGGCGCACATGCACGATAGGTCGACCCGCTGCCCGGGCAGCGTCCACCAATTGGCAGATATTGGCCACGGCCTCATCAATGCCTGTCAGCGCCAGCGGACCACTGACGTACTCCTTCTGCGCATCGATAATGATCAGGCTGGCATTGCTCAGATTAGCCGGTGCGTAACCACGGCCACTGAGTTGAAACATCGTTTTTGGGTCGGACATCTGGGGCTCCTGTCGGTGGCGCTTTTGTCACATTGTCCTCTGGCTGAGCGGTTCTGTGAATGGCAACGATTGGAAGTGGCGTGGTTACTGGGCTGCAAGCCATCGGACTGTTTGCGATTCATGTCATTTTGCCTGCTTCGTGGCTACGAAGTCATCGCAGGTTGTCTGCTGTCGAGGGTGTGATCAATCATCTTTTGGGCATCGTTTGTTCAGGCCATGGCTGATAGAATCGTCCGTCGTTTTTTCAAGGAGCATGCCCCCGTGATCACTTCCCGCCTGCGCACCCTGCGCGACCATATCCGTTGGGCCGTTAGCCGTTTCCATGGGGAAGATCTGTTTTTTGGTCACGGCACCGACAATGCCTGGGACGAAGCCCGTCAGTTGGTGCTGGGCGCGGTGCATCTGCCGTGGGAAATTGCCGACAGCTACCTGGATTGCCGTCTGGAAGACGACGAGCTGGTTAATCTGCAACGCTTGCTCAAACGCCGCATTGACGAGCGCATCCCAACCGCTTACCTGCTGGGGGAGGCGTGGTTCTGTAGCCTGTCGTTCATCGTGGACGAAAGGGTTCTGATCCCTCGTTCACCGATTGGCGAGCTGATCGAAAAACGTTTTGAGCCGTGGCTGCCAGTAGACCCAGCACGCATTCTCGACCTGTGCACGGGCTCCGGTTGTATCGGCATTGCCTGTGCGTTCGAGTTCCCCAACGCTGAAGTGGTGTTGGCCGACCTTTCTTTCGAAGCGCTGGAAGTGGCGAATCAGAACATCGAGCGTCACGGCGTGGATGAGCGCGTCTACACCGTGCAGGGTGATGGTTTCGACGGTTTGCCGGGGCAGCGATTCGACCTGATCGTCTCCAACCCTCCTTATGTCGATGCCGAAGATTTCGCCGACATGCCGGATGAATATCAACATGAGCCGGAGTTGGCGCTGGCCTGTGGCGATGACGGTCTGAACCTAGTGCGGCGCATGCTCAGTCAGGCTGCGGAACATTTGACCGAGAAGGGCTTGCTGATCGTCGAAGTCGGCAACAGCCAGATCCATGTCGAGGCGCTGTACCCGGAAGTCGACTTCGCCTGGCTGGAGTTTGAGCGGGGAGGGCATGGCGTGTTCATGTTATCGGCCGAGCAATGCCGCGAACATCAAGCGCTGTTCGCTTCTCGGGTTTGATCGTAATGAGGGGTGCGTGATACGGCGCCTTCAAGAAAGTGAGAACCCCGGTAAGTTTAGATTTACCGGGGCATCGTCGACCTCAATCCCCAAGTATCTGACGGTGCTTTCAAGTTTCATGTGACCCAGCAGGAGTTGGACTGCCCTTAGATTCTTCGTTCTACGATAGATCAGGGAGACCTTCGTTCGCCGCAGCGTGTGGGTGCCGTACATGGCTGGGTCAAGACCAATGTTTGTTACCCAGGCTTTGACTATTCGAGCGTATTGCCTGGTGGAGAGATGATCTGAACCGTGGATCCGGCTCTGAAACAGGCAGTCCTCGTTAGTGGTTTTCATGGCTTGTCCTCCACCTTGAGGGAGGACAAGAATGGATCAGTTGCGGTACACGGTCGCTAACCGGCCAGAAGCAGTCATTCGAGCGTGTCTATAAAATGCGTGACGACTCAGTCTGAACTGATAAACCCTTTGGGGAGCTGGTGGAAGGCGAACGCGCTCGGCTAGCTATTTCTCTTCAGGGGCTGCATCCTCGGAACGGTTGGTAATGTCGATTGGCCAGCCGTTGGCCTAGTGCATCAAGCTGTTCATGGAGGAATCATGTCGATATTGAATGACGTACTGCTCTGGTCGGAAAAAGACCTATCTCTTTGGCTTCGAGATGCAGCCAGAAGGCTGCTGCTCAATGAGCAATTGGGCCCTCAGGATTTCCGTGATTTTTACGCGCTTCTGAAGCATGAAAACGACATTGAAGTCGTGGACGGCCTTCAGGCAAACCCGCTCAGTGCCGATCACATACCCGCCGGTGGTGAGGCGGCATTAAGCGTCACGCTCAAGTCGATGAGTGATTTGGAAAACGTCAATAGAATTATGCCAGGCCAAGTCCTTTCCTTTGAGGAGAAGGGCGTGACCGTGATTTATGGCGGTAATGGCGCCGGGAAGTCTGGTTATGCGCGAGTATTGAAACATGCCTGCCGTGCTCGAGACAGGGGCGGTGAGATACTCGGTGATGTCACCAAAGCGGCGGTGGGCGCCGGTAAACCCAAGGCGACGTTCACCGCGTCGTTGAACGGGGTAGCTCAGACGTTTCATTGGACAAGTGGGTCGGTGCCCCCTCCACAGCTTTCTTATGTGAGTGTATTCGATACCTCTTGCGCGAGCGCCTACCTAATAGAGGGCGATGCAGCGTACCTTCCAAGGGGATTAGACGTGGTTGAGGCTCTGGCAAGTAAGGTTGTGCCAGAGGTCTTAGCCTTAATGAATGACGAGTTGAAGGGAATTGACGTCTCGCTCGACATTCTTGCCGGGTTTAATAAAGAAACTGCCGTCGGCAGGTTGCTCGAAAACTTTGGAGAAAAGACAAGTAGGGAGAATATTGTCCGTCTGGGCACGCTTTCGCAGGAAGAGCGAGACAGGCTCAGTAATCTGGAGTTAGCGATAGCAGAGCCCGATCCAATATTGAAATACCAAAGTTTGAAGACTTCTGCCGCTCACATCAAAAATCTTGCAGAAACAATTCTGAAGAAAGAGAAGTACACGACGGAGAAGGCCTTAGATAAGCTTAAGCGTTTGGTTAAAGAATCGTGCGATGCTACAGAGGGCGTGGATGCTGCTGCACGAGCGCTTAGGGTCGAAGATGATCTTTTGCCAGGTTCTGGTGAAGCTATTTGGAAAGAATTGTTTCTTGCTGCGCAGAAGTACTCTACAAGTGTTGCGTATCCAGGCCATGACTTCCCTAATTGTGCGGAAGAGGCTGTCTGTGTGCTCTGTCAACAATCGGTAGAACCAGCCGCAGGTAGAATGCGACGGTTCGATGATTTTATAAAAGAAAATGTAACCAAGCTTGCTTCGGAGAAAAAAACAGCGCTTGATGATGTTCTGGATCAGATAGATCGCTCAAGTTTGGATTTCGGATTTAGCCAAGCCCTGGCAGTAGAGCTAGAGGGAGAGGCAGAAGGGTTGGTCGACCGAATTAAGAACTATCAAGATCAAATTAATGGCTACAAAGCATGGATGTTAAAAGCAGCCCGCTCTGTAAATTTGGACGACGTCCCAGACCTAGATGCTAGTCCTGTTAGTGAACTGCGTAAGGTTGCAGCCATTAAACTTTGGAAAGCCAGATTCTATAAAAAGGCGTCGAATCCCGAAAAGCTCAAAAAGCTATCAAATGAGCTAGCCGAGCTGAAGTCTCGTGCAGCTCTTGCTCTGATAGTTGAGGCTGTGCTGGCCCTTCATGGTCGTATTGTCTATCGTACCAAGCTTGATGGGTGTAAGGGGCAATTGAATCCTAGAGCTATTTCAGCGAAATCTAAAGATATAGCGGGGAAAATAATTACCGACTCCTTGAGGAAAGCTCTTGATGAGGAGTTTATCAAACTGGGTATCGGGCATATAAAAACCAAACTCAAGGAAAGAGTTGATCGCGGCACCGTAAAATTCACGTTATTGCTCGATCTGCCTGCTGCAAAAAAAATAGAGCAAGTTCTGAGTGAAGGTGAGCAGCGAGCGGTTTCGCTTGGAGCATTTTTAGCGGAACTTAAACTTTCGGATCATCGAGGTGGGATTATATTTGATGATCCCGTATCGTCTCTTGATCATGTGAGGCGACGTCAAGTTGCTCGACGATTAGTTGAGGAAGCTGCTTTTAGGCAGGTGATTGTTTTGACGCATGATATATCCTTTCTGAGTGAATTAATCGACTCGTTAGGGGAGGCGAAAGAGATCCCTCACCTTGTTCACCATCTAGAATGGGTGGGAGATGCTGCTGGAGTAATCAAGCAGGGGTTACCGTGGGATAAAACTGGATATAAAGAACGGATTCGCCAGCTTGAAGCTCGAGTAAAAAAAATGGAGCCATGGCCCGTTTATCCAGGCGAAGAATTAGTGCGAGATGTGCGAATTCTTTATAGCGACATACGTGCGACGGTAGAGAAGGTCGTAGAGGATGTCGTATTAAATGGAGTTGTTACTAGGTTTAGTGACATGGTTGGCGTCGGGAATTTGCATAAGATTACGGGACTTCGAAAGCAAGACGCTGATGATATTGTAATGTTGTGGAAAAAGGGCCATAGGATGACGGAGGCGCATCTTCAGGCTATGAATAAAGACATGCCAGTAGCGGGGTTGGAAGAAATCAAGACGGATGTTGCATCTATTCAACTACTAGTAGATAACGTCAATAAATATCGTGCTAAACCCGCCGAAGCGTGATTGCTTCATAAGCCCGGCGTAAGCCGGGCATCACCGAAATTCTTTGATTCAGAGCCCCGCATCGATGATCAGCTCGGACGGATTGCACCCCCGTGCCGCTGAAATAATCGGGGACAGACCACGTATTGATACTGCCGGCAGACCGCACCCTGCAGCTCTTTGCCGGTCACAGCGGGCAGGAGTCGGCCAGAAGCAGACATTCAAAACTTTGAGGCTTAGTTTGTATAGATTTCAGGGATACCGAGGAACCGAGTGATCAAACTGCTATCCATTACCAGCCATAAATCCAGATACAGCAGCGACTTCTACCCAACCTTTGCCATTGACGGCATGGCTCTGGAGATTTGGCTGCCCAAGCAGAATCCGGATGCTGAGTTCCACCTCGTAGGTGCACACTCTGGTTTGTATAATAATATAATAAGCTTTAGTTAAAATGCTTCGACCCGAAAATACAACAGCAACACAACATCAATACAGCCATCGCCTAATGCATGGCCAGGAAAAACTGTTTATGCGCGCTACCCGCAGGCTCAGGTTGCTTCTACAAAACGATCTCCACACACTCAGCCAGATCGATAACAGCAGTAGGCGTGGGAGCCGAAAGAGAATTGAAAAATTGAATCGCCGAGGGACTGTCGATTATGGCTTGGCAAAATGCTGCTTTCCATTCTTTGGGCCGATCCCCTTCTGTGACCCGCTCCCTAATCCGCTGCACCATCGCACTTTGGATATTTATACCTTTAACCGAAACTATCCGTTTCCAGTGATCAAATTCCGAACGTAAAAAAATTTGCATCCGAGCATGGATCTCTATTTTTTTTAGATGCTGCCTCACTCTTGTCAAATCATTCCCGCTCAGCCCTCCAGCCCAAAACTTAACTGTAAATTTTGGGGAATTAGTTTCATTACAAATCTCTATAACTACACCAAATCGCACCTTAGATAAAAGATCTGAATATATTGGGTGTATAAAAATTGCAGACAGTGTCTCATCACAATAGTAACGTTTCCCTTTAATCGGAGCACACCCAATGCACTGGGGAACCAAATTATTTGGATAGATCGAATATTCTGGCCATTTATGTTTGGGAATAAAATGATCAAGAGTATTGGGCTTGTAGGGACTGCCACAAGAAGGACAGGCCCTAAGACCATGATTATTACGCCTATCACGAATAACTTTTTTCAAGTTTGCAGGTGCATCCTCATAATACTCTACAAGCAAGTCCTTTTGTGCTATGTAGTTACTAGGTGGCGGCACTGACGCAAAGTCCTCTATGAGCGACTGATACCCTTCATAAGAATTATTAAGATCATCGTAAAGATCTATTAGATCAGAAACATTTTCTTTATCTGAAGTCTGCGCAATGATTTGCCAATCCGCCGAAATGGCTAAGCGCTCTAAGTAATCCATTACTCGTCCTCAAAGATTATGTTAGCTTCTTTGAGTTCAAATTGGGATGCTATATAGCCTAACGCCTCATCACCTAAGTGCTCTCCCAGCGCCTTTATCGCCTCATCCACATCCTTAAAATTTTCTATTTCTTTATCAAGAGATCTCTGGAAAGGTTTTGGCGTTTGATAATCATCAAAAGCAGCACCAAGAATTAAGTCAAGAGACTCCCCATATGTTTCAAAAATAGGAGATGTCACCACAGTCCCCACTGGTGAAGAATGCAGTATTTGAATACCATCCTGTGAAACCTCTCGGGCTAAGATGGCTGAATGAGTTGCAACAATTGCATATGAGGACGTTTCCTGCATAAGACTTTTCAACATTGAGATCAAACCTACCTCCAAGCTCGGATGCAAATATAACTCCGGCTCATCGAGGATCACCAGGCTTTCATCCTCAATTTCAGCAGCCAAGGCGGGAATCATGTAAGAATATATGATCTGACCTGAACTCAGCGGCATTTCTTTTTCATCCTTTAAAAAGAAAATTCCAGACTTAAAGTCTATAGTTTTTTCAATTTCCTCGACCGAAACACCATATCTATCTTCAACCTTTATAAATTCGCCGTCTTTGGAGCGCAATGCGAGCGTATCGAATTTCACTGACATCTTGAGTGTAGCTATCAGCAAGTTTAATCGATGCTGGTCACTCCACCAATTATTTTGATCGTGGCTCATGATTTTTAAGACTGAACGAGCGCTATGCTCTTTCGGCCAATCCAAATTAAATTTATCTGACTCGTTTCGAAAGCCTATATACGAATATTTATTCACCTTTAGCAATCTTTTCTTTTGAGCTGGCGGAAGCTGCCTAGACCTCAAGCCCTCTGGGGTTTGCTTTTTTAACAACGCCTCGGAAATCTCATTGTCCGTATAGAATTTTTCAAATGGCGAGTATGCAACAACGACTAGCTTATGAAAGTAAGGCCACTTCTCCTTACCCTCAATTATGCCTGTGACAAGCTCCGTGACATGTTTCAGTATATGACTCTTACCAACACCGTTCGCACCAATTATCAAATTTAAATTGTTGCTACCTACTGTCCTGCTGTTATCAAAATTAAACTCTATAGTCTCAAACGACCCCGGGAGCGTATCAATACTTATGCTAATTTTTTCTTCTGGAGAGTAGTTTCCTAGCGCGATAGAGAACCCCTTTTTTATCCGCGCCTCAGCGGGCTGACCATCCCTTAGCAACGTGGACTCAAAGCCTGCCCAAACTCGGTAAGCATCATAATTTCCATAGAAATAACCAGCATCACAGATACCCAACAGATAGGTTTCTGCCTCCTCGGAAGAAAATGAATTCCTAACCTTCTGGTAGTGTTCGACACTAGTTCCAAGTGACACTATTCGCTCAGGATCTAGCAGAGAACTAATCTTGTAAGATTTAGTTTCAGGAATCAAAGCTCCGCTCGCTACAAAAAAGGTCGACGTATCATGAATGCTATTAGCTAGAACCTTAATTTCGCCTAGAGCGAGAAGCTTCTGATCTTTAATCAGAAGAACTTGAAACGTCACTATAAATCCGAAGTCATCCCACGGCGCCTTATGTTTATTCCATATATTATCTTGAACAAGATGAATTCCAGGAATATCAGTTACCGCTTTGGTTTTTGAAAAATAAAATTCCATTTTTTCTCAATTGGCAATTTTTATCAAAGTAGTAATGCAGCCGTCCATAGTTTCGTCTACAAAGATAAGCATGTCAACTACTTGCTTTAGGCACATTCAATCGATGCACGTATGGCAAAAACTTTCAGTTATAAATCTGCCTAGCAACCATCTGAATATATTCATTTGGAAATAGGCCGGAACAGCCGTGCCGCGATGGCTAAGCGCAAGTCCATTTAAGCAAGTTAGCATCGCATTAACGTCTACATATGACGCGACGAAAGTCCCAACTGATCATTACACTAATACGAGCGAAGGCGTTGTTTTATAGACGAGTTCATCCGCTTTGGTTGAAACAAAATCTAGAAAGTTAGTGCATGGTCAAGTCCATGCAATTACGCAATCTGGTGCACCACCACCGATAACAACACACAAATCGCAACCTGGTTTTCTGTGTGACAGCGCGGCGTCGAAGACTCGGTGGGGCCTCCTAACGCAAGGGAAACCTAACGGTGCGTAGCGATCCAGATCAGTAGCCCAGCCTGGAATACCGCGAACGCCACCAGGCAAGCGATGGTGAAGCGCAAGCTGCTGTCTTCGCGTTTGAATCGGGTGACGGACTCCTCCTGTTTGCGCAGCTTGACGTCTTGCTCCTGCAAGTTCTGTTCTGCTTGCTGGAGCATATTGCCCGCGTCGAGAATCTCGACCATCTGGACCTTTTCGCTGTTCCAGGTGTTAAGCAGTTCGCTGACGTTTACCGCTTTGACGCTGCCCTTCATGTGCTGGGCGTCGGCGTACGTAATCTCGAAGCCCTGAGTGCGTAGAAAATTATCCCGGCGCAGGCGCGTGTCTTCGTTAAGGGCGTCTTTACTGGCGAGCACATTTTCGTCGATCTGGTAATGCGACCATCTTTTTTGCGCCCAGTGAATGCCCTGAGCCATCAGAAAGCGACCGAGACCACGATTCCACGGTTCTATCTGTAACCCGGCTTCGGGGCTGAAGCGCACCCGATGAGTGGCGTGATCGACCCATACGTCCAGGTGGTTCTGCTCTTTGCGCACACGTTGCGCAGGCAATTGGATATCCATGCGTAACAGGCTGTGTTCTTTATCGTTGCGCTCGGCGCGGCCGAACTGCACGAAGCGCAATGGGCGGCCGCCGGTGGCCCGGTCGGTCGGCAGTGGCGCCAGGCGCAGCATTTTAAAATGTTCCGGTTGAACGTCCGCCCACGGCAAGCTCGCAGGATCCGGCGCAACGGCTGCGTTTTCGGCTTCAACTTCAGCGTCGGGTGTGGCTTGAGTGTCGGTCATATCAGCAGTCCTGTGGCCCAGGCACCAAGCAGCAAACTCAGTGCCAGCCATCCGCTATCGGCCGTTTTTTTCAGGACTGAAGGCCATTGGCCGGTTTGTGGACAGGCCAGCGCGCATTACGCGGCGGGCAATGCGCCAATAAAACGCAGGATTCGCGTTGAAAGCTCACTGGCGAGCGGTAACTGCGGGTCTTTGTAGGACGCTAGCTGGCGTCCAATGTCATTGGGGACAATACGCAAGACATGGTTCATGCCGTCGATCAGAGCCAGCTCCGCGTCGGGTTTGGCCGCATGGAGAAGCTCGGCATCACCCACCCCCACCTGAATGTCGTTACGACCTTGAATGATCAGCGCCGGAACCTGCAGTTTTCCGAAGGCGGCGGCCGGGTCCTGGCGGAGCAGCGAAATCAAATACGGCTGCACGCTCGGGCGGAATACCACATCGAGAGCGGGTGGCACGTTGTCATCGGTGTGGCCTGCCTTAAGCGAGTCGATCAGCTGTTCGCTACGTTGCAGCAAGGGTGGGGGCAATCGGTATTGCAATTGTTCGCGCAACACTTGATCCACCGGGCGCCCGGTGCCTGCGACGGAAATCACTGCCGCAGCTCCAGCTTGCTCTGCGGCGAGGGCGGCGACCAGGGCGCCTTCGCTATGCCCCAGGAGAATCAAGCGTCCCAGGCGTGGGTCAGTCTTGAGCATTTTTCCCCAGGCCGCTGCGTCGGCGACATAGGCTTCGATGCTCAGGTTGCGCTCATCGGGCGTGGCCGCTTTGCTCGCGGCGACGCCCCGCTTGTCGTAGCGCACGCTGGCGATATTGTGTTTGGCGAGGACTCTCGCCAGAAGCTTCATGCTGTCGTTACGACCGCCGTCGGTGTTGTTGCCATCACGGTCGGTGGGGCCGGATCCAGCGATGATTAATACCACGGGGACAGGGGCGTCGGATCTGGGCAGCAATAAGGTGCCAAACAGCTCGCCGGTTCCCGTATCGAGGCTGATGGGACGTTGCAATACGCTGGGTGTGGCTGCGTGGGCAAGGCCTGTCAGCAGGGGCAGGGTTACGGTAATAGCACGAATTAAAGTGGTGACTCGTAACATCGGTAGGCCATCATCTGTTCAAGTGCCGATTGGACGCGTCAACGCGGATAAGGTTCGGCAATACGCTTGAAGGATGAACTACTCAGGCAGCCTGCGTATACTGGCGTGCTTGCGGTTTTTGATTGATAAACAGACCGTTTGATTGTTTTAGCTTATTTTCGCGGAGCGTCCTGCATGTCCGGCAATACCTACGGCAAGCTGTTCACTGTTACCACTGCTGGCGAAAGCCACGGCCCGGCACTGGTCGCTATCGTTGACGGCTGCCCGCCAGGGCTTGAGCTCTCGCTGGAAGACTTGCAGTTCGATCTGGATCGCCGCAAGCCCGGCACGAGCCGCCACACCACGCAGCGCCAGGAGGCCGATGAAGTCGAAATCCTCTCTGGTGTGTTCGAAGGAAAGACCACGGGTTGCCCTATCGGCCTGTTGATCCGCAATACGGATCAGAAGTCCAAGGACTACTCGGCAATTCACGACCTGTTTCGCCCGGCGCACGCCGATTACACCTACCACCACAAGTACGGCGTGCGCGATTACCGCGGCGGTGGTCGCAGCTCGGCCCGTGAAACGGCGATGCGCGTGGCGGCGGGTGCCATCGCCAAGAAATACCTGGCCAGCCAGGGCATTCGGATTCGCGGCTACATGAGCCAGTTGGGCCCGATTGAAATTCCGTTCAAGACCTGGGAGTCGGTGGATCAGAACGCATTTTTCTGCCCGGACCCGGACAAAGTGCCGGAGCTTGAGACCTACATGGACCAGTTGCGTCGGGATCAGGATTCGGTCGGCGCCAAAATTACTGTGGTTGCCGAAGGCGTTAAGCCTGGGTTGGGCGAGCCGATTTTCGACCGTTTGGACGCGGAACTGGCCCACGCGATGATGAGTATCAATGCGGTCAAGGGCGTGGAGATTGGCGCCGGTTTCGCCAGCGTCGCCCAGCGCGGCACCGAGCATCGCGACGAAATGACGCCGCAGGGTTTCCTGTCGAACAACTCTGGCGGCATTCTGGGTGGGATTTCGTCGGGGCAGCCAATCGTCGTCCATCTGGCGCTTAAACCGACCTCAAGCATTACCACGCCAGGACTTTCGATTGATGCCCATGGCAACCCGGTCGACGTCATTACCAAAGGTCGTCACGACCCCTGCGTCGGTATCCGCGCCACGCCTATCGCTGAGGCCATGATGGCCATCGTGTTGATGGATCATTTCCTGCGCAATCGCGGGCAGAACGCCGATGTGCAGGTGTCGACGCCTGTTCTGGGTCAACTGTAATGCTCGATAACGGTGATGCAGCCACGGCGGTTTAGCCATGGTTTCACTTCCCGAAGGTCAGATCCCTTACTGGCGATTGTCCAGTTTCTATCTGTTCTACTTCGCTTTGCTGGGTTCGACAGCGCCGTTTCTGGCGCTGTACTTCGATCACCTGGGGTTTTCCAGCGCACGCATCGGTGAACTGGTAGCCATCCCCATGCTGATGCGCTGCATCGCCCCCAATATCTGGGGTTGGCTGGGAGATTACACCGGGCGCCGCCTGGCGATTGTGCGCTTTGGGGCGATCTGTACGCTGCTGACGTTTTCCTTGATCCTGTTCGACAAGAGCTACGCCTGGCTGGCAATGGTCATGGCGTTGCATGCGTTCTTTTGGCATGCCGTATTGCCGCAGTTCGAAGTCATCACCTTGGCCCATTTGCAGGGGCAGACCGCCCGCTACAGCCAGGTCCGGCTGTGGGGCTCTATTGGTTTCATCCTCACGGTGGTGGCGTTGGGTCGGCTGTTCGAGTGGTTCAGCCTGGACGTATACCCGCAGGCGCTACTGTTGATCATGGCCGGTATTGTCGCCAGCAGTTGGTGGGTGCCCAATGCGCAACCCGCACCGTCGACGCACAGGTTGGCCAGTGGCGGCTTTCTTAAACAGCTTGCCAGTCCCGGTGTTCTGGCTTTTTACGCCAGCGTTGCATTGATGCAGTTGAGCCACGGCCCTTATTACACCTTCCTGACCCTGCATCTGGAGCATTTGGGCTACAGTCGCGGCCTCATCGGTCTACTCTGGGCTTTGGGAGTCGTGGCCGAAGTGTTGATGTTTTTGTCGATGAGCCGGATTCTGACGCGGTTTACCCTTCGCCATGTGCTCATGGCGAGTTTTTTACTGGCTGCGTTACGTTGGTTGCTGCTGGGCAATTTCGCCGAACATTTGCCTGTGTTGTTGTTTGCCCAGATCCTGCACGCCGCGACGTTCGGCAGTTTTCACGCGGCGGCTATCCATTTTGTGCAGCGCAGTTTCGGCCCCGGGCAGCAGGGTCAAGGGCAGGCGCTGTATGCCGCGCTCGCCGGCACTGGAGGTGCCTTGGGGGCGTTGTATTCTGGTTATAGCTGGAATGTATTGGGGCCGAACTGGACCTTCAGCATTGCCAGTCTTGCGGCGCTCGCCGCAGCCGTCATGATTGCGACACGAATGAAAGAGGACAGGGCATGACCCGCGAACAACTCGCTCAGGAAATCATCGACGCCGGGTGCTTTTTGTATGGCCGTGGCTGGTCGCCAGCCACCAGCAGTAATTATTCGACACGGTTGTCGGCGACCACCGCGTTACTGACAGTGTCAGGCAAGCATAAAGGTCAGTTGGGCCAGGATGACGTGCTGGTCACCGACCTTTCCGGCAACAGCCTGGAGCCGGGCAAAAAGCCTTCTGCCGAAACCTTGCTGCACACCCAGTTATACCGCTGTAAGCCACAGGTAGGCGCAGTGCTGCACACCCATTCTGTCAATGCGACCGTGTTGTCGCGCCTGACGGCGGGGGATAGGGTGGTGTTCGAAAATTATGAACTGCAGAAAGCATTTGCGGGCGTGGCGACCCATGAATCAAAGGTTATCGTGCCGATTTTTGAAAATGATCAGGACATTGCCCGATTGGCGGCAAAGGTCCAACCTTGGCTCGACGCCCACCCTGATTGCCCCGGCTACCTGATTCGTGGCCACGGTCTTTACACCTGGGGCGCGCGAATGAGCGATGCATTGCGTCAGATCGAAGCGTTTGAATTTTTGTTCGAGTGCGAGCTCAAGACTCGCGCTCTATTGAACCGTTAAGGAAATGCCGTCATGAGTAGCTTGTCCGTTTATCACGTCTCTACGCCTGATTTGCCGAACAAAGTATTGACCCATCTGGAAGACATCGCCTCAACCCTGGCCGAACATGGCGTTGGCTTCGATCGCTGGCAAGCGACGGCACCCGTCACGCCGGGTGCTTCCCAGGAAGAAGTGATTACCGCGTATCAGGTACAGATCGATAAATTGATGACCGAGCGCGGTTACGTCACGGTGGATGTGATCAGCCTCGACCGCGACCATCCGCAGAAAGCCGAACTGCGCGCCAAGTTTCTTGATGAACACCAACATGCCGAAGACGAGGTACGGTTCTTCGTGGCCGGACGTGGTTTGTTCACGCTGCACATCGACGACTATGTATATGCCGTGCTGTGCGAGAAGAATGATCTGATCTCCGTCCCGGCGGGCACTCGTCATTGGTTCGACATGGGGGAACACCCGCATTTCGTGGCGATCAGGTTGTTCAACAACCCGGAAGGCTGGGTGGCAACGTTCACCGGCGAACAGATAGCCAACCATTTTCCACGGCTTGAAGACTAAAGACCCGGAGTTTGCATGCCTATTAAAGCTGTCCTTACCGACATCGAAGGCACCACCAGCGCGGTGAGTTTCGTGTTTGAGGTGTTGTTCCCTTACGCCGCCAGGCATTTGCCGGACTTTATTCGTCAAGAGGCCACTCAGCCTGCGGTGGCCTTGCAGTTGCAAGCGGTGCGCCACGAAATCGACGAACCCCAGGCTGATGTCGAGCGTGTGATCGAAATTTTGCTGGAGTGGATTGCCGAAGACCGTAAGGCCACGCCGCTCAAGGCGCTGCAGGGCATGGTCTGGGAGCAGGGCTATCGAGCTGGCCAGTTGAAAGGCCATGTTTACCCGGATGCGGTCGAGGCGCTCAAGCGCTGGCATCAGGAAGGTTATGAGCTGTATGTCTACTCGTCTGGCTCGATTCAGGCTCAGAAGCTGATTTTTGGCTGCTCTGATGCAGGCGATCTGTCTGCGCTGTTCAGCGGCTATTTCGATACGACGTCCGGGCCCAAGCGCGAGCCGCAGTCGTATCGCAGCATTGCCGCAGCAATAGGTCGTCCGGCAGAGGAGATTCTGTTTTTGTCCGATATCGTCGAAGAACTCGACGCTGCGCAACAAGCGGGCATGCCAACTTGTGGCCTGGTTCGCAATGGCGGCGAGTTGGTTGGACACGCTAATGTCGCCAGTTTTGCGGTGATTGACCTGTCGGCGTTCTAAAACGTTTTGCTTTTCGTCTGCAGGGACTTCGTTGTAAGCCCTCTAACTGCAATTACCCTTGATAGAGGGTGATTGCGGCCGACGATAGGCCATGACTTCCATTATGATCGTGCGAAATGTCTGTAAGGTTTTTCTTATTGCTTTGTAGGAAGTGGCTTGTTGGTAAGTAAGTAAACCCTGTTTATAATTTCCTTTATTTTTAAATGCCTTTTACTGTGCAACTCTCTGTCGGTCGATTCCTGAATACTTTATGTCGGGGGTAAAGGGAGGTGGTCATGGGAAGTGCAGTATCAGTCAACGCCGATTTGACCCAGCTCATTCAACAGATGGTGGTCAGCATTACAGAACTCAATGGCGACAAGGCCATCGAAAATGCCTTGGGTTGGTTAAGATGCCAATGCTGTTGTGAGCGGGCCATGCTGTATCAGTTCAAAGGGACCGTATTGCTGACTTGCATTACCTCTAATGTGGACGGTGTCTGGAGCGACCTCTACCGTCATGGTCGATTGATGATGGATGATCCAGTGATCCGCAGTTATCGCGAGCACTTGGGGTTCATGGACTGGGACAAAGCGTTCGAACGTCATCCACCGACGCCGACCTACAAAGAGGTGGTTCAGGATTACCGACTGATGCCCGGCGCCTCCTACGGCTATTCCAACGAGGCTAGCGTCCAGCAAGGTGTTGTTACCGTGTGTTCACTCAATGCGATGAGCCGTACGCTCAACGATAGAGACAAGTACCTGTTGAGCAATCTTGTCCCTATTCTGCATATGGCCGGCAAAGGCCGAAAACTGCATGCCAAGGCGCTCACCGAAAAAGAACTGGAAGTGCTCAAGTGGGCTCGCGCAGGCAAGACAGCGTGGGAGATCAGCGTTATCCGTGCTATTTCCGAAGCCACGGTGAAGTACCACTTCAAAAGTATTTATTCCAAGTTAGGCGTTTCCAATCGAGCGCAGGCGGTGGGGGAGGCGCTTTGCCAAGGCATTATTAAATGACTCAGCCCAAGGGCGTGGCGACCACACCCGGCATCAGCATGTCGATGTGATAGCCCTGACGGCCGTCCCCCACAGCGATGTGCAGGCCTTCGATACCTTCGTTGAGTTGGGAATTGATGCGGTAGTCGATCTTGTCGGCAATGCTGGCATTGACCCCGAATGCACACTCGGTCAAGTGCAGCCCCCGGGGGCCGGTGGCTTCGGTCAGCAATGCACAGTAGTCGCGAGCGTTGACGGTAAAGGACCTGACCTGACTGTCGACGATGATCGCCGTGGCGCCATGGGCAGCGACAGCCTGGGCCAGGCTGGCCAACGATTCGATCAATCGGGGCGCAATAGACGGATCAGGATAGCCGCGGGCGTAGAGGATGCCGGAGACGTTAAATTCGCCATCAAGGGTGAAGGTCCGGGGTTCATCCGGGTCCATATGGGTGTAATGGACTTCCAGCAACTCAGCCAGCGGGAATATATAAAAGCCCTTGGACGCCTGAATGTCTTCCTCGATCATCGCGTAGGGCGCAGCCTCATTGACGATGCGCAATGTACCGAGTGTGTTGTCCCCGGAAAGGCGCAACACGTGATGCTCATCGAGCAGCGACAGCAGTTGCTCCTGCTTGCGCATGGCCAGACGATAGTCGCAGGAACAGATCAGGTCGAGGGTGTAGATCCCGCTTTTCAGCGATGGGTCGAATGCGTGAGCCTGGGTATACAGCGTTTGCCCTGACTGGCAGTGGGCCGCCAGCTGTTGCAGCGATTCGGTTGCTTCTCTGCTGAACGTGATGCACACACTGTTGGCAGGCAAACAGCTCAGTTCGTTGATCAACAGGGCATTGATTGATTGATGTTGTGCGTGGGCAATCAGTGCGCTGGAGTCTGTCAGTAAACTGATATCGCGTGAGCCAAAAAAATGGTCGAGGTGTTTTAAGTTATTCATTGTTGGGTACTCGGCAGTTAAGAAACACACCATGACGATAACGTCATGGTGTGCCTGACCACGTTAAGCGGTTATACACATCACCACTTGGTCAGCGGGTAAAAGCCGAAGGTGTTCTGTTGAGTGGGTTTGATGCGCTTGAGTGTTTGCGTGTTCATCCGGTTCACCTGTTAGTTGAAATCAGGTACGTCATGTACCTGGCAGGGAAACCTTATGATGAACGCGGCACGAATAAAACTATCCGGTCGGGCAGGTGCGCAGTGTTCAGGAAGGGTATTAACTGTTGCGGTGGGCTTCTATGGGGGTGCACATGCAACAAGGCCGTGGACGCTGAATGCGCGCCTACGGCCTTGTTCGCTAATGCTTATGCCACGTTGGATGAACTCAGCGTGTGTAGTAGGTCGGCAGATCGAAGCGGTGCTGACTCTGCAGCATGGAGAGTGCTGGCAGTTCACTGGCTTGTGCGGCCAGGTCTCGGCGAATCGCGCTGATCACCCACTGCAGTTGCACGGCAGTGTGCAGCTGAGCGTAGGACACCGAACGACGGATCTGCTTGCCTTCGCTGTTGCGCAAACTCAACAACACTCCACCATCGGGACGGGCTTGGGTGGTGACTTCGAACTCGGAAAATACGGATGCAAATTTTTCTTGAATGAAAGTCATATCTAGCGGCTCCATTGCTCACGGGATAACAAGCGTGGAGTGATTAGTGCAGTGTCTGTGCCAGTCTCGGACTTTGTATAATACGTAATAAAATCAACAGCTTAAAAATATCGTGTTTTTCTTGAATCGTGCAAAGTGCATGAATGGCTGTCGAGCATCCTGCATTTTGCCGGGAATACAGGGGCGATGGAGTTTGGCAGAGGCTCTAACGATCAGCGGTTTTATGAGGCGTGCTGAAGCTAGGACAGCGGTCAGGTGGGTTAATCCCATCCTTACGCCAATGCTCTTTAGGTGGGAGATACAAAATTTTTCAAATCCATCGTGTACACCCTTTGAACGGCTGACGTACTTTCTTTGTGGTTGCGGCAGGGACGTCACCGCACCGCTCGCGCCCAAAACAAAAAATAGAATCACGCGGCTACGAAGGGGCAACCATGAGTCATAGCGACATGATCACGTGGGCCATGATGGCCCGTAAGCTTCCTTCTATCGCCAGGGCGCTGCCACGGGTGATCAAGGGCATGAAAATGTCCAATGTCACCAAGGCCGATCAGCCGTGCGGCTTGGGCTGGACTTTTGAACACGCGGTGTTGCGCAACCCGCAGGGCCCGGCACTCCTTTATAAAGACTGCGTATTCACTTACGAGCAGGTCAATCAGTGGGCCAATCGCATCGCCCATCACCTGATCGGTCAAGGCCTCCGCAAGGGGGATGTGGTCGGGATTTTCATCGAGAATCGTCCTGAGCTATTGGTGCATGTGCTGGCCGTGGCAAAAATCGGCGGCGTGTGCGCAATGCTCAACACCTCGCAAACTCAGGGTGTGTTGGTACACAGCCTGAATCTGGTGAAGCCGCTGGCGATTATCGTCGGCGAGGAATTGGTGGCGGTTTACGATGCCGTGCGCACCGAGGTCGCCATCGACGCAGGCAAAACCTTCTTCGTAGCCGATCAGGACACCAGCAGGGATGCAGGGCAGGCCCCGGAGGGTTACATCAATCTGGCGCGGGTCAGCGCTGAAGAATCCCCGGCAAACCCAATAACCACCCAGCGCATCTACTTCAATGATGCGTGCTTTTATATCTACACGTCGGGCACCACTGGTTTGCCCAAGGCGGGTATTTTCAAGCACGGTCGCTGGATGAAAACCCATGGTGGTTTCGGCATGATCGCGCTCGACATGCGGCCTGACGATATTGTTTATTGCACGTTGCCGCTGTATCACGGTACAGGGCTGAACGTGTGCTGGGGCTCAGCGATATGCGGTGCTTCGGGCTTTGCGATCCGACGCAAGTTCAGTGCCAGTCAATTCTGGAGTGATACGCGCACGTTCAAGGCGACCACGATTGGTTATGTCGGCGAACTGTGCCGCTATCTGATGGATCACCCGGAGCAGCATAACGACGCGGACAATCCGGTGCGCAAGATGATCGGCAATGGTCTGCGTCCCGGGGTCTGGGCCGCGTTCAAAAAACGCTTCGCTGTCGACCATGTCTGCGAACTGTACGCTGCCAGCGACGGCAATATCGGCTTCACCAATGTCCTCAACTTCGACAATACCGTTGGCTTTTCCCTTCAGGCCTGGACGTTGGTGGAATACGCCCATGAAAGTGGCTCGCCGATCCGTAACGCTGATGGCTTCATGCAGAGGATCGGGAAGGGAGGACAGGGATTGCTGCTGGCGAAGATCGATGAGAAAGCACCGCTGGATGGCTACACCGAGCCTGAGAAAAACCAGAAAGTGATCCTTTGCGATGTGTTTGAAAAGGGTGATCGGTACTTCGACACAGGGGATCTGCTGCGCGATATCGGTTTTGGCCATGTGCAATTTGTCGACCGGTTGGGCGATACCTATCGCTGGAAGGGCGAAAACGTATCGACCACCGAGGTCGAGAACATCATGCTTCAATACCCTAAAATCTCTGAAGTCGTGGCGTACGGTGTCGAGATCATGAACACCAACGGTCGTGCCGGGATGGCGGCGATTACCCCGGCAGAGTCGCTGGCGACCCTGGACTTCCAGGAGTTGCTGCAGTTCGCGAAAAGTCAGATGCCGTCCTACGCAGTGCCAGTGTTCCTGCGCGTGAAGGTCAAGATGGAAACCACGGGTACGTTCAAGTACCAGAAGACCCGACTGAAGAACGAGGCCTTTGACCCCGGCAAAACCGGGGGTGATCCGGTTTACGCCTGGCTACCGGGTTCAGACACCTATGTGCCGGTAACGCCCGATGTGCTGCGGGATATCCATGCTGGCAAGTTTCGCTATTGAATTTGGCTATGGACCACATACCTTGACCCTGGGCGGGCAGCTCTGGAAACTGGCGGACATACGCTGATTCCAACTGCCTGCGCCGTTCAAGGAGTACACCATGTCAGATCATTCCAAATCGGCTGCCGATGCCACATTAATGACCGATGACGAGGCCCTGGAGTTTGCCGAGCAGGTATTTGATGTTGCACGCAAAGGCGACGCATTGATGCTTGGGCGTCTACTGGAAAAAGGTCTTACCCCCAATTTGCGCAATCACAAGGGCGACACGTTGTTGATGCTTGCCAGCTACCATGGACATCTGGACAGCGTCCGCGTGTTATTGGACTTTAAAGCTGATCCTGAAATACGTAACGACAACGGTCAGAGCCCTATTGCCGGTGCGGCGTTCAAGGGTGACCTGCCTGTGGTCAAACTGCTGGTTGAAAACGGCGCCGACGTCGAAGGCGCCTCTGCGGACGGGCGTACTGCGCTCATGATGGCGGCCATGTTCAACCGCACCGCAATCGTCGATTACCTGCTCTCTAAAGGCGCCAACCCTCATGCGCAGGATGCCAACGGCGTCACCCCATTGGCCGCGGCGCAAACCATGGGCGCGGCGGACACCGCCGAGCAATTGAGCAAGCTCAACGGCTGATCGTTCCGACTTCCTTGTGATCGCGCTGGGGCGGTCGCTCAGGGGTAGCGTTAATCAAGGCCTTACCAATAGAGCCCTGATGGATTTCAAGTTATCCTTCGCGCCTTGTTTTCGCGCCCCCTATTCGCCTATTGTCAGGACAGCCCATGAAGAACCAACTCATAGAATTAATCAGTAAAATCAGTTCGGGTTGCATGGGCGAGGAAGAAATCGCGCACATCGCGGCTGAGGCCGCCCAAGCTTACGCCGATCCCCAGGCGTTTCTCGCGACCAATCCTGACATCAACTACGACGACAGTTTCCCCATCCCGTTGGGCGAATGGGTCGTGGTTGGCAGCTTGCCGGAGACCGTGTTGTTTCAGGCCGACAGTTACATGGACCTGTTTGCACAGATCGTTGAATCCTTCGGTCAGGACGTGACCTTCAACATCAAACCCAAGCAATTGGCCAAAACCGAAGCATTGACCGCTCTCAACCGTATTCAGATTCAACTGAGCAGCATGAACCGGGAGAAGGGCGGTTACGTACTGATGAACCTCAGTCAGCCATTGGACGATGAACTGCAAGCGGTGCTGATCTATGGTCAGGATCAGGATCGGGTGATCGAGTTGGCGGCGGCAGTGGGTATCACGGCAGCGCCTTCACTGGAAGCCCTGCGCATTGCCTTGCATGTTTGATCGGCGCACGACCTTGGTCAGCGGGCACGAAAAATAAGATGCTGGCGAAATGGAACCCTCACTGCGTGCAACTATCCTAATCAGAGAAGTATTCAATTAGGAGCAACACCATGGGTTCTACGTTTAATGGTCTGGTCGGTCTGATCATCCTTGCCCTGGATATCTGGGCAATCCTCAATGTATTGAAAAGCGGCGCCGAAACAGGGATGAAGATCCTGTGGGTATTGCTGATTGTGCTGCTACCGGTTTTGGGCTTGATCATCTGGGCGATTGCCGGACCGCGCGGTAACGTGCGCCTCTGACACGTTTGACCTGACGCTGACGTACCCCTCAAGCGCCTGACTGCTGCAGTCAGGCGCTTTTTGTTTTTCAGGTCCGGGCAGCATGGGCTGATCAATAGAGGTTCGACCTGTCATCGTCCGCGACGTAGAATGCCCGACTTTCTCAGGGGCAGCGCTTTTACTAAAAGCGGCTCACTGTCCGTTGCTATCAGCATCCACCGGGGGTTTACCCATGAGCGATTATCAAGAGACGTTGTATGAAGGTTACGGCCAGCGCTTCCGTATGGAAAAACTGCTGCACGAAGTGCGCACCGAGCATCAACATCTGGTGATCTTCGAGAACCCGCGCATGGGCCGGGTCATGGCGCTCGACGGCGTTATCCAGACCACTGAAGCCGACGAATTCATCTACCACGAGATGCTCACCCACGTACCGATCCTCGCCCACGGCGCAGCCAAGCGCGTGCTGATTATCGGTGGCGGCGATGGCGGTATGCTGCGCGAAGTTGCCAAACATCGCAGCATCGAACACATCACCATGGTTGAAATCGATGGCACCGTGGTCGAGATGTGCAAGCAGTTCTTGCCGAACCACTCGAAAGGCGCTTTTGAAGATTCACGCCTGAATCTGGTGATCGATGACGGCATGCGCTTCGTGGCGACCACCGAAGAAAAATTCGACATCATCATTTCCGACTCCACCGATCCGATTGGCCCGGGCGAAGTGTTGTTCTCCGAAAACTTCTATGAGGCCTGCCGCCGCTGCCTGAACGAAGGCGGTATTCTGGTCACCCAGAACGGCACGCCTTTCATGCAGTTGGCCGAAGTGCAGACCACTGCCGGTCGCCTGCGCAGCCTGTTCCCGGACTGGCACTTTTACCAGGCCGCGATCCCGACTTACATCGGTGGCGCCATGACCTTCGCGTGGGGCGCAACCAATACTGACTACCGCAAACTGCCTTTGGACACGTTACGTCAGCGTTTCGCCGGCAGCGGTATCGTGACGCGTTATTACAATCCTGAAATCCATATCGGTGCCTTTGCGTTGCCGCAGTATGTTTTGCAGGCAGTCAACAAGCCAAGTAACGACTGATTTTTGATGTGGAAAGTCGCCATCATTGGCGGCTTTTTGTTACGTGGAATAGCGATTTAGATCGTCGTATGCAAACTCCCCGACACACAACCTTACATTTAAGTCGCTGCGCGAGACGAAATTTTCACAGCCCATTCCAGAAAATCATGCGCGGTTATTTCGCCCTGTGGCGGCCAAGACCCTTGCTTTAGAGCCACGGGAACCTTTTTTTAGATGCGCTGTCGTTGGCGATTTGGCGCGCATCATTGGTAAACTCCACACACGATCATGAATAAATTGCCCGCCGCGCCAACCTCGCTGTCTCGAACAGCGTAGGGCGCACATGCATTTGAACTTCATTTACCCTGAATCCAACGGATCCTAGAACACCATGGCCACACAGGACGCCCTGAGTCATCAGCACGCCTCGTCGCGCTTGCTGCAACCCACCGTCAAATCGCATCTGGCTTACACGCTGCTGAGCGGCTTGGTCTTGATGGTGATGTATACCCTGCTGCGAGTCGCGCTGCTGGTCTATAACCGCGAAATGATTGGTAGCATCCCTGCGTCGACCTTTTTCGAGGCGATGGTCAATGGCCTGCGTTTCGACTTGCGCCTGACAATTTACCTGCTCATTCCTCTGGTGCTGGCGTTGTTCAGCGCCCGGGCAATGACTGGGCGTGGGTTGTTCCGGTTTTGGTTGACGATTGGCGCCAGCATCACGCTGTTCCTCGGCCTGATGGAGTTGGACTTTTACCGCGAGTTCCATCAACGCTTGAACGGGCTGGTGTTCCAGTACGTCAAGGAAGACCCGAAAACCGTGCTGAGCATGCTCTGGAACGGCTTCCCGGTGGGACGCTATCTGCTGGCCTGGGCGGCGGTTACCTGGGTACTGAGTCTGCTCTTCAAGGGCATCGACCGTCTGACTCGAACCCGTCGGCGGCTTAATGTCAGTTCGAGCAGCAACCGCTCGGTCGCACCGTGGTATCTGCGTATCGGCGTGTTCGTGGCCTGCCTGATGGTTGCCGTCGTCGCCGCTCGTGGCACCCTGCGTCAGGGCCCGCCATTACGTTGGGGGGATGCGTACACCACTGATTCGAACTTCGCCAACCAGTTGGGCCTCAATGGCACCTTATCGTTGATCTCTGCTGCCGAAGCCCTGACGTCCGACCAGCGCGCCAATATCTGGAAGGCCACGCTGCCCCAACCGTTGGCGGAACAAACCGTGCGTGACATGTTGCTGACCGCCAGTGACAAGCTGGTTGATGCCGACACCGCTGCCGTGCGCCGCGATTCCTTGCCACCCGTGGAAAAAACACTGCCGATCCGCAACGTGGTGGTGATCCTGATGGAAAGTTTCGCCGGTCATTCGGTGGGTGCTTTGGGCAGCGATGCCAACATCACGCCTTACTTCGACAAGCTGTCCAAGGAAGGTCTGCTGTTCGACCGCTTCTTCTCCAATGGCACGCATACCCACCAGGGCATGTTCGCCACCATGGCCTGCTTTCCAAACCTGCCAGGTTTTGAATACCTGATGCAAACCCCGGAAGGCAGCCACAAACTGTCCGGCCTGCCGCAGTTGCTAAGTGCCCGCAAATACGACGATGTCTATGTCTACAACGGCGATTTTGCGTGGGACAACCAATCAGGCTTCTTCAGCAACCAGGGCATGACCAACTTCATTGGCCGTAATGATTTTGTCGATCCCGTGTTCTCCGATCCAACGTGGGGTGTGTCCGATCAGGATATGTTCGACAGAGGCGCTCAGGAGCTGAAAGCACGCGAAGGTGGCAAGCCTTTCTATGCGTTGCTGCAAAGCCTGTCCAACCATACGCCGTATGCGTTGCCGGAAAACCTGCCCGTCGAGCGGGTTACCGGGCATGGCACGCTGGATGAGCATTTGACGGCCATGCGTTATGCCGACTGGGCGTTGGGGCAATTCTTCGAGAAGGCGCGCAAAGAGCCTTACTTCAAAGAAACCCTGTTCATCGTCGTCGGGGATCACGGTTTCGGTAACGATCAGCAAGTCTCCGAAATGGACCTTGGTCGCTTTAACGTACCCATGCTGATGATCGGCCCAGGCGTCCAGGAGAAATTCGGTCAGCGCAGCAGTATTGTCGGCACCCAGATTGATATCGTTCCGACCATCATGGGGCGTTTGGGTGGCGAATCGCGTAACCAATGCTGGGGTCGTGACTTGCTGAACCTGCCTGAAGGCGATAAAGGTTTTGGCGTGATCAAACCATCGGGGGGCGAGTTGACCGTCGCCCTGGTGACTGGCGATCGTATTCTGATCGAGCCCAAGGATATGGAACCTCGCGTGTACCAATATGAGCTGGGCGCCAAGCCCCACGCCGAACTGATGCCTCAACAAGCTGATTTACCACAGCTAAGGCTGAAGCTGGAAAGCTTCCTGCAAACCGCAACCAAGAGCCTGATGGAGAATACCGCGGGCGTGGTCGACAGCAAGCCGCGCTAAGCGAGCGGCGTACTAAAAAAGAGACCTTTACCGGTCTCTTTTTTTGTCCGCCCGGCAGCCAAAACAGTGGAACGAATACTGGATTTTCAGGGTCCAGATTAAGTAAGCCGCTTTCTTCGGCTTCGCTGAGGAGACATAGATGAAACAGTGGACCATTACTTATCTTGATAAAGATGGCGTCCGACAAAGCCTAGAGTTTGGCAGCGAGCAGCGTCCTGATATGGAGGCAGCGGCAGACTATCTACGCGAGGTTTTGTACCCTGTGGTTGATAAACTTGATCTGAACGACCTTGACGGCCGGGCACCCGAGCCGACGGTAAAATCCCTGAAGGCACTGCACAGTGTGCAAATTATTTCGGTCACTGAAACTCCTTGAATCATACCTTTGGCCATTGCTTGATCTGCCATTTGGCACGGACGGCCGATAGGGTTACTCTGCAAATGAGGCCGAAGCTGGCTTGCTTTGGCTTCCTCCATGTCGATGCCCTGTCTACCTGATAGATCTGGCCTTGTCAGCTACATGCTTGGCTCCTGGCGACAGACTATCTGTTGCTGAGCGACCACCAATCGGCGGGTCGCGTTGGGAGTGTTGAAACTCTATCTATCGTTGCATAGGAGGACGTTTCATGAGCACAGCCTATCAAGAGGACATCAGCAGTAACGTACTGCGCCGCATGAAAGAGGGCGGTTTTGATTTCGCACGTATTCATCCCATCGAGTTTTATGCCGTTTTCCCGGATGAGGAGCGGGCACGGCAAGCGGCAGGGCAGTTTCGTGGGGAATCCTTGAACGCGCAGGTCAGCGTCCGTGATGACGGGGCATGGCATCTTCAATTGAGCAAAGTGATGTACGCCACTTATGGTGGGATCGATGATTTCGAGCAAGACTTTCAAACGGTGATCACACCGCTGGACGGTGAGGTCGAGGGGTGGGGCGTGACTCAGGAAATCAAGCGTTTTAATTAACGCCCGAGGGTGTCCCCGTTGCAATCCCCTTACCGGCTGACCTTTTGTCAGCCGGTTTTAGTTTGTAGGTTCTAACCGTTAGAGGGATTGTTGGGTGGGTTGTGAAACAAAATTACACCTGTGAAATCAACGCTGACTATGCTGGTAATAGATAGCGTTATTGAAGGACGCGTCGCAATGAGGCGTAGGTGAATAAGTTGGGGCGGTTACTGCACAGGAATGGTGCGGTTGCGTTAGGGGATTTATCCAACTGTTTGATATTAAAGCGTTTATGCCGATGGCACGGGCCTTGCGAAGGCCTTTGGTGTCCGTGGTGACAAGGAGTACGGCATGATCCGCACCTTTTATGATGAAATGTACGACGCTGGCGGTCTGGTCCGTCCGCATTATCGGGAGTTTGCCCGTTGGCTGGGTGAGACGCCGCCGGAGCTTTTGGCTCAGCGCAGACGTGAAGCCGACCTTTTGTTTCATCGTGCCGGGATTACGTTCACGCTGTATGGGGACGACCAGGGCACTGAGCGGTTGATTCCGTTCGATACGATTCCGCGCAGTATTCCGGCCAGCGAATGGCGGATTGTGGAACGCGGCTGTATTCAGCGGGTCAAGGCGTTGAACATGTTTCTCGCCGACCTGTATCACGATCAACGGATTATCAAAGCCGGGATTATTCCCGCCGAACAGGTGTTGGCCAACGAGCAATATCAGTTGGCGATGCAGGGCCTGAATCTGCACCGTGACCTTTATTCGCATATTTCCGGTGTTGACTTGGTGCGTGATGGCGACGGCACCTACTACGTGCTTGAAGACAACCTGCGCACACCCAGCGGCGTCAGTTACATGCTCGAAGATCGCAAGATGATGATGCGCCTGTTCCCGGAGCTGTTCGCCGCTCAGCGCATCGCGCCCATCGATCATTATCCGAACATGCTCCTCGACACCTTGAAAAGCTCCAGCCCCATCGACAATCCGAGCGTTGTAGTCCTGACTCCTGGCCGCTTTAACAGTGCCTTTTTCGAACACGCCTTTCTGGCGCGCGAGATGGGTGTCGAGTTGGTGGAAGGGGCCGATCTGTTCGTGCGTGATGATCGCGTCTTCATGCGCACCACTGACGGGCCTAAAGCCGTCGATGTGATCTACCGGCGTCTGGATGATGCGTTTCTCGATCCGCTGGCGTTTAACCCCGACTCAATGCTCGGCGTCCCGGGCCTGCTTTCGGCCTATCGCTCGGGCAATGTGGTGCTGGCCAATGCCATCGGGACCGGCGTAGCGGACGACAAGTCGATCTATCCCTATGTGACGGACATGATCCGTTTCTATCTGGATGAAGAGCCGATTCTGCAAAATGTGCCGACCTGGCAGTGCCGCAAACCGGAAGAGTTGTCCCACGTGCTGGCGCATCTGCCGGAACTGGTGGTCAAGGAAACCCAAGGTTCGGGTGGTTACGGCATGTTGGTTGGCCCGGCGGCTTCGGCAGCTGAAATCGAAGTGTTCCGTGCCCGCCTGAAAGCCAAGCCCCACGCGTACATCGCACAACCCACTTTATGCCTGTCGACCTGTCCGACTTTTGTCGAGAACGGCATCGCCCCACGCCATATCGACTTGCGCCCATTTGTTCTTTCCGGCCGTGAAACCCGAGTAGTCCCAGGCGGCCTTACCCGAGTAGCCCTGCGTGAAGGCTCTCTCGTGGTGAACTCGTCCCAGGGCGGCGGAACCAAAGACACCTGGGTGGTTGAGGATTAAGGATGCCTGCCAATGCTAAGTAGAACTGCCTCGGATTTATATTGGATGTCGCGTTATCTGGAGCGAGCGGAAAACCTCGCGCGGATGCTCGACGTCAGCTATTCGTTGTCACTGATGCCCCAGGATGGGCGCGGCGATGGTCTGGATGAAATGGCCATGCCGCTGTTGATTACCGGCACGCTGGACGACTATCTGGAGCGCTACGGTGAGTTGCACGCCGAACGCTTGTTGCATTTTTTCGCCCTGGATGCGACCAACCCGGCCAGCATTTACAGCTGCCTGGGTGCCGCTCGGGCCAGTGCTCATGCGGTGCGCGGACGAATCACGGCAGACATGTGGGAAAACATCAACGCCACGTGGCTTGAGATACGCGGCATCGCCGAGCAGGGTTTGAGTCGTTACGGCATGAGCCGTTTTTGTGAGTGGGTCAAAGAGCGTTCGCACCTGTTTCGGGGGGCGACCTATGGCACCATCATGCGTCACGATGCGTTCCGTTTTATCCGTCTGGGGACGTTCATCGAGCGCGCCGATAACACCCTGCGCATGCTCGACGCCCGTTACGAGATGCTCGAAGTGCTCGGGAAAAATACCGAAGCGATCTCTGACAGTTCGGCGCACGGCTACTACCAGTGGAGCGCCTTGTTGCGCGCCTTGTCGTCGTTCGAGGCGTACACCGAGCTGTATCGGGACGCGCCGGGTGCGCGTCAGGTCGCCGAATTGCTGCTGTTGCGTGCCGACATCCCGCGCTCGTTGCGCGCCTGTCTGGAGGAGCTCGATCAGATCCTCGCGAGTCTGCCAGGCGCCAATGGCCGTCCGGCACAGCGCTTGGCCGCCGAATTGGACGCACGTCTGCGCTATACCAGCATCGATGAAATCCTGGGTGAAGGCCTGCATGAATGGCTGAATGAATTCATTCCGTTAGTGGCCCAATTGGGTAACGCTATCCACACTTCATACCTGGAGGCTGCATGAGACTCTCAATTAGCCACGAGACCACTTATCACTACGAAGATCAAGTCCGCGCCAGCATCCAGTATTTGCGTCTGACACCTCACGACAGCGAGCGCCAGCAGGTACTCAGCTGGCAGCTGACCTTGCCGCGCCCGGTGCGTGCGCAGATCGATCCGTTCGGCAATATCCTTCATGTATTGACGCTGGATGAGCCCCACGAAGCGATCATTATCGGTGCCCGTGGCCAGGTTGAAATCGACGAGAAGCGTGAGGCTGAGCATGAAAGCCAGTCAGCGCTGCCATTTCTGCGTTTCACCCGTCTGACTGAAGCCGATGAAGCCATACGTGCCTTTGCGCTCAAACAGTGCCACACGCGCAAAGACCGCAATGCCTTGATCGACTTGATGTACGGTCTGAACCAACACATGACCTACAGCCCTGGTTCGACAGAAGTCGATACCAGCGCTGCTGAAGCGTTTGCTGGCCGTTCAGGCGTGTGCCAGGACCACACCCATGCGTTCCTGGCCTGTGCCCGTAGCCTGGGAGTGCCCGCACGTTATGTATCAGGTTATCTCTATAGCGAAAACAGCGAGCATCTGGCCAGTCATGCCTGGGCGGAAGCCTGGATCGATGACGCCTGGTACAGCTTCGATGTGACCAATCAACTGTCCCGGCCTGAGCGTCACCTCAAGCTGGCAGTGGGTCTGGATTACCTCGACGCCTGCCCGGTACGGGGTATGCGCCGTGGCGGTGGCTGCGAGCAGATGCATGCCAAAGTGTTCGTCTCGCCGATGTTGTTGGTGCAGCAGCAGTAACCATCCTGAGCGCGGTGTGCCAGACACACCGCGTCAGCTTCTTCGCAGGCACGTCAGCGCTTAGAGCGGGGACGCTGCCGTTCTGCGTTGCGCCATGTGCCTGAGATAGCCAATCAGTTGATCCAGCTCACCCTCGGACAGCACCGCTGTAGAGATCGCGGGCATTTTTGCCTGTGGCCATTGACGCAGGCTTTGCGGGTTTCGGATGTAGAGCTTGAGGTAGTCCCCCGCAAAGTACTCAATGGGGCTGTGCGGCTGATTCAGGTCCGGACCCAGTTGCGAGTCACCGGCACCGTTGAGGCGATGGCAGGCCAGGCAGTTTTTCTGAAACAGTGCAAACCCTTGATTGATCGGATCATTGGCAGCCAATGCCCGGTCCGGCAGCATCATTGGGAAACGTTCAGCCACGGACGCTAATATTCGTACTTTACTGACCGCGAAGGGCCATTGTTCGGGGCTGATGTTGCCGGCTTTCGGTTCGGTCCATACCAGATAAAAAGGACCGGGGCTTTGCTGGTTTTCGCCCAGCGTGGGCCACGGAGCTGCCGGGTCTTCGATCGCCAGCCACGCGCGTGCGCCAGTGCTCTCAAGCAAAGGCCCTGCGGGCATCTCGGCGGCAAACCCATCCGTGGCCACGGCCTGGAGATGATCCTTTGCAGTAATGCCCCCAAGCAGCGCCGCCATTGGCACTGCGCGATAGGTCATGGCGCGTTTGTAGGAAACATCTTCGGCGATTTGGATCTGCTGCGCTTGCGGATGCTTAAGCAGCTGTGCGGTGTCCCAAATATGGACCCCGTCGGGTAGCTCGACGCTCAATTGAGCGGCTTGGACGACGCCCACGTGGCTGACAGCAAAGCAGCAGAGCAACGGTATGAACGCTAACCACTGACGCATAAACCCATCTCCATCAATTCAGGCTGGAAGATTGGCACAGATGCGCTTTACTCGACAGCGTATCGAATACCTTGCTTTGGCATGGCAAAGATACGCTCAACCGAACAGACGGGTCATGTTCGGCACAATCAATAAAAGAGTAGTGGCGAACACAATAAGCCCCGCCTGACGAACTTTCGAATGTTTAAACATGGCTGACTGCCTTTTGTTGTTATTCCTGAGCGACTAAAGCTCTCCGATTTCGTAGTACATGAATCGGGCAGCTGGCAAAGGTGATACACGCGAACAGGTGTCCCGGCAGACCCGGCAACTCAGACTGCTACTGTATTTTTTGCGTCCGTCTGTTACAGGGTTAACCTTAGGACCCGCGTCACGTATGGCTTAGATCGATTTCGTATCATTCAAGAGACGATATGAATTGCACGTACTAAGGCTCATCGCCAGCTTCCGAGTACTGCCTTTGCTAGACGCTTTGAAGGCTTGCGATACAGATATGTTAGTCAGCTACCGTTCGTCTGAGCGAGGCGGTCAAGCCTAATGAGCGCTTAGGTCATTGAATCAGCTCGGGTGACGTTTAAGGTGTCGGTACAGGAACCCACTTTCCACTGCGCTCCGAGGACCTCATGACTGAAGCTTTGATTTTCGATGCGGTACGCACGCCCCGTGGCAAAGGCAAACCGGGTGGGGCGCTGTACAGTGTCAAGCCGGTGAACTTGATAGCGGGATTGCTTGTTGCCTTGCAGCAACGCAACCAACTGGACACCCGTCAGGTCGATGACATTGTTCTGGGGTGCGTAACGCCGGTGGGTGATCAGGGCGCGGACATTGCCAAAACGGCTGCACTGGTCGCCGATTGGGACGTCAGCGTCGCGGGGATGCAGCTCAACCGGTTTTGCGCGTCGGGCCTGGAAGCGGTCAACCTGGGCGCGATGAAAATTCGCTCAGGCTTTGAAGACCTTGTGGTGGTGGGCGGGGTCGAGTCGATGTCACGTGTACCAATGGGCAGCGACGGCGGTGCCTGGGCGTTGGACCCGCAGACCAACATGCACTGCCATTTCACCCCGCAAGGGATCGGTGCCGACTTGATTGCGACGATGGAGGGCTTCAGTCGCGGCGATGTCGATGCCTATGCTTTGTACTCACAGCAAAAAGCCGCCCGTGCACGCGCCGATGGTTCGTTCAACAAATCTCTGGTGTCGGTAAGAGACCAGAACGGCACGCTGCTGCTTGATCACGATGAGTTCATTCGCGCCGACTCGACCCTGGAGGGGTTGGGCAAGCTCAAGTCGAGCTTCGAAATGATCGGCCAGATGGGATTCGACGCCACCGCGCTTCGGGTCTACAGCCATGTCGAGCGCATCAACCATGTTCATACCCCCGGCAATAGCTCCGGGATCGTTGATGGTGCGGCTGCCATGCTTATCGGTTCCGCGGCCAAGGGCCTGGCGCTGGGTCTGCGCCCTCGGGCACGCATTGTCGCGACGGCGGTGACCAGTGCCGACCCGACCATCATGCTCACCGGTCCCGCGCCAGCGACGCGCAAGGCCTTGGGCCGCGCCGGGTTGAAGGTCGAGGATATCGACCTGTTCGAAGTCAACGAAGCGTTCGCCTCGGTAGTGCTCAAGTTCATCAAGGACATGGACATCAGTGGCGACAAGGTCAACGTCAATGGCGGCTCAATCGCCATGGGCCATCCACTGGGAGCAACCGGGTGCGCAATTCTTGGCACCTTGCTCGATGAGCTGGAAGCCCGCCAGCTGCGCTATGGCCTGGCGACACTGTGTGTCGGCGGCGGCATGGGCATTGCCACCATCATCGAACGCTATTAAGCCTGTCTCCCGACTTCACCAGGATTTCTCTATGACCTCCGCCATGACTGACGCCATCCATTATGAGAAGGGCCAGGACCAGATTGTCGTCCTGACCATCGACATGCCCGGCCAGACCGCCAACACCATGAACGCGGTGTACCGCGATGCCATGGCCAGCATCGTCGCCCGACTGAACACCGAGAAAGACTCGATTGCCGGGGTAATCATCACCTCCGCGAAGAAAACCTTTTTCGCCGGTGGCGATCTCAACGAACTGATTCAGGTCGACAAGGCCCGTGCACAGTGGTTCTACGAGATGGTCCTGAACCTGAAGGCACAGCTGCGCACGCTCGAAACCTTGGGCAAACCGGTGGTCGCCGCCATTAATGGCGCCGCGCTGGGCGGCGGTTGGGAGATCTGCCTGGCTTGTCATCATCGCATTGCTCTGGACAGCAGCAGTGTTCAGATCGGCCTGCCGGAAGTCACCTTGGGCCTCTTGCCGGGCGGCGGCGGGGTCGTGCGGATGGTGCGCATGCTCGGTCTGGAAAAAGCCCTGCCGTATTTGCTCGAAGGTAAGAAAATTGGTCCGCAACAGGCACTGCAAGCAGGCCTGATTGACCAGATCGCCAGCGACCGCGACGACATGCTGGCCAAGGCCCGCGCGTGGATCGGCGCCAACCCGTCCGCGAAACAACCGTGGGATGTGGCCGGGTACCAGATTCCCGGTGGCACGCCCTCACACCCGAAAGTCGCGCAAATGCTCGCCATTGCGCCGTCGATCCTGCAAAACCGTACTCAGGGATGTTTCCCGGCGCCCGAGAAAATTCTGTGTGCTGCTGTAGAAGGCGCACAGGTGGATTTCGATACGGCGCAGATCATCGAAACACGCTACTTCACCGAACTCACCACCGGTCAGGTCGCGAAAAACATGATCGGCACTTTCTGGTTTCAGCTCAATGAAATCAATGCCGGTGGATCACGCCCCACAGGTATTCCGGTTCATCAGACCAAAAAAGTCGGCGTGTTAGGCGCGGGCATGATGGGCGCGGGCATTGCTTACGTGAGCGCGTCGGCGGGTATCGAGGTGGTACTTAAAGACGTCAGTCAGGCTGCGGCTGAGAAGGGCAAAAGCCATTCTGCCAAGTTGCTGGACAAGAAGGTCTCCAGTGGGCGAATGACCGCCGAGCAGCGGGATGCGATTCTGGCCCGCATCCTGGCCACTGAGCTGGATGCCGATCTGCATGGCTGCGATCTGATCATTGAAGCCGTGTTCGAAGACCGCTCGCTCAAAGGCACTGTCACGGCTGCAGCGGAGCGGGTTGCCTTGCGTGACGCTGTCATCGCGTCCAACACCTCGACCTTGCCTATCAGCGGCCTGGCGAAGGCGATTGTGCAAGAGAACCGGTTTATCGGCCTGCATTTCTTCAGCCCGGTGGACAAGATGCAACTGGTGGAGATCATCAAGGGTGCCAACACCAGCGATGAAACCCTGGCCCGAGGTTTCGATTTTGTCCTGCAAATCAAGAAAACCCCAATCGTGGTCAACGACAGTCGGGGCTTCTTCACCTCACGGGTGTTCGGAACCTTTACCAACGAAGGCATTGCCATGCTTGGCGAAGGCGTATCGGCGGCGATGATTGAAACCGAAGCGCGCAAGGCCGGTATGCCCGTTGGGCCGCTGGCAGTGTCCGATGAAGTGTCTTTGAGCCTGATGAGCCACATTCGCCAACAGGCGCGCAAGGATCTCGAGGCTGAGGGCAAACCCGTGCCGCAACACCCTGCGTTCGCGGTGGTCGACCTGATGCTCAATGAGTACAAGCGCCCAGGCAAGGCCGCTGGCGGTGGGTTTTATGACTACCCACAAGGCGCGCCCAAGCACTTGTGGCCGGAACTGAAATCGCGCTTCGAAAAAGCCGATGGGCAGATTGCCGCGCAGGATGTACGCGATCGCTTGCTGTTCATTCAGGCCATCGAAACCGTGCGTTGCCTGGAGGAGGGCGTTCTGTTGTCCACCGCCGACGCTAACATTGGGTCGATCTTCGGCATCGGCTTTGCCGCCTGGAGCGGTGGTGCGCTGCAATTTATTAACCAGTACGGGCTCAAGGATTTCGTCGCTCGCGCGCAGTATCTGGTCGAACAGTACGGAGAGCGTTTCGAGCCACCGGTACTGTTGCTGGATAAAGCCGCGCAGAACCAATTGTTTTAAGGGGCGCGCGCGAAACTGGAGTAAATGAATAGTGCGTGGGCACTTGCCTTGATGTGGTTATTCAAGGCAGGCTTTGCCCCTGCGCTATTGCCTTTACTGTGTCAGGTACTTTTTTATGTCGTTACGCATCTGCATTCTGGAAACCGACGTCCTGCGTCCGGAGTTGGTCAATCAATATCAGGGTTATGGGCAGATGTTTGAACGGTTGTTTTCGCGTCAGCCGATTCCGGCAGAATTTAGCGTCTACAACGTGATGCATGGTGATTACCCTGCTGCTGATGAGCGTTTCGACGCGTATCTGATCACCGGTAGCAAAGCCGACTCATTCGGCAGCGATCCATGGATTCAAACCCTGAAAACCTTCCTGCTGCAGCGGTTCGAGCAAGGTGACAAGCTGCTGGGTATCTGCTTCGGCCATCAATTATTGGCGTTGCTGCTGGGTGGGAAAAGTGAACGTGCCCATCAGGGCTGGGGCGTCGGTACGCACCGATATAAACTGGCTCCGGCGACACCGTGGATGAGTCCGGCTATCGACGAGCTGACGTTGCTCATCAGCCACCAGGATCAAGTCACGGTACTCCCGGAAAACGCTACCGTAATTGCCTCCAGCGATTTCTGCCCGTTCGCCGCGTTCCACATCAATGATCAAGTGCTGTGCTTTCAGGGTCACCCGGAGTTCATCCACGATTACTCCCGCGCCTTGCTGGAGATCCGCCAACAGCACCTGGGTGAGCAGATCTATAACAGCGGCATCGCCAGTCTGGAATACGACCACCACGGCACGACCGTGGCTGAATGGATGATGCGTTTTGTGGCGCACAAGCCTGAAACACAGGTGGGCTGAGGGTAAATCGCACCTGCTCTACCGCTGTCGAGCAGGTGCGCTACAACCATCCCGAGCGCTTGAAGCTGGCATACAAACCCACGCATCCTGTCGAGATAAACCCGAGCACCGCGAAATAGCCGTACTGCCAACCCAGCTCCGGCATGTTCTGGAAGTTCATCCCGTAGATCCCCGCAACCGCCGTCGGAAACGCCAAAATCGCCGCCCAGGCTGCGAACTTGCGCTGCACGATGCTTTGCCGCGAGGACTCCAGCAGTAGACCGATTTCGATGGTCTGGCTGGCGATGTCGCGCAGGTTGGCCAAATCTTCCATTTGCCGAGTGACGTGAATTTCCACGTCGCGAAAGTACGGGCGCATGTTCTTGTCGATAAACGGGAAGCTCAGTTTTTGCAGTTCTTCACCAATCTCCACCATGGGCGCCACGTACCTGCGTAACCGCAGCAGATCGCGGCGCAGACTGTGAATGCGCTGAATATCGACTTCGTTCATCGCGCCGCTCAGTACACCGTGTTCGAGTGCGTCGAGTTCGCTGTGGATGGCCTCGGTAACGGGTTGATAACACTCTGTGACGAAGTCGAGGAGCGCATACAGCACGAAATCTTCACCATGTTCAAGCAGCAACGGCCGCGCCTCGCAACGCTGGCGCACCAGCCCGTACGATTTCGAGTGGCCATTACGGGCGGTGATGATGTAGCCCTTGCCAGCAAAGATATGCGTCTCGATGAATTCGAGTTTGCCGTTTTCGCGAACAGGGGAGTACGTGACGATGAACAGTGCGTCGCCGAAGGTTTCGAGCTTCGGTCGGCTGTGTGTCTCAAGTGCATCTTCGATGGCCAGTTCATGCAAATTGAACTGACGTTGTAGATTAGTCAGTTCCTCCGCATTGGGTTGTTCCAGGCCAATCCAGACGAAGTGCCCGGGCTTCGCAGCCCATGCGGCACCCTCGTCGAGGGTAATGTTGGTGACTTTTTTTCCGGCGCTGTAAACCGCAGCAGCAACAACTCGGCCCATAGTGGTATCGCTTCTTCTTTTTTGGATGACAGTGGCACGTAGCGCTTAGCTTAACGTGGTCTGACTGATCAGAGTCAGCGATAGCGGGTGAGTTCACGGGCAATAAAGCCGACTCAACGGGCTTGAAGGGTGAGCGTCATGCGCCGAGCAGTTGCTTGTCCATGGCGGCGATACAGATTTGCATCTGCTCGCGGCATCGGCCCATCAGTATGGGCACGTCATCCAGGCTCAAGCCAGCCGTCGGGATGGCGGGCAATGAACGAATCATTATTCGGGTCGTGCGCCAGCGATTGAGTTGCATGTGTTTGATGTAGCTGCTGACGCATACCTGCACGATGGGCACGCCGGCAGCGATGGCCATCTGGAACGCGCCCTTTTTGAATGGCAGCAAGTCTTCTCCGAGGTTGCGTGTGCCCTCCGGGAAGACCCATATCGAGGTGTCCTTGTGCTGCAAGGTGTCGGTCGTGGTCAACATCGACTGCCGGGCTTTGTGGACGTTGCCGCGATCAATCAGGACATTACCCGCCAACCAAAACAGCTGACCGAACAATGGCACCCATTTAAGGCTTTTCTTGCCGATACAAACGGTGCGTGGAGGGACCACATTGCCGAGGACAAAGAGGTCGTAGTTCGACTGATGATTGGCAATGATTACGCACGGTTGCGACTGCTTGAGCAACGGGGCCATGTCGGCCTTCAGACGCAAACGTAAAATATACATCGCAGGCCAGGCGTAAATGCGCGCGCACAGACGACTGTTATCCGGATTGAATGGACGGCACAGCCCTAACAATACGCCCAGTACACCCGCTGCAATAAAGTGCAGGCCCATTAACAACATGCGAAACACCAACAGCATCAACTGGCCCACCAAGGCAAAAGGTGGCGCAGTGTACGGATGTGCACTGAGGACAGCAATTGCAGAGCAGGGCTGTTCAGGGTTGATTGTTTGAGGAGATATTTCTTGTGTCGGGACAGGCTTGCGTTAGAGCGGTCGGTTGAAAAGACCTGGCAAAGAATCAGGCTTTTTCAACCGATTAAAGATCAAATCACGGAGTGTTGCTGATCCAGCACGATGGACTGGTCGAGCGCCTCAAGCAGCGCCTTGCGCACTTTCAGCTTGGTGTTCTTGTGCGCCACCATATTGAGTTTCTTCAATTGCAAGGCCGCTGTGCGTGCGGCGCTTTGCAGTTCTTCGGCGCTGACAACCTTGTCGAGAAAACCTGCATCCAGAGCGCCTTTAGGGTTGAACATCTCGGCGTTGATCACCGACCGATGGAAGGCCGATTTGCTCAGGCGATCACGCGCCAATTCGATCCCGGCATGGTGCATGGTCATGCCAATCTGTACTTCGTTCAAGCCGATGCTGAACGGACCGTCCACGCCAATCCGGTAATCTACCGACAAGAGCAAAAATGCGCCTTTGGCCACTGCGTGCCCGGGGCAGGCAACCACCACCGGGAAAGGGTGCGCTAAAAGCCGCCGTGCCAGGCTCGAACCGGCCGTGACCAGGCTGATTGCATTCTCAGGACCGGACGTCATCACCTTGAGGTCATAACCACCCGAAAGAATCCCCGGTTGCCCGGTAATGATCACCACCGCGCGATCCTGTTCGGCCTGATCCAGCGCCGAGTTGAACGCTACGATCACCTCCGGGGAAATAGCATTGACCTTGCCATTGCTCAAGGTCAGCGTGGCAATACCGTCTTCCAGGTGATACGAGATCAGATCACTCATGACGCGATTCCTTGTGTTGAAGTGGGGCAGACGTTACCCACCCGCGACGCCAAGGTAAAGCGCTATGGATGACTGGTGAGTCAGGATTTTAGCCGGCCTCAGCCTTGAATCACTGGATAAAGCGGGCTGCCGCAACGGTCGGTCGTGCACGTGCGGCAACACATTTTTTCAACGGCGGATCACCTTGAGGCTTATCACTCCTCGATATCGTTCAGCTCGCAGTACTCTGCCCAGTTCATACCGAGTGTCTCGGCGACTTGTTTATGGGCTTCAAGACGCATCGTCTTAAGTTGTTCGGGCGACTCGGCAACCAGTTGCAACGCCAACTCCCAGGGCTCGATACCTTGAGACTCCGCCTCATCCTCGAAGGCCCAGTGGGTCTGCTGCTTTTGCTCCTCGGGGCTCAGGTTTTCGATCTCTGCCTGCAAGAAAGAATTGTCAGCGAGAAATTTCGCCAGCGCGACTTCGTTCCACTCTAATGCGTTCATGCTTCGTCTCCTCTGGCAGATTAACGTCGAGCTATGCGACAACCGGCGCTAGGTTACACCGGAAACGAGTCTCGGTCGTCGTACGGAGTGAGGATCAACTTCCTAACCGTGGATCCCGATCCATGTTCACTTCTTGGCCTAGTATTGGAATGGACGGGCAGCGTCCGAGCCTGCGACGAGTGTGGGGTTTGAGGGCGGTTGCCGGGTTGATACAAGGAAGGTGCACAGTGAGCGTTCAAGCAGCTCCGGAGGTTGCCATGAGATACCTGTCGATACCCGAAGAACACTGGGCCACAGTCACATCGGCCGTGGAAGAGTCAGCCCAGCTAAAAAAATATGCTGTCAGGTTGACGGCGAGGCTGAATGCGCTTTTCGAGGACGAGCACTCCAGGCAAACACTGGGGGTGACCTTCGAAACTCTTGGGGATGGCACTGCCTGGCATATCGAGTCGCCGTTCGGCGTAGCCAGAGCCCATTTCAGGGTATTCACCCGTGAAACCGGGCTGTACGGAAAGTATGTGATTCAAAAGCTGAACAACGACCCTAGAGATGAACCGTTTTGGCATCAAGTGTGGGCACTGCGTATCACACTGCAAGGCCTGGTCCATCCCGGGGATGAAGGGGGTGAACTGATCAGTCTGAGGGCTTCGCTTTCAAACCGGTCAGACGACGCAATCCTGCATTTGGGGCTTTCACTGCTCTATTCGTTGGGGCAGGAATAGCGCCAAAAAAGGCTGGCCTGCTCATCATCAGGCCTTTCTGTCAGGTTCCGCCTCGCCCTCGTCGGTGGGTGCTTTAGGGCTATACGCCGGGGCAGAATGAAAAAGCCCGGCGCTGGGCCGGGCTATAGCGAGCGTGTCGACAGATCAGGCGTCGCGCGCAATCAATCAAAAGCGACTCAGTCGTGTTTATGCTTGTTGCGTTTGTGGCCGTGCCTCTTCCCGTCGGATCGATTATTACCACCGTCATCGGCCATGTTGTTACCAAGGGCTCCGCCCGCTGCACCACCAAGGCCTGCACCGATGGTTGATCCGGTCGTGCCGCCTAGCTTGTTGCCGATTATCGAGCCACCCGCCGAACCAATACCACCGCCAATGGCCGCTTCGGTTTTGTTGCCTCTTTTAGCGCCTACAGCACTGCCAGCAGCGCCGCCGACACCTGCTCCAACCGCCGCCCCGGTGCTTCCGCCCATCTGTTGACCGATGACATTTCCAAGCGCGCCGCCAAGCCCGCCACCAATAGCAGCAGTGCCATCTCCGGCAGCCATGACACCTTGAGCAGCAAGAAGCCCTAAAACTAGTACGGGCAGCGTCAATCGCATGATTTCAACCTCAAAAGATAGGTACAACGTTGTGGGTTAGTGCAGTGGGCAAACAATGAAAAAGCCCGGCGCTGAGCCGGACTAGATGACGAGGTAATATACGGTGTCTCATGCAGTGTTTTAACACGATACAGGGTCGGCGGGTCCTCCACTGTCTCTATCCACATCGTCCTCTGTTCGACGTATACAGGCTATTTGCAGGAATGAAACTTATTTGAACAAAGTTGAACGGTTAGAGAGAGACTGATGCATGATGAGTATCATTCAAACGGGTTGCCATCATGACCACGCGAGCCTTCATAAGGATGTTGATGGTTTTGGGAGTGTTTTGGCTGGGCCTGGTGTGGAGCATGGTCGCTTGGCTGTCTACGTCGGAACAGGGAGATATCTCCTGGAGCGTGTTGAGTGCCCACCACGGAGTGAAGCAATCTGAAACTCGCATTTCCCCTAAGCGGTCTTGATGCATTCCACTGGCGTGTAAGGAGCGCGAGCCTGGCTGATGGGCAGAATACGCATAAAAGTGTGGCAGCCGTCATCCGTCCACGGACAGGAAAGTCTATTTCAACCCAGCCATTTTCCGGTCACCGGCCTGACTGAACAGCGTTTCCAACTGATCGATATCCTCTGGCTGCATTGCCTTGAGGCAGACGATACCCAGTACAAAGCCTTCAGCGATCCCTCCCGCCATTGTCGCATCGATAATTCCAGTCGACTGCTCAATGCGCGCGATGATATCGGCGGCTTGAGTTTTGATCGATAGAGGAATGTTCATTTCTTCGAGAGTCATGGGTGGCCTCCTGTATAGAAGGCTGAGCCTAGCAAATTTGATTGGGTGTTGGTCGAATGGCGAAAGAAAGGTTTTGATGGGGGACATGGACCGCCTGGAAGCGAAGTCCAGAATGATAACGCCAACTACCAAAGTAATCAGTGACCCTTTGATCAAGTCCTTGATCAGCCCTTTGAGCAACGTGCCAGTCGCTCAAAGGTAGTGTGCGGAGGGTGGGGCTTACTTCAGATTGCCGCTGAGAAACTGCCGCAGCCGCTCGCTTTGGGGATTGCCCAGTACGTCCTCGGGTGCTCCCTGTTCTTCGACCAGCCCTTGATGCAGAAACAGCACCTGATTTGACACTTTACGAGCGAAGCTCATTTCGTGGGTGACCATGATCATGGTACGGCCTTCTTCGGCCAGCCCCTGAATGACCTTCAGTACTTCGCCAACCAATTCCGGGTCGAGTGCCGAGGTCGGTTCGTCGAACAGCATGACCTCCGGTTCCATGGACAAGGCCCGGGCGATGGCGACGCGCTGTTGCTGACCTCCAGAGAGAAACGCGGGATATTGATCGGCGACACGGGATGGCAGACCGACTTTGTCGAGATAGCGTCGAGCCCGATCCTCTGCATCCTTCTTGCTGACCCCCAGCACTCGGCGCGGGGCCATGGTGATGTTCTCCAGCACAGTCATGTGGCTCCACAGATTAAAGTGCTGGAACACCATCGCCAGGCGGGTGCGGATTCGTTGCAGTTCTGCGTCGTCGGCTACGCGCATGCCGTGTCGATCACTGATCATGCGAATCTGCTGGTCGTCCAGGCTCATGCTGCCGCTGTTGGGTGTTTCGAGAAAGTTGATGCACCGTAGAAACGTGCTCTTACCCGAACCGCTCGCGCCGATCAGGCTGATCACATCGCCGGTTTTGGCTTTCAGCGACACGCCTTTGAGTACTTCGTGGCTGCCGTAACTTTTATGCAGGCCGTCAATGGTCAGTTTGTACATGTGTGCAAGCATCCTCAAGAGGGAAGTAGATAGCCGCTGCGCGTGCAGTTGACGTCCTAGTGAGCCGGGCCAAGAAACGCCAGCCATCGGTGTTCTGCCAAGCGGAACAAACCGACCAGTGCAAAGGTGACGCTCAAGTAGATGAGCGCGGCAATTCCGAACGATTGGAAGGTCAAAAAGGTCGCCGAATTGGCGTCTCGTGCAATTTTCAAAATATCCGGGATGGTCGCGGTAAAGGCCACGGTGGTCGAATGCAGCATCAGAATCACTTCATTGCTGTAGTACGGCAACGAGCGGCGCAGTGCCGACGGCATGATCACATAGCCATACAGCTTCCAGCCGGTCAGACCATAGGCCTTTGCCGCTTCGACTTCACCGTGGGCCATGCTGCGGATTGCCCCGGCGAAAATTTCCGTTGTGTAGGCGCAGGTGTTCAGGGCAAAGGCGAGAATGGTGCAGTTCATCGCATCGCGAAAGAACGCATCGAGCACCGGTTGAGCGCGAACTGCGGCGATGCTATAGATCCCCGTATAGCAAATCAGCAGTTGGATATACAGCGGCGTACCGCGAAATAGATAGGTATAGAACTGGACCGGCCAGCGTACCCATACATGGGTTGAAACCCGGGCAATCGACAGCGGGATCGACACCAGAAAGCCGATGAAGATCGAGGCGCTGAGTAGCCACAAAGTCATGGCCAGCCCGGTGATGTGATAACCGTCGTTGTAAAGGAACGGTTTCCAGTATTCCTGTAGAAGATCGATCATCGTACCGCCTCCCTGGAGCCTGCGGCATAACGGTATTCCAGCCTGCGCAGGACATAGTTCGAAGCGCTGGTAATCAGCAGATAGATCAAGGCGGCGAGTACCAGAAAGTAGAACAGTTGATAGGTGCTTTTGCCGGCATCCTGGGCAGCCTTGACCAGATCGGCCAAGCCGATGATCGAGACCAGTGCGGTGGCTTTGAGAATCACCATCCAGTTATTGCCGATGCCGGGCAGGGCGAAGCGCATCATTTGCGGGAACACCACGAAGCGGAAGCGCTGGCTGCGGCTCAAGCCATAGGCCGTTGCAGCTTCCATCTGCCCACGAGGCACGGCGAGGATCGCGCCGCGAAAGGTCTCGGTGAAATAAGCGCCGTAGATGAACCCCAGGGTAATGATCCCGGCGCTGAATGAATCAATCTCGATATAGTCCCAGTCCAGCGCCACGGTGAGGTTGCTCAGCCAGGTTTGCAGGCTGTAGAAAATCAGCAGCATCAGGACCAGATCCGGCACCCCACGAATCAGCGTGGTGTAGAGCTGCGCTGGAATGCGCAGCAGGGACGAACTGGACAGCTTGGCACTGGCGCCGATCAGACCGAGTAGAACGCTCAACAGTAGCGACAGTATCGATAGTTTGATGGTCATCCAGGTGCCTTCCAGTAACAGCGGGCCAAAGCCTTTAAGGCTGAAAGCTGAAAGTCCCAGAATATGTAATAGGTTTTCGAACATTGGTCAGGCCCTTGGCAAGCAAAAAAGCGCCCATCTTGAGGATGGGCGCCGGGGCATTATTTGCCGCTGTAGAGATTCATGTCGCCAAAGTGTTTTTTCTGGATCTCGGCATATTTGCCATCATCGTGTAATGCCTTGATACCTTTATCCAGCAGTGTCTTGAGGTCTTTGTTACCTTTCGAGATGCCGATTGCGGTTTTTGCTGGCAGCAGTGGATCGTTGATGGGTTTGCTGACTTCGAAACCAGCACCGGCTGGCGATTTCAAAAAGCCCAGTTCCGCCTGCAGCATGTCTTGCACGGCAGCATCGAGACGGCCAGACGTCAGGTCAGCATAAACCTGGTCCTGGTTCGCATAGGCCTGGGTTGTTACACCCGCCTTGTCCAATACAGCCTTGGCGTAGGCTTCCTGAATGGTGCCTTGCTCATAGCCAACCTTCTTGCCTTTGAGGGTTGCAGGGTCGGCCGTTACGCCCGCGCCTTTCTTGAACACCAGTGCAGTCGGGCCAGAGAACAGTTCCTCGGAGAAGTCGATAACCTTCATCCGCGCATCTGTTACGGTCATCGACGAGATAACGCCGTCGAATTTGTTGGCTTTCAGGCCCGGAATCATGCCGTCGAAATCGCTTTCGACCCATTTGCACTTGACCTTCAGTTCGGCGCAGATCGCATTGCCCAGATCGATATCAAAGCCCACCAGGCTGCCATCAGCGGCTTTGGACTCGAAAGGCGCATAAGACGGATCGACGCCGAAGCGCAATTCCTTGTACTCCTTGGCCAGCGCAGAACCGGCGGCGATGCATAAAGCCAGTGCAGAAAGGGTCAGCAATGCTTTTTTCATTATTCATTTCCTAAAATCAATATGAGCGCTTGTGACGCATAAGTACTGTTGCGGGAACGCGTATGACGCTATGAACGTAGAAATTTCCGAACCGAATCCCCGAGCAAGGGCTTTAAGCAAACCTGTGTGTCGGCCCTTCTGGCGCTTACGCGTCTGAACACATGCTTACTTGTACGTACAAGCCTATGCAATCGAACGGCCAACTCGTTGATTGGGCGTTCAAGAAAGTTCTAAAAATAACTGGAGGCTGTCTAGATCAACGTTTTTTAGACGGTATAAAACTTATCGAAGGTTTTTGAAATGCGCTTGCGGCTGTTACCGAGGCAGGGTTTTAGCCCAGGCTGGGGCGTCCGGTAACAATTTGAAATGAGCGAGTGCGGTCGGGGAAGACCCCAGGTTGAACCGCTCCTTTGCTCGCCGACATGTTCAAGCGCGCTGATCGGCGAGCGGCCGATCTGGCAGGATATGCTGACCAAAGCCATGCACGGGGTGTGACGTGCGAGCAGGCGTTTGATGGGGTGGGTAAATAAAGAAGGTATTGTGTTAGATCGGCAGGACGCCGGGGAAGGGTGAGCCTAAAGCGGCCTAATCCAGGCTTAAAGTCGTCCTTTTCGCCCTAAAAATTGCCTGAATAAACAGGCATAAACGAAAAAGCCCCGATTTTCTCTAGGAAAATCAGGGCTTTAGCGTATTTCTAATATGGCGGTGAGGGAGGGATTCGAACCCTCGATACAATTTCTTGTATACACACTTTCCAGGCGTGCTCCTTAAGCCTCTCGGACACCTCACCGTATCTCGTCAAACCATTCAGTCTGTCGAGGCGCGCTAATGTAGTCGAAACCTTTGACGAAGGCAAAAGTTTTTTTCAGAATTTTCATGTGCTTAAGCAAATTACGCTGTCATCGACGTGGTGATGAGTACAGATACGACTCGGCCCTGTCATCTGTTCGAAGTCCGTGGCTGTCCTTAAGCAGGAATCAGGCGCCGAAGCCGCCGTCGATGGACAGGCTTGCGCCAGTGGTGTAACCGGCCTCCTGGCCTGCCAGGTAGGCCAGGAAGCCGGCGATTTCTTCGGCTTTACCGTGGCGACCTACTGCGATCAGGTGGATCAGTGAGTCCGCAAAGTCACCTTCGGCCGGGTTCATGTCGGTGTCGACCGGGCGGACCAGCGTCCTGGGGTTCGAGGTGCTGGTGCCTCACGATGCTTGTTTTACGTTTGATCAGACCGACTTCTTTGGCGCTCCGCATGCGGCACAGGAGGTGCACGCGATGTCGTTGAGCAACCTGCATGACGAGTATGCGACGGTGCTGTCGACTGCTGAAATTCTCACAGGGATAAGTCGGGCCTGATGAGGCGGGCACTCACGAATGCGGAATATCGGGATACCAAGAGCGAGGCGAGCGTTGCGTTTTATGCAAATATGACGGGCGCGAAAAGGTCAGTCGAAGACCTGAGAAGGCGATTCGGGAATTTAATAATTGGACGGTAATTTTTCTTGATGAATGTCGTGTCCCCACTGGAGGCCTATCAACAGGCCATTGATGAGCAAGGATTCAAGCCTGATGCGGCGCAATTGAAGGCCGTTCGGTTGTTACAGGAATGCTACGTGGCGCTGCATGAGAGCAAGCACCAATCGCCAATCAAGGGTGTTTACCTGTGGGGCCCGGTAGGACGAGGCAAGACCTGGTTGATGGACCGCTTTTACGAGAGCTTGAAAGTGCCGGCCCGACGCCAGCATTTCCATCACTTCATGCGTTGGGTGCATATTCGGCTGTTCCAGCTGACTGGCACGGCCAATCCATTGAGAGCCTTGGCCCGCGAGCTAAGTCAGGAAGTGCGGGTGCTGTGCTTCGATGAACTGTTTGTCAGTGACATCGGCGACGCGATCATTCTGGGTGGCTTGCTGCAGGTGATGTTCGAGGAAGGCGTGGTACTGGTGTCCACCTCCAATCAACCGCCGGAGCAGTTGTATGCCGATGGCTTCAACCGTCAACGGTTGGTTCCGGCCATCGACGCGATCAACCGTGAAATGACGGTGGTGAGCGTCGACGGTGGTGAAGATCACCGCCTGCATCCGGGGCAATTGCATCAGCGTTATTGGCTCAGCCAGCCGGATCAGCCGAGCGTTCTGGGTGACGTGTTCAAACGCCTGAGCGCGGGCCATGCCATGTCGAGCGAGCCGGTCGCGTTTGGCCTTCGTAGCGTGAATGTGGTGCAGCACAGCGAGAAGGTGCTGTGGTGCCGTTACGCCGACGTCTGTGAACAGCCGCTGGCAGCGATGGATTTCATTGAATTGTGTGATCGATTCTCGGTCATTCTGATCAGCGACGTGCCTGCGCTGAGCGCCAAACAGCGCGAAGGAAAAATTGCCCGAGGGACCGAAGACGCGGCGGTGCAGGTCGCCGCCGGTGACCGGGAGCTGCCGCAGCTGTCGGTGCATGACGACGGTGTGCGGCGCTTCATCGCGCTGGTCGACGAATGCTATGACCGTCGCGTGCCGCTGTATGTCGAAGCGCAGGTGCCGCTTGAGCAGTTGTACACCGAGGGTTATCTGGCCTTTGCCTTCCGCCGCACCCTGAGTCGCCTTCAGGAAATGCAGCTGGAGCGGTTCGCCCCCTTATGATCGGTGCACCATCTGATCGCCCTATTGCTATCCATATCGTGCATGACTCAACCGTTCAGCACGAAACGGATAGAGGTCTGCACTAAACGGATATTGCGCAGACCGCTGGATTTCTAACCTTGGCAGGCCTTGATAAAAACAATAAAAGAGTCCCGCCATGCGAAAAATAGACGTCCACACCCTGGTCGACGAGGCCAGGTTCAATCGCTTTCATTGGTTGGTGCTGTTCTGGTGCGCCTTGATCATTATTTTCGACGGTTACGATCTGGTGATCTACGGCGTGGTATTGCCGGTGTTGATGGTCGAGTGGGGGCTGACACCCTTGCAAGCTGGTGCGCTGGGAAGCTATGCGCTGTTCGGCATGATGTTCGGTGCGCTGTTCTTTGGTCCGCTTTCGGACAAGATCGGACGCAAGAAAGTCATCGCCATCTGCGTCACGCTGTTCAGCGGTTTCACCGTCCTTAACGGCTTTGTCACTAACCCCACCGAATTTGGCATCTGCCGCTTTATTGCTGGCCTTGGCATCGGCGGAGTCATGCCCAATGTCGTGGCATTGATGAGCGAATACGCACCGAAAAAAATCCGTAGCACGCTGGTGGCGATCATGTTCAGCGGCTACTCGGTGGGCGGCATGTTGTCCGCTGGTCTGGGCATCGTGTTGTTGCCGCGTTTTGGTTGGCAGTCGGTGTTTTTCGTCGCTGCGATTCCGCTGCTGCTATTGCCGTTGATTCTCTGGTTTTTGCCGGAATCGGTGGGCTTCATGGTCCGCGAGGGACGCAGGCAGCAGGTCGTCCACGTGCTGCAACGCATTGAGCCGGGTTACACGGCCCAGCCCGATGATCAGTATCAGATGGCTGCGATAAAGGCTGACGGCGCCCCGGTGTTGCAACTGTTTCGCGAAGGACGGGCCATCAGCACGCTGATGCTGTGGGTCGCCTTTTTCTGCTGTCTGTTGATGGTTTACGCGCTCAACTCCTGGTTGCCGAAGCTGATGACCAGCGCCGGTTATGGCCTGGGCTCAAGCCTGATGTTTTTGCTGGTACTGAACTTCGGCGCGATATTCGGCGCGGTCGGCGGCGGTTGGCTGGGCGACAAATTCAACCTGCAGCGCGTGTTGGTGGTGTTCTTCGCCATCGCCTCGGTGTCCATCAGCCTGTTGGGGTTCAACAGTCCGGGATGGATGCTCTACAGCCTGATCGCGATTGCCGGTGCGACCACTATCGGTTCGCAGATTTTGCTGTACGCCATGGGTGCGCAGTTCTACGCGCTGGCGATCCGCTCCACCGGATTAGGTTGGGCTTCGGGCGTGGGGCGCAGCGGTGCCATCGTCGGCCCGATTCTAGGCGGCGCACTGTTCGGTATAGGTCTTCCGTTGCACTACAACTTCATGGCTTTCGCTGTGCCGGGCGCCGTGGCAGCGCTGGCGATGTGCTTCGTCTATCGGCGCAAGGTATCGCCGGTAGTCGCGCCGGTTGAGGTCCAGGTTCGGTCCTGATCGTGTGCTGGAGCTGCGTATTGCCCGAGCCATCACTTTTTATCGAGCAACGGAAACCATGAAAACACTGATCAAAGACTTCTCCCTGTCCGCTGCCGTCGCCGGTTTTATCGCGACGATCATTTCCTATGCAGGGCCATTGGTAATCATCTTCCAGGCGGCGAAAAGCGCAGGTCTGCCTGCCGATGTGCTGTCGTCCTGGGTTTGGGCGATTTCCATCGGCAGCGGTGTGTTGGGCATTTACTTGAGCTTGCGCTTCAGGGTTCCGGTGGTGATCGCCTGGTCGGCGCCCGGCTCGGCGTTGTTGGTGGCGCTGTTGCCGGGCATCAGTCTGAATGAGGCGGTGGGGGCGTATATCGTCTCCAGCCTGATCATTCTGCTGGTGGGTGTGTCCGGCGCGTTTGACCGCATCGTTGGCAAACTGCCTGCGGCGATTTCGGCCGCGATGTTGGCGGGGATTCTGTTCAGTTTCGGCACCCAGCTGTTTGTGTCGATGAAGGACAAGCCGTTCATGGTGTTGGCGATGTTTGTCACCTATCTACTGTTCAGGCGTATGAAACCACGTTACGCGGTGTTGGCGGTGCTGGTTGTGGGCTGCGTGATCGCTGTGTCGGCCGGGGAGTTGAACAGCTCTGCGCTGGTGATCGATGTGGCGAAACCGCTGTGGATCAGTCCTGAGTTCAGTTGGCATGCGTTGCTCAATATCGCCTTGCCACTGGTGATGGTGGCGTTGACCGGGCAGTTCGTGCCGGGCATCGCCGTATTGCGCAACGACGGTTACCACACGCCTGCCAGCCCGATCATTGCCAGCTCGGCGCTGGGCACGTTGTTGCTGGCGCCATTCGGTTGCCACGGGCTGAACCTGGCAGCGATCACCGCGGCCATCTGCACGGGACGCGAGTCTCATGAAGACAAGAGCAAACGCTATGTCGCCGGGGTGATGGGCGGGGTGTTCTACCTGCTGCTGGGCATCTTCGGTGCGACCCTGGTGTCGATCTTCAGCGCCTTCCCCAAGGAACTGATCGCGGCACTGGCCGGGCTGGCGTTGTTTGCCGCTATCGCTGGCGCATTAGCCGGGTCCATGGCCGAACCCAAAGATCGCGAAGCAGCACTGATTACCTTCCTGGTCACGGCATCAGGCATGTCATTACTGGGGCTTTCGGCGGCGTTCTGGGGCTTGATCTTCGGGCTCTTGGCGCATCTGCTGCTGACCTTTGGGAGAGTGAAAAAAACGGGGGCGCTAGCGGCCTCGGTACAAGCAAGGTAGCAAGGTAAAAAAGGTACGGATCGGGAGCGTCCGTTACTCGCATCAATCCATCGATCTCTGACTGACTGTCGCGGTTTTTAAAACCCACGCCACGGTATAGGGATCGTTTGACCTAATAAAAACAAGAGTGACCCTATGAAAAACAGTGCAAGCGTCATCGGAATGATGGTGTCAGCGGCGGTGGCCGGTAGTTTTTGCGAAGTGGCGCGTGCAGACGAAAGTGCGTTCTTCAAGGATTCGACGGCAACCTTGCAGGCGCGTAACTACTACTTCAGCCGCGACTATTCGGGCATCGTTGGTCCTAACAAACAGTCCAAGGCTGAGGAATGGGCGCAGGGTTTCATTCTCAACATAAAGTCCGGCTATACCGAAGGGCCCGTAGGTTTCGGGGTGGATGCCCTCGGTTTACTGGGGATCAAACTCGACAGCAGTCCAGATCGGGTCAAGACCGGTTTACTGCCCTTGCATACCGACGGCAGTTCCGCCGACGAGTATGGCTCTCTGGCCGGGGCACTGAAAATGAAAGTGGGCAAGACCGAACTGCGCGTGGGTGAACTGCAACCCAATCTGCCCGTGCTGGCGTTCAGCGATATCCGCTTGTTGCCGCCGACCTATCAGGGCGCCAGCGTGGTCTCCACTGATATTGAAGGTTTGACCCTCAATGCGGGTCAATTGCGCTCTACCAACTTGCGCGACTCCAGTAATGACCAACCGATGTACGCGTTGATCAATGACCCGATCAACCCACGGCGTATCGCAAATATCACCTCCAATCGTTTCAACTACGCGGGTGCTGATTACACCTTCAACGACAAGCGCACCACGGTCGGCATCTGGCAGGCGCAGCTCAAGGATATCTACCAGCAACGCTTCTACAACCTCAAACACATCGAGCCGTTCGGTAGCTGGAAACTGGGGGCGAATCTGGGCTTTTACGACGCTCAGGATGACGGCCAGAGCAAAGCAGGCAGCCTCGACAACCGCGCGTTTTACTCACTGATGTCCGCCGCCCACGGGGGGAATACTTTTTACGTTGGCTATCAGGCGATCAACGGCAAAGACGGCTTCCTGCGGATCGGCGACAACATCTCGCCGCTGGGTAACGAAGTACCGACCTATGAGTTCGCGGCTCCCAAAGAGCGCTCCTGGCAACTGCGCGACGAATACAACTTCGCCGCCATTGGCCTGCCGGGTCTGGTGGTTGGCGCGCGCTACCTCAAGGGCGATAACGTCAATACCGGGCGGGGCTTCGAAGGCAAGGATTGGGAGCGTGATCTGGACATTGGCTACGTGATCCAGAGCGGTCCCTTCAGGGATGTGGGCGTGCGCATTCGCAACGCGACAGCGCGCTCAAACTACCGCACTGACATCGACGAAAATCGGTTGATCCTGAGCTATACCATCAAGCTGTTCTGATCCGGACGTCGCTGTCGGAGTGCTGATGGGCTTCGGCAGTGACACCTCACGCGGCGTTTCTGCGGCGATGGGCCAGCAAGTGTTTGCTGCCTTCAAACACCAATACCAGCACGGCCACCCAGATCGGCAGGTACGTCAGCCATTCATCGCGGCCGATGCTTTCTCCCAGCAGCAAGGCAACGCCGACCAGAAGCACGGGTTCGACATAACTGAGCAGGCCGAACAGGCTGAAGGCCAGCAGGCGACTCGCGAGGATATAGCTGACCAATGCCGAGGCGCTGATCATGCCCAACAGCGGAATCAACAGGTACAGCCGTGGGTGTTCAGCGACGACGCTGGGGTCACCGTTGAGGATGAACCAGGTCGCGATGGGCAGCAGCAGGGCCATGTCGAACCACAGACCGCCGAGGTTATCGTTGCCCAACCGGCGCCGTAGCACGAAATACACCGGATAACCGAGGGCCACCAACAGGGTTTCCCAAGAGAAACTGCCGACTCGATATAACTCATTAGCGACCCCGACCAGAGCACAAAAGGCGGCTATTTTTTGCAAGCGTGACAGGTGCTCGCCGTAGGCGATTCGGCCGGTGACGATCATTGTCAGCGGCAATAGAAAATACCCCAGTGACACTTCCAGGCTACGGCCGTGCAGCGGTGCCCACATGAAGAGCAGGAGCTGCGCACCGAGCAGCGTCGAAGACAGCAGCATGCCAATAAGCAGAGCCGGTTTTTGTCGCAGGCGTCGACCGATTTGGCAAACCAGCGGCCAATCACCACTGATCATCATGAACAGCGTTACGCAGGGCACGGTGAGCAGCATGCGCCAACCGAAGATCTCTTCACCGCTCAGAGGTGTCAGCAGCGAAGTATAGAAATACATGACCCCGAACAGGACAGAGGCCATAACCGACAGTACAACGCCTTTTGACACAATATCCTCGCGCAGCTTCAAGCTTTTATAGGGAGCTTGTTTGTGAAGGGCTCTCTGGTTTCAACCTTGAGAGAAGCGGCGCACAGTCTAGCTGATCCTTCATGGCAGGACAGGATGGACTCCGTTCAGTGTTCCTGTGAATCCGGAACGAAACATTTGGTTAGGCCGCGAGCTTTGTTAGGCTGCTGCGATTGCCCGGTTGAACCTGCCCGGGGTTATCGAAGGACGCCCCATGACGGCCATCAGCACCGCGGCACCGGTTATCCCGGGCCGAATGGAACAGTTTTCCACGCGTATCGGTTTTTTTATCGCCGGGTTCGGCATCGCAGCGTGGGCGCCGTTGGTGCCCTATGCCAAGGCGCGTGTCGGGCTGAATGACGGGACTCTTGGGTTGTTGCTCCTGTGTTTGGGTGTCGGCTCGATTATCGCCATGCCGCTGGCAGGGGCGCTAGCGGCGCGGTTCGGTTGTCGCAGTGTCTTGATCGTCTCCAGCGTATTGATCTGTCTGTGTCTGCCCTTGCTGGCGTCGGTCTCCAGCCTGTCGTTGCTGGTGGCGACGCTGTTCGTGTTTGGCGCCAGCATGGGCGCGCTGGACTGCACGGTGAACATTCAGGCGATCATCGTCGAGCGGGCCAGCGGCAAGACCATGATGTCGGGCTTTCATGGCTTGTTCAGTCTGGGAGGGATCATCGGTGCTGGTGGGGTCAGCGGCTTGCTCAGTGCGGGCGCTTCGCCGTTGATCGCGATGTGGGTGGTGGTTGCCTTTATGGTCATCGCCTTGCTCAGGGCCTCTCCGCATTTCCTTACCTATGGCAGTGAAAGCGATGGCCCGGCGTTTGCCGTGCCCCACGGCGTGGTGCTGTTTATCGGTTTGTTGTGCTTTACCGTATTTCTCACCGAAGGCGCGATGCTCGATTGGAGTGCGGTGTTCCTCAGTTCCTTGCGCAATGTCGATCCGTCTTATGCCGGGCTGGGCTATGCGGTGTTCGCGCTGACCATGACCCTCGGCCGTTTTTTTGGTGATGCCATCGTTCGTCGAGTCGGGGCCAATCGCGTCATTATTCTGGGTGGCCTGTGCGCAGCGCTGGGGTTGGCACTGTCCACACTGATTCCCACTTGGGAAGCAGCGCTGCTCGGTTACGCGCTGGTCGGTGCCGGTTGTTCCAACATTATTCCAGTGCTCTACAGTGCCGTCGGCCGACAAAAGGTCATGCCAGAAAACGTGGCCGTCCCGGCGATCACCACCTTGGGGTATGCCGGGATCCTTGCCGGTCCAGCGCTCATTGGCTTCATCGCCCACGCCAGCAGCCTGAGTCTGGCCTTTCTGATTGTCGCCGTGTTGCTGCTGGGTGTTTCGCTGAGTGGACGTATCTTGAAGGTATGAACCCCTAAGGTTCAGGGCCTTGGTGCCGTTGGCAACGAAGACGCCAGCAGATCACAGATCAATACATAGTGCGGAGCTTCCGAGGGCATCTGCGCTGCGAATTCGCCAACGACTTCCTGGGTCAGGCTGACGATGTCTTCAACCAGCTCCATGCCCGCGCCGGTGCGCCAACTGGCGACGATGTCCATGGCCGGCGGCAGGGGTACGTCATGGATCAGGGTCAGGACGCCCTGCGTCAGTTCTCCGCGTACCAGCGCTGCCGGCAATGCACCGATGCCGAAGCCGTCGCGCACCAGGCGGGTGATGGCGGAGGCCGAGTTCACGCAATTGATGCGCTGCGTCACGATGTTGGCCGTGTGCAGCATGTTCAGGATGTCCTGGTGCGGGCGAGAGTTCCGCGAAAAGGTCACGATACGCTCCAGCGACAGCTCTTCGAGCGAGGCGTAAGGCCGGTCATAGGCCGAGCCGGTCGGCACCACCCAATGCATCGGGTAGCGGGCCAGTACCGTGTTGCGCACCGAGTCGAAACGCAGCACGTCGGTCTGGAAAATAATGTCCTGATAACCCTTTTCCAGTTGCACGCACAGGTTACTGGCAGTGTCTGCGGTCAGTTCGATCTCCAGCGCCGGGTAACACTTCATCAGGCGTGTTACCAAAGGGCTGAGCCAGGTGTGTATCACCGTATCCATCGCCCCGATACGAATCCGGCCGCGTACCTGTCGCGGGTCCTTGATCGCGTCTTTCATGCTCTGCATCGTGTCCATGATGTGTTCTGCGTACTCCAGCACGCGCAAACCTTCGGTGGTCAGCGAAACCCCCTTGGAGTCACGAACGAACAGGCGCACACCCATTTCATCCTCCAGCGCGGCGATGCGGCTGGAAATAGACGCCTGGGTGCTGAACAGTTTCTCTGCCGTGAGCCTGAAGCTTTTCAGGCGGGCGACCCAGACGAAGGTTTCCAGAAATTTGAGATTCACTGAGTTGATTCCTTGCTGTTTAAGGTGTCGCGGTTTCGCATGCCGCACAAATAAGGTGAACGGTGCCCTGTAGCCATAGCGCGCATGCTTTTGGAAATTGCAGGTTGTATGCCACAACCTCTACAGAAATTCTTATGAGGCATAGCGGTTTTTTCTCGTTGGACGCCGTTCTCGGCGTACCGAAAGATTGCTGAAGAATGAAATAGGACTCCATGAATAACAACACAACGGAACGAGATCCTTATTATGCAAACCGCTATCAATCTCTGGCCGCTCCTAGGGGTGCTGGTCATCGTCATTGGCTTTGTGCTTCGCTTCAATCCGATGCTGGTGGTCGCTCTTGCGGCCGTGGCTACCGGCTTTGCCGCGAGCATGCCGCTGGACACTATTCTCGCAACTATAGGCAACGGGTTTATTAAAACCCGTACCTTGCCGCTGATCATCCTGTTGCCGCTGGCGGTCATCGGCTTGCTTGAGCGCCATGGCCTGCGTCTGCACGCGCAAAACTGGATTGCGCGCTTCCAGAGTGCCACGGTCGGACGTCTGCTGATCGCTTACCTGTTTGTCCGTGAAACCACCGCTGCGGTAGGTCTGACCAGCCTGGGTGGGCATCCGCAGATGGTCCGCCCGCTATTGGCGCCCATGGCTGAAGGCGCTGCCGAGGCGCGTTTCGGTAAGTTGCCGGAGGCAGTGCGCTTTCGATTGTTGGCGCTATGCGCGGCAACGGACAACGTCGGGCTGTTTTTCGGCGAAGACATATTCGTCGCCTTTGGCGCTATTGCCTTGATGCACACCTTTTTGCTGGGGTCAGGGATCGATGTCGATCCGATGCACATCGCGTTTTGGGGGATGCCAACGGCATTTTGTGCGTTCGTGATTCATGCCATACGGCTGCATCGCTTTGATCGCCGGTTAGGTCGTGAGCTGCACGCCAATCTGGTGATGAAGGAGGTCGCACAATGATCATTTCCATTCAATACCTGTACTGGCTGGCCGGAGTGATTCTGGCGATCACCACGGTCATGACGCTCACCGATAAAAGTAATCCGAAGCGTTGGAGCACGGGTTTATTTTGGGGCCTGTTCAGCATCGCGTTTTTGGTGGGCGAGCAACTGCCGCCCGCGCTGGTTGGCGTCGGCGTGCTGGCGATGGCTGCCATCGCCGGGTGCGGCGGGGTTGGTATGGGCAAACATCATGACCTGCCCGACAAGGCTCGTCGGGCATGCGCCGGGCGTTTGGGCAACAAATTGTTCATCCCGGCGCTGGCGATTCCGCTGGTGACTGTGATCGGCGCGGTGTTTCTGAAAAACGTCAAATTCGGCGACGTGGCTTTGCTTGATCCGGCCAACAGCACTTTTGTCTCGCTGGGCATCGGTTGCTTGATCGCGCTGGCGTTGGCGTGCTGGCTGACCCGCGACACCCCAGTGCAGGCGATGCGTGAGTCACGCCGTCTGACAGAAGCGCTGGGTTGGGCTCTGGTACTGCCACAAATGCTTGCCATGCTTGGGTTGTTATTCAATGACGCTGGCGTTGGCAAGGCGGTGGCGCACTTGGCCACGGCCTACATCAACCTCGACTTTCGCTTGGTAGCGGTGATGGTCTACGTGCTGGGCATGGCCCTGTTCACTGTGGTCATGGGCAACGGTTTCGCCGCCTTTCCAGTGATGACGGGTGGTATTGGTGTGCCCATTCTGGTCGGCATGTACGGCGCCAACCCTGCGGTGATGGCGGCCATTGGCATGTTCTCCGGTTACTGCGGAACACTGATGACGCCCATGGCCGCCAACTACAACATCGTCCCTGCGGCGTTGCTGGAGTTACCGGACAAGTACGCGGTCATCAAGGCGCAGATCCCCACAGCGCTGGCGATGCTGGTGGTCAATATCGTGCTGTTGTATGTATTGATGTGATGTTTTAAATCACCCGGCAGCGGTGCTCTGTTTGAATGCAATGGGTTTCTCTAGCGGGGTCGCGGCGTTACCGGACTTCAATAGCGTTTGAATCGCCTGGCTGTAGGCATCACGGCCCAGGCTCATGCTGTTGTTGTGCGTGCCGCCAGGGACCAGTAACAAGCGTTTGGGTTCCTGCGCGGCCTGATACAGCGCTTCACTGAAGCGTGATGGCACATAAGGGTCATCCATGCCGTGCACGATCAGTACCGGCATGTGGATCTCAGCGATTTTGTCGATGGAATCGAACTTTTGCGACAACAACCAGCGCACCGGCAACGACGTGTTGGCGACAGCCGTCGCCACGTCAGCGAGGGTGGTGAAAGTGGATTCGATGATCAGCCCCCGCGCCTGCTTTTTACCGCCGTCGCTTTCAGCATCGCGACCCAGTTCGGCGGCCAGATCAATCGCCACGGCACCGCCCAGTGAATGGCCGTATAAAAGCCGTTTTGTGGCGTCGGGTTGCAAGACTTTCAGGCGCGCCCAGGCGATACGTGCATCTTCGTACACCGAGACCTCTGACGGCAGTGGCCCCAGGCTCTGACCGAAGCCGCGGTAATCGATAGCCAGCACAGAAAAACCCATGGCATGCAGTTGTTCGATGCGGAAAAACTGGCCCGTCAGGTTCCACCGTGTTCCGTGCAGATACAGCACGGCGGGCGCGCCGGCTTTAGCCGCTGGCCACCACCAGGCATGAATGTTTTGCGAGTCGCCAAAACCGGGCGCTTTGAGTTCCAGTTCTTCAACGTCGGCTGGCAAACCGTGATACCAACTGGCGGTGCCGGGCTCGATCTGGAACAGCAGAGAGCGCTCTTCGTGCTTTAGCACCGAGCAACTTAACGGCATGCCGAGGATCACCAACGTCATGCATAGCAGCCTCAACCAGTGGGCTTTGATGCGCGAAAAATATAACGTCGGCATGGCAGCTCTTTGCGTTGTGGGTCGTCAGTCGACAGGTTGGCCTTAGTGCGCAGGCTTAACCTGTTTTGGGTTGGCGTACAGCTCTTTTCAACGTAAATCGATAAACGTGTTATCAGTAGTGCCATTCGTGCCTTCTATCCGAGTCTTCACCATGGGTAAACACACAATCGGCGATTCATCCACCGCGCCTGGAAAAGACTGGGTGCTGCGCGCCACACAATCGCCAAAGCTGGAGCGGATTGAAGCATTTTTTCACGGCCATGGTTATGAGATGCATCGGCACGATACCTACGCTATAGGCCGGACCTTGTCCGGTGTGCAAAGCTTCAATTATGGCAAAAAGTTGCAGCACAGCTTGCCTGGCCGGACGATGGTGTTGCATCCCGATGAACCCCATGACGGGCACGCCGGTACCGAGGACGGTTTTCACTACCGCATGTTTTATGTTGAACCGGCACACTTGCAGCAGGTGCTGGGAGGCAAACCGTTGCCGTTTATCAAGGGCGGGATCAGCGGCGATCCGGGTCTTTTTGCGGCGACTCAGGTTTTGCTTCAGGACATGGACTGCGCGATTGATCCGCTGGAAATGGACGATGCCTTGTTCGACCTGGCCACGGCGCTGCAGGTCGCGTCGGGCGTGCACGCGGTCAGGCAAATCGTGGATTACCCGGCCGCGCAAAAGGCGCGTGAATTTCTTCTGGCTTCATGGCAGCACACCGTCACCCTCAGTGAATTGGAGGCTGTTAGCGGCCGGGATCGCTGGCGCCTGTCACGAGATTTTCGTGCACTGTTCGGCACCAGTCCCTACCGTTACCTGACCCTGCGCCGTCTCGATCAGGTTCGGCGCATGATGACTCAGGGCTATTCGCTGACTGATGCAGCAGCGCTAGCCGGGTTCTCTGATCAAAGCCATATGACTCGGCATTTTGTCAGGACCTACGGCATTTCGCCGGGGCGCTGGTTGAAGATGCTCGGCGCTCGATAGCGGGCAGCGCACTACGCTCAACGCTGCACGATCATACAAGACGAGGCCAACCTAGCGCTCTTAAGCTTAGGGTTCATTGACCATGGGAAGCGTCGCCATGCACACGGAATCCTCTAGCCAGACCCCGTATAAAGCCATCAATCTTGCTGAAAAACTCAGCCTGTTCAGTGAACACTGGACACCCAAAGTCGTTGCGCAGATGAACGATTACCAATTCAAGGTGGTGAAAATCCAGGGTGATTTTGTCTGGCATTCTCACGCCGATACCGATGAGACGTTCATCGTCCTCGAAGGCCAGTTGCGTATCGATTTCCGCGATGGAGCGGTGCGGCTGTCGGCAGGCGAGCTATATGTCGTACGCAAGGGTGTCGAGCACAAACCCTACGCCGAACATGAAGTGAAACTGATGTTGATCGAGCCAACCGGCGTGCTCAATACCGGGGCCGAGGGTGGCGACAGGACGGCGCAGAATGATGTGTGGATCTAGGGTCAGGTCGCCAGCCCTTGGTTTCACGAGCTACACGTTTACTTTGCTATGCCAACGAGTACTGGATCGGCCCTGTAGAGGGTCGGCTCCATCTGCTTGAGATTCTCTACTTTCGGCAGGTCATTGATGGCGATGTAGGGACTGCTCGGGTGCAGGGTCAGGTAGTTCTGATGGTATTCCTCGGCCGGGTAGAAGCTTTTGTTGGTTTCAATTCGGGTGACGATCGGTGCGTTGAACGCTTTGGATGCATCAAGCTGGATGATGTAGGCCTTGGCGATTTTTTCCTGCAGCGGGTTCTGCGGGAAAATCGCTGACCGGTATTGGGTGCCGCTATCAGGGCCTTGTCTGTTCAATTCGGTAGGGTTGTGGGCCACCGAGAAAAATACCTGCAGCAAGCGTCCATAAGTGATTGTTGTCGGGTCGTAGGTGATCTGTACCGACTCCGCATGCCCGGTATTGCCGGAACTGACCTGTCCATATTCTGCCGTGTTGGCGGCGCCGCCCGCGTAGCCGGACACTGCGTTCTCGACGCCGCGTACGTGCTGGAATACGCCTTGAACCCCCCAAAAACATCCGCCAGCGATTACGGCTACTTCGTGGTGGGCGGTGCCGACAGGTTCATCCAGAGCGGGTGGGGCGATGGCAACGGCTTTTTCGGCTGAACACGCTGATTGCGACAGGCCTAGTAGCGCCGTGATCAAGCTGATGCCAGCCAGTTTCAACGGCAACCACGAAGCCGATTTCTTTTCGCCCACTGTAGAAGTACTCATTTCTTTCATCCTCACGTTCATCATTGAGAAAATCGCACGCTGCGAAGGCAGAACCACGTGATCAACCGAATGTAAATGCGTAGGCCTGCACGCCGGGGTCCATGAACTCAATGGCAAAGGTGTGATCGATAATGGGGCCGGTCTGGCGTATCAGTTGATAAAGGCGCTGTTCGGTCACCGTGCCGTCACCATTGGGCGCACTGTCAGTGCCGTGATCCTCACCGGGTGCTGCGCCGTCGATGCTGACCCGAAAGCGCACAGGTTTGCCGTCGGGCCCAGGCCCGAGAACCAGATGCAGGTCCCGCGCATGAAAACGATAGATGATACGGCCGGGGGCATGTTCGAGCCTGACCTGCTCGGGCTCGGCGGTCCATTTACCCGCCAGGCCCCATTGGTTCAGATTCAGTTGCGCCGGAGCGGCATAGGTCTGCGCCTTGTCGGCTACCTCATCGCCCCCGGATGTGAAGTTCTGCGCCCGCGCGTAACCCAGGTAGGTTTCAGGAGAGCTTACCTCCGCATCATCTGCGGCCATCTGGACGCCTTGAGCATCGGCCGCGGTGACCATGTCACTGGCAACATTTTTATGACCTGCTTCTGCCAGTAATTGTTGGATAACGTGCTCTGACTGCGCGTAATCACCCTCGCCAAAATGGTGGTAACGAATGTTTCCTTGAGCGTCGATAAAGTAATGCGCGGGCCAATACTGATTGTTGAAATCACGCCAGATCGCGTAGTCGTTGTCGAGGGCAACCGGGTAATGTATGCCCAGATCACGCACCGCCTTGCGCACGTTGTCGACGTCTCGTTCAAAGGCAAACTCGGGCGCGTGCACGCCGATCACCACCAAACCCTGATCATGGTATTTCTTTGCCCATGCGTTAACGTAAGGCAGGCTGCGCAGGCAGTTGATGCAGGAATACGTCCAGAAGTCGATGACCACGACTTTGCCCTTCAGCTCTGCGGCGGTGAGCGGGGCAGAGTTCAGCCATGTAGCTGCGCCGGAGAGGTCGGGCAACGAGCCTTCTACTGGCAGTTTCAGGGCTGAGTCGGCGACGTCCTTAAGACTCACGTTCATCGTGGCGCCGCTCGGACTGCTGTCACTCGGTGCAACCGGCGACAGGGTATTGAGCAGCTTTTGCTCGAGTCCGGCTGTCGCCACGCTGGATACGTTGCTCAGCAGCCCTGTGTCCAGCCCCGTAGCGATAGCGACGACGCCGATTAGCATGGCGATACCCAGGCCTCGACGCAGCCATTCGCCTGCACCCAATGAGCGTTTCATGGCTGTAAACAGTTTGCCGCCAATCAGCAAGGCAAAGGCGAGGGAGGTCGCAGCCCCGGCAGCATAGGCCAGCAGCAACAGGGTTGTGCCAACGCTGGCGCCATGCAGCGCCGCGCCGGTGAGTACTAGGCCGAGGATGGGACCGGCACAAGGTGCCCATAACAGACCGGTGGCAACCCCGAGCAAAAACGATGACTTGATGCTGGGTGGGCCGCCCGCTGTTTGTGCCGATTGGGAAAGACGGTCTCCTGCCGAGACCAGCGGGCGTGTCAAACGCTCGGCCAAATGGGGCATCAACAGGGTCAAGCTGAAGAATGCCATCAGCGCGACGGCCAGCCAGCGACCATATTGGTTGGCCTGCACCACCCATCCACCGCCGACGGCTGCCAGGGTCGCGACCGCCGCGAACGTCAACGCCATGCCGCACAATAGTGGTAGGCCACTGCGCCGGAACGGCTCGCCTGAGCGGGCGAAGACGAAGGGCAGCACCGGCAGAATGCAGGGGCTGAGAATGGTCAGCACGCCCCCTAGATACGACAAGATGATTAATAGCATTTGGGCTGAATCCTGTTTAGTCGCTGTGGGCTGAGTCATGGCTCATGCCGAACCTGGCTTGAATGTCATGGCCACGCCGTTCATGCAGTAGCGCAGCCCGGTCGGTTCGGGGCCATCATCGAACACATGGCCAAGATGGCCGCCGCAACGACGGCAGTGCACTTCGGTGCGGACCATGCCAAGCGCCATGTCGCGTGTTTCTGCGACGGCATGTTCGAGCGGGGCATAAAAGCTTGGCCAGCCGGTATGACTGTCGAATTTGGTGCTGGAGGAAAACAACTCAAGCTGGCATCCGGCACAGGAAAAGCGTCCGGTCCGGTGTTCGTTGTTGAGCGGGCTGCTGCCCGGCCGTTCGGTTGCACTGTGGCGCAGTACCTCGAATTGATCCGCCGTCAGTAGCGCGCGCCACTCGGCCTCGGTGTGCGACACCTCGAAGACTTCACCGGTATTGGCCGTTCCGCCCGACGTCGCGGCCAGGGCGCGCCAGTCGAGGAGTCCTGTCGCCGCCAAGGCGACGCCAGCCGTGCCGCAAAAAAGAAACCATCGTCTGGATTGCATAGGGTTCACTTGGAAGGAGTGGGCGTTGTGTCATTGTTTTTCGCGGGCAGTCACCAAGTCCTCACGCAAAGTTAAATTAATTGTGATAAATGGATTCGATGGAATCTTGCACAATGGCTTTCCCGTCGCGTCCCCCGCGCGTCGGCGTCACCCATTCCAGAAGGCTGATAATGGATACGCCCAAACGTGTATTGATTGTCGAAGATGATCTGCAGCTCGCAGGCTTGTTGCGCCTGCATTTGCAGGACGAGGGCTACGCAGTGACGCATTGCGCCGATGGCAATGCCGGGCTGGCGCAGCTTGAGCAGGGCGGCTGGGATGCCCTGATCCTGGATTTGATGCTGCCGGGCGTGGACGGTCTGGAAATCTGCCGGCAAGCCCGTGCCATGGCTCGCTATACGCCAATCATTATCACCAGTGCCCGCTCCAGCGAGATGCATCGGGTGCTTGGGCTCGAACTGGGCGCTGACGATTATCTGGCCAAACCCTTTTCGATGCTGGAACTGGCGGCAAGGGTCAAGGCGCTGTTGCGCAGGGTGGACGCCCTGGAAAAAAACATGAGAACCGTCGCTGGCAAGATTGAGCTCAACGGGCTGTCGCTCGATCCCGTGACGCGTCAGGCCGAGGTCGATGGTAAATACCTCGAACTCACGCCGCGTGAATTCGACCTGTTGTATTTCTTTGTGAAAAATCCTGGAAAGGTATTTTCACGCATGGACTTACTCAATCAGGTGTGGGGCTACAAGCACGATGGCTATGAACATACCGTCAACACCCACATCAATCGTCTGCGCGCAAAAGTCGAGGTTGATCCGGCGGAACCTAGCCGCATCCTGACCGTTTGGGGCCTGGGTTATCGCTTTTCGCCGGACCGCGTGAGGCCTCCTGAATGAACCTGACGCTATTACAACGCCTGTCCGTGGCGTTCGCGATCTTGCTGTTGGCCTGTTGTGGGGCGTCGGCGTGGTTGCAGATCCGGGCCAACGACCTGCATGAAAAGGAAGTGGTGCAAGGCTTGTCGCGTGGCTTGGCTGACAGTATCGCCCGCGACAACAACATGATTGGTCCCGGTACTCTCAAGGTTGAGGACATCCGCAGGCTGTTCAGCAAGCTAATGAACGTCAATCCCAGCGTCGAAGTCTATTTGCTGGACAGCGCGGGCCGTATCACGGGCGACGATGCGCCAGCCGGGCACCTGAAGCGCGACCGCGTCGACCTCAATCCTCTGCACCGCTTGCTGGACGGGCAGCCACTGCCAATCCTCGGCGATGATCCGCGCAGTGTCGACGGCCAAAAGGTTTTCAGCGTCGCCGCGCTGCACGATGGGAGCCAGGATTTGGGCTACCTCTACGTGGTATTGATGGGCGAGGCGCATGACCTCATTTCTGCTCAGGTGGCTGCCAGTTCGGTGTTGCGCACGACGTTATGGTCGATGGCGCTGGTTGCACTGCTGGGGCTTGTGGCGGGGCTGATGGCATTTCGGATGATTACCCGGCCACTGCGCCGACTGACCGACACTATGCGCCACTTCGATACCCAGGCGGAACCGGTCGCGTTGCCGGTAACCGCAGAAGATGGCGCCAGTCGACGCGATGAAATAGCCGTGCTTGAGGCCAGTTTTAGCCAGATGGCTGCTCGGATTGCCGAGCAATGGCGCACCCTGACGCAGCTGGATCAAGACCGACGCGAACTGGTGGCGAATATTTCCCATGACTTGCGCACGCCGCTGGCGTCGTTGCATGGCTATCTGGAAACCCTCTCGTTCAAGGGCGCAACGCTGAGCGAGGCCGAGCGGCAGCGCTATCTCGCTGCGGCCCTGAGTCAGAGCGATAACGTACGTCAACTGGCGCAGGCGTTGTTCGAGCTGGCCCGGCTGGAGCATGGCGCTGTGCAACTGGTGGTCGAAGATTTTTCGCTCTCCGACTTGATTCAGGACGTCTTTCAGAAATTCGAATTGATGGCCGAAGCCAGACAGTCGCGGCTGGTGGCGGTATTACCGCGCTCGTCGTCCATGGTGTCGGCCGACCTGGGCATGATCGAGCGGGTACTGACTAACCTGATCGACAACGCGATCCGGCATACCCCGTCGGGCGGGACCATCGAGGTGGCGCTCAAGCATGAGGCGGGCAAAGTAATTGTCACGGTCAGCGATACTGGGCCGGGTATTCCTGCGCGACTGCTGGAAAACCTGTTCCGCCGACCTTTCAGTCAGGCGGGCGACCGGCGCTCGGGAGGGCTCGGCCTGCTGATCGTGCGGCGCATTTTGCAATTGCACGACGCTCAGATTCGTCTGCTGTCGGCGCCCGGAAAAGGCGCGATTTTTTGTTTCGAACTCACGGCGGCGGGGGCTTAGCCGAGCGCCGGTACCGCGTCGTCGGTTGTCACTTCGGGCGCATCCGGCATCAAGGTTGCGATCAGCGCGCGCACCGTGCCTGGCAAGGCGTCCAGTTCGCGGACCAGGATACTGCGTTCGCGAATCGCCCAGGGTTCGTCGAGTTCGACAATCGCCAGTTGCATGGTGCGGCTGTGCCGGGCAGCGGCGGACTCGGGAATAATGCCAATGCCCACGCCAGCTTCGACCATGCGGCAGATGGCCTCGAAGCTGGACACCTGAATCCGCAGCGACAGGTTTTGCCCCAGTCGCTCGACATGATCACGCAGGAAACTCAGGAGCGTGCTGCCTTCGTGCAGGCCTATATGCTGGAAGGCCAGGGTCTGTTTAAGGGTGACCGGTTTCGGGCTGGCCAGCGCATGCCCCACGGGGACGGCCAGCACCAGACGGTCGGTGCTGAAGTGCATCACCTGTAAGCCAGCGGCTTCCACCGGACCGGCAATGATGCCCATGTCGGTGGTGCCATCAAGCACGCCGCGCACGATGTCCCGTGACAGGCGCTCCTGCAGGTCGACGGTTACCCCCGGTCTTTTCGCCAGAAAACCTGCCAGCACTTCCGGCAGAAACTCGGTCACTGCTGTGGTGTTGGCGAAGATGCGGATGTGCCCGGCGGAATCGGTACCGTAGCGGGTGAACTCGGATTTCAGGTAATCCACCTGACGCATCACCAGTCGCGCATGCTTGAGCAGGCGGTGACCGGCGGGTGTCAGCTCTACACCACGGCTGTCACGGTACAGCAGGCGAGTATCGAATTGGCTTTCCAGCGCCTTGATCCGGGCGCTGGCCGCCGCCGGTGACAGAAACGCCCGCCGCGCACCCTGGGTCAGGCTAGGCGATTCGCCAATGTGGATGAACAGGCGCAGGTCAGCCAGATCGAAGTGCATCATCGTCTCTCATTTTTATTAGCGTTCAGCATTTATGAACGCTGGCTTACGAAAATGCAAATTCTCAGAATGCCCAGCGCCTTGCATTATCCTGGCATAACAACAACTGCCCAGGGGTAACCCGCATGAGCGTTTCAGCTAGCAGCACCGACTTCACTGCGTGGATCGGTCGCACCGAAGAAGCCCAGGATCACCTGAGTCGCAATTTGATCAAACGTATTGCTGCCACCTTCGGTGAAGATATTCCCACCGATGGCGATGCTCTACCGCCACTGTGGGCGTGGTGCTTCTTTCAGGAACCATTGGCAGAGTCCCTGCTGGGCACTGACGGTCATCCAGCACGCGGCGGCTTTCTGCCACCGGCCGATAACCGCAATCGCATGTGGGCGGGCGGTCGTATCGAGTTCTTCGAACCGCTGCGGGTCGGCGCCGACGCCCATAGGCTGTCGACCATCACCCACATCGAAGAAAAGCACGGCCGTACTGGCGCGTTGTTGTTCGTCACCGTGCGCCACGATTATTCCCAGGACGGGCGATTGGCGATTCGCGAAGAACAGGACATCGTTTACCGCGAGCCCAACCCGCCGAAGCAAAGCAGCGGCGAAGCCGTCCCCGGGGGCGACTGGAGTGAGACTGTCGTGCCGACCTCGACGTTGCTGTTCCGCTATTCCGCCGTGACCTTCAACGGCCACCGTATTCATTACGACTACCCCTACGTCACCGGCACCGAAGGCTATTCCGGCCTGGTGGTGCACGGTCCGATGATCGCCACCTTGAGCTTGCGTGCGTTCTGCCGGGCCAACCCCGAGGCGCGTCTGCGCCGTTTCGCCTATCGCGGCGTGCGCCCGTTGATTGCCCCGCAACCGTTCAGCGTGGGCGGCCGCTTGCTTGAACCTGGCAAGGCGCAGTTATGGGCCGGCAATGACGCCGGTATCGCCCAAAGCGCTGAAGTCGATTTCGACTAAATCCAGTGGACAGTCCCGTTAGATAAGCCCGTGTCCGTGCGGACCCATGAGAGCCAATCGATGAACCCCAACGATAACGAAGAACTGAATGCCATCCGCGAAGGCGTGCGCGCCCTGTGTGCCGAATTCGATGCGGCTTACTGGCGCAAGGTCGATGAAGAGAAGGGCTTCCCTGAAGCGTTCGTCAAGGCGCTGACCGATGCCGGCTGGCTGGCGGCGCTGATCCCGACCGAATACGGCGGCTCGGGTCTGGGCCTGGCCGAAGCGTCAGTGATCCTTGAAGAAGTGAACCGCTGCGGCGGTAACTCTGGCACCGTTCACGGCCAGATGTACAACATGTTCACCCTGTTGCGTCACGGCAGTGAGGCACAGAAGAGCTATTACCTGCCGAAGCTGGCCAGCGGTGAATTACGCCTGCAATCCATGGCCGTCACCGAGCCCACCACGGGTACCGACACCACCAAGATCAAGACCACTGCGGTGAAGCAGGGTGACAAGTACGTGATCAACGGTCAGAAAGTCTGGATCTCGCGGGTCCAGCATTCGGACCTGATGATCCTGCTGGCGCGCACCACACCGCTGACTGAAGTGAAGAAGAAATCCGAAGGCATGTCGATCTTTCTCGTCGACCTGCGCGAGGCCATTGGCAACGGCCTGACCGTTCAGCCCATCGCCAACATGGTCAACCATGAAACGAACGAACTGTTCTTCGACAACCTGGAACTGCCCCTCGACAGCCTGATCGGCGAGGAAGGTAAAGGCTTTCGCTACATCCTTGATGGCTTGAATGCCGAGCGTACGCTGATTGCCGCCGAATGCATCGGCGACGGCCGCTGGTTCATCGAAAAAGCCAGCGCCTATGCCCGTGATCGGGTGGTGTTCGGGCGACCCATCGGCCAGAACCAGGGGGTGCAGTTCCCGATTGCCGAAGCGCACATCGAGATCGAAGCTGCCGACCTGATGCGCTGGCGTGCCTGCGAGGAATACGACAGCGGCAAGAATGCCGGAGCCAGCGCCAACATGGCCAAATATCTGGCGGCCAAAGCATCCTGGGAAGCGGCTAACGCCTGCCTGCAAACCCATGGGGGTTTTGGCTTTGCCTGCGAATACGACGTCGAGCGCAAGTTCCGTGAAACCCGTCTATATCAGGTCGCGCCGATCTCGACCAACCTGATTTTGTCCTACGTCGCCGAGCATTTGCTCGAACTGCCACGCAGTTTCTGAGGAGCCGATCATGAGCCATACCCAAGCATTGGCCGGCTTCCTGGCCGACCTGAACTACGAGCAGGTGCCAGACGCCGTGCTCGACCGCACCGAAGACTTGTTTCTCGACTGGCTGGGCTCGGCGCTGGCCAGCCAGGGTTCGCACCCAATTCCGCTGTTCGAGCGTTATGCGCAGCACATGGGGCCAGCCGATGGCCCGGCGAAAATACTGGTGAGCGGCCGTGGTACCTCGGCGTATTTCGCCGCGCTGGTCAACGCAGCTTCCTCGCACCTGGTCGAGCAGGACGACCTGCACAACAGCTCGGTGCTGCATCCGGCCACGGTGGTGTTCCCCGCCGTGCTGGCGGCGGCTCAGGACCTGGGCAAGTCCGGTCGCGAATTGTTGCTGGCCTCAGTGGCCGGTTATGAGGCCGGGATTCGCATCGGCGAGTTCATGGGTCGTTCTCACTACAAGATTTTCCATACCACGGCCACGGTCGGTACCCTCGCGGCAGCCGTTGCGGTCGGCAAGTTGCTGGGCTTCGATAAAGAGCAATTCATCAACCTGTTTGGCAACGCGGGCACTCAGGCTGCCGGGTTGTGGGAGTTTTTGCGAGACGCCGCCGACTCGAAACAGCTGCACACCGCCAAAGCCGCTGCCGATGGTTTACTCGCAGCGTACATGACCCTCGATGGCCTGACCGGTGCACGCAATATCCTCGAAGGCGATCAAGGCATGGCCGCAGGCATGTCCAGCGATGCTGATCCGAGCAAGCTGTCCGACCGGTTGGGCAGCCGTTGGGCGCTGGCCGAGACCTCGTTCAAGTTCCACGCCTCGTGCCGCCATACTCATCCGGCTGCCGATGCGTTGCTCCTTTTGATGCAGCGCGAGGGGCTGACTCATGATCAGATCGAGCATGTCACCACCCGTGTGCATCAGGCCGCTATCGATGTGCTTGGGCGGGTTGTGGTTCCGCAGACGGTGCATCAGGCCAAGTTTTCGATGGGCGCAGTACTCGGTTTAATTGCAGTGCACGGCAAGGCCCAATTGACCGAGTTCCAAGCGTTTGCCCTGACTGATCCTGCCGTGGCAGCGTTCCGCGAGAAAGTCAGCATGGCGCTGGACAGTGAAGTCGACGGTGCCTATCCGGCGCGCTGGTTGGGCCGTGTGGTGGTCACCACGACGGACGGCCGCACCCTATCCGCAGCTATCGACGAGCCCAAGGGCGATCCGGGCAACACCCTGTCGCGTCCTGAACTGGAAGAAAAATTTCAGCGTCTGTTGGCGTTCTCTGGCGCACGCACGCCGGAGCAGGGCCGAGCGCTGATTGAAAAGGTCTGGCAGCTGCGCAATGCGGCGGAGGTAACCCTATGACGACTCAACCAGCCAATCCTCGTCCGCTGGACGGGATTACCGTGGTCAGCCTCGAACACGCGATTGCAGCGCCTTTCTGCACCCGGCAGCTGGCTGATCTGGGGGCGCGAGTGGTGAAAGTCGAACGCCCCGGCAGCGGCGATTTTGCTCGGGGCTACGACGAGCGCGTGCGTGGCCTGGCATCGCACTTTGTCTGGACCAACCGCTCCAAGGAAAGCCTGACCCTGGACCTCAAACAGGACGAGGCGGAGGACATTCTTCAGGCCCTGCTTGGCAAGGCCGATGTTTTGGTGCAGAACCTGGCACCGGGTGCTGCGGCGCGCATGGGGTTGTCGTTCGAAGAGCTGCATGAGCGCTTCCCTAGGCTGATCGTCTGCGACATTTCCGGCTACGGTGAAGGCGGGCCTTATGAAAAGAAAAAGGCCTACGACCTGCTGATTCAGAGCGAGGGTGGCTTCCTGTCGGTGACCGGCGGGCCGGGCGAAGACCAGATGGCCAAAGCCGGTTGTTCCATCGCCGACATCTCGGCGGGCATGTATGCCTACAGCGGGATTCTGTCGGCGCTGTTGCTGCGCGACAAAACCGGGGTGGGTAGCCGCATTGACGTGAGCATGCTGGAAAGTCTGGTGGAGTGGATGGGCTACCCGATGTACTACGCCTTCGAAGGCGCCCAGCCGCCACCGCGTGCTGGAGCTTCGCACTCGACAATTTACCCGTATGGTCCGTTCCCGACCAAGGGCGGCGACACGGTGATGCTGGGTTTGCAGAACGAACGCGAGTGGGCGCTGTTCTGCGAGAAGGTGTTGCTCGACACTGCGCTGACCACCGATGAGCGTTTTTCGGCGAACTTCAAACGATCGGAAAATCGCGAGGCGCTGCGCCAGATCATTGTCGATGGTTTCGCCCAACTGACGGTGGAAGAGGTCGTGACCCGGCTGGAAGAGGCGCAGATCGCCAACGCCCGGGTCAACGATATGCAGGGTGTGTGGGAACACCCGCAACTCAAGGCCCGCGACAGCTGGCGCGAAGTGGACAGCCCGGCCGGCAAGCTGCCGGCATTGCTGCCGCCAGGGCGCAACGCTGGCTTTACCCCGCGCATGGACCCGGTGCCGGGGCTGGGCGAACACACCGGTAGTATTTTGGGTGAGCTGGGCTTTTCGGCTGAAGATCAGGCGCGGCTGCAAGCGGCAGGGGTGGTCTGAGACCTCCACACCGTGCTCCCACAGATTAATTGGGCCTCCCCAAGAAAGAGGAAATAGCCATGTCCGGTTCCATTGTCCGCTCTGCACTGTTTGTGCCCGGTAGCCGACCCGAGCGATTCGCCAAGGCGCTGGCTGCGGGTGCCGATGCGGTGATTGTCGATTTCGAAGATGCAGTGGAAGAATCGCTCAAGCGCCAGGCTCGGGATAACCTGGCGGCTTTTCTGCAAAGCACTCCGCAGGCCTCGGTCTGGGTTCGGGTCAATGCCCCGGAGCACGCCGAACACCTCGCTGATCTGGCGTTCTGCCAACGCCATTCAGGGGTTATCGGGGTGTTGCTGCCCAAGGTCGAGAGTTCTGCCCAGGTAGCTGCAGTGGCGGCCACCGGCAAGCTGATCTGGCCGATCATCGAGAGCGCTCGTGGCCTGTTGGCGCTGGCCGAGATTGCTTGTGCCAAAGGCGTTCAGCGCTTGTCGTTTGGCAGCCTGGACCTGGCGCTGGACCTGAATTTGAGCAACGGCACTCGGGCTGCACAATGTGTACTCGATCAGGCGCGCGTCTTGTTGTTGCTGCATTCGCGTGGCGCGGGGTTGTTGCCTCCCCTTGATGGCGTGCACCCGGCCATCGACGACCCAGAGGGGCTGCACCAGTCCGTTCGTCATGCTTATGAGATGGGTTTTGCGGGCGCCTTGTGCATTCACCCGAAACAGATTTCGGTGATTCACCAGGCTTTGGCCCCGTGTGCTGAAGACCTGGCTTGGGCGCAACGCGTGCTGGACGCGGGTGCTGATGGCGCAGGCGTATTTCAAGTCGACGGGCAAATGGTCGACGCGCCGGTCTTGCTGCGCGCTCAACGATTATTGGCCCTGACGCTTATCTAGAGGGTAAGAGCTGTCTACGACTTTAGTCGTAACATCGTTGTACGATAACTGCTTTGGGTCAATAGTCTTCGAGGGTTTATCCCCACGCCACAGGGGCTTCAGAGTCGACCATGGGTACAAAGTGCCAGCGTTCAGCTAAACCAAACGCTGGATTATAAAAATGCAAATTCTCTAAACGCGCGGCCTTGTGCATCTTTGTACCAGCGCTTTAAAAGCTCCCTCAAAAATAATCACAACAATAAAAAGGTGAAATCGATGTTGAAGGTGACCCGCGCGCTCCTATGCGCCGCCGCAGTGTCCATCGCCAGCCTGACGCAGGCAGCCGACCCCATAATTATCAAGTTCGCTCACGTCGTGGCTGAAAATACGCCCAAAGGGCAGGGCGCTTTGCTGTTCAAGAAACTCGCCGAGGAACGTCTGGCGGGCAAGGTGAAAGTCGAGGTCTATGCGAACTCGTCCCTGTTCGGCGACGGCAAGGAAATGGAAGCATTGCTCTTGGGTGATGTGCAGTTATTGGCTCCGTCCCTGGCCAAGTTTGAGCAGTACACCAAACAGGTGCAAATCTTCGACCTGCCATTCCTGTTCAATGACCTGGCAGCGGTCGACCGTTTTCAGCAAGGTCCGCAGGGCAAAGCGTTGTTGACCTCCATGGACGACAAAGGCATTCACGGGCTGGCCTATTGGCACAACGGCCTGAAACAACTCTCCTCCAACCAGCCTTTGCGCGTGCCTAAAGATGCACGCGGCCTGAAGTTCCGGGTCCAGGCGTCCAGCGTGCTCGAAGAGCAATTCAAGGCCGTACACGCCAACCCGCGTAAGTTGAGCTTCGCCGAAGTCTATCAAGCGTTGCAGACCGGTACGGTCAATGGCACCGAGAACACGTGGTCGAATTATGAAAGCCAAAAGGTCAATGAAGTGCAGAAGTACTTCACTGAATCCAACCATGGCTTGATCGACTACATGGTCATCACCAACTCCAGGTTCTGGAACGGCCTGCCAGTAGATATCCGCACCGAGTTGCAAAAAATCCTCGACGAGGTCTCGATTGAAGTGAACAGGCAAGCTGAAGCGCTGAACCAGAGCGCCAAGCAAAAAATCATCGACGCCAAAACCAGCGAAGTCATCGAACTGACCTCCGAGCAACGCGCGGAATGGCGAAAAGCGATGCGTCCAGTATGGGAAAAGTTCTCGGCTGAAATTGGTCCCGATCTGATCAAAGCTGCTGACGACTCCAACAAAGCACCTTGATGTTTACCGACAACTGATCGGTACAGACAGCAATGTCTGCGCGGCCGTTCTGATCTGAGCGGCTGCTCTCTCTACGTTCGGAGAACTTCTATGCAATCGCTGACGCGACTTTGGGAGCATCTGGAGGAAGCCGTTATTGCCTTCCTGCTGGCCGCCATGACCCTGGTTACATTCGTCTACGTGATGTTCAACAACATCTATACGTTCTTTTACACCCTGAGCGACAAGTGGGTGGTGAGCAGCGCTTTTTTCTCGAGTATCGGTGACCACTTAATGGGGATTGCCCAGGAAATGACTTGGAGTGTGGCGCTGACCAAGGCGCTGTTCGGCTGGTTGATTTTCTTTGGCATGTCCTACGGAGTGCGTACCGCCGGGCACCTGGGTGTGGACGCATTGGTCAGGCTGACGCCACGGCGCATGCAACGCCTGCTGGGAATGCTCGCGTGCGTGTGTTGCCTGGCTTACGCCGGATTGTTCGTGGTGGCCAGCTACAAATGGGTGTCGGCCGTGTTCATCGCCAATATTGGTGCTGAGGACCTCGATCAGTTCGGCATTAAGGTCTCGTACATCGCCGCGATCGTGCCCCTTGGTTTCGGCCTGGTATTCATCCGGTACGTGGAAATTTTCTGGCGCATCTTCACCCATCGTCAACTCGGTCTCGGGCTGGCAGATGAGGCGGCCGAAGCGAGCAAACTCGCCAGTTCGAGCGAGGAGCACCACTGATGACGGTTCTTTGTCTGTTCCTGCTGCTGTTCGTTTTTATGTTCCTGGGCGTGCCGATCGCGATTTCGCTGGGTCTGTCCGGGGCGGTTTCCATCCTCTTGTTCAGTCAGGACTCGTTGAGTTCGCTGGCGATCAAGCTGTTTGAAACGTCTGACAGCTACACCTTTCTGGCGATCCCATTCTTCCTGTTATCGGGCGCGTTCATGACCACCGGCGGCGTTGCGCAACGCCTGATCGACTTTGCCAACGCTTGCGTCGGGCACATTCGTGGAGGATTGGCGATTGCCGCTGTGCTGGCCTGCATGTTGTTCGCGGCATTGTCTGGCTCCTCTCCGGCGACGGTGGCTGCCGTTGGCTCCATCGCGGTGGCAGGCATGGTGCGCTCCGGTTATCCAAAAGAGTTCGGCGCAGGCATCATCTGTAACGCGGGGACGCTAGGCATCCTGATCCCGCCGTCCATCGTCATGGTGGTGTACGCCGCCGCGACTGAAACCTCGGTGGGCAAGTTGTTCATCGCCGGCATTGTCCCCGGGATTTTGCTCGGTGTGATCTTGATGGTGGTGATCTACATCGTCGCCAGGGTCAAGAAGTTACCGGCACAGCCACGGGTCAGCTTTCGTCAGTGGTTGCACACCGCACGGCGTGCATTCTGGGGCTTGCTGCTGCTTGTGATCATCCTCGGCGGTATCTATAGCGGCATGTTCACCCCGACGGAAGCAGCGGCGGTGGCAGCAGTCTATTCGGCCTTCGTTGCGTTGTTCGTCTACAAGGACATGCGGTTCCGTGACTGCCCGAAAGTGTTGATGGAGTCCGGACGGCTGTCGATCATGCTGATGTTCATCATCGCTAACGCCATGCTCTTCGCCCACGTCCTGACCACCGAACAGATTCCGCAGCAAATCACGACATGGGTGATTTCCGAAGGCCTGACGCCCATTGGTTTTCTGATCATGGTCAATATCGTATTGCTGGTGGCCGGCAGCTTCATGGAGCCGTCGGCCATCGTGTTGATCCTGGCACCGATTTTCTTCCCGATTGCCATGAAGCTGGGCATCGACCCGATCCATCTGGGCATCGTCATGGTGGTGAACATGGAGATCGGTCTGGTGCACCCACCGGTGGGACTGAACCTGTTCGTCACCTCGGCGGTAACCGGGCTGACCCTCGGCCAGACAATCCGGGCCGCCATGCCGTGGCTGATGATCCTTCTGGCGTTCCTGATCTTGGTGACCTACGTCCCCTTCATCTCGATGGCCCTGCCCAATTGGCTGGGGATGCCTTGACCCGTTACTGAGAGCGCAGTGCCTTGACCCCTGTGAACTTAGGTTCTCAGGGGTTTTTTTAGCAAGGATGTAGTTGCTCTATCCTTCGCATATAGTGTCCTTACTATGCGTGTGCTCCTGATGCTTCGAGAGGTTATCCAGCTATGTTTCTTCATCGCCCCCTGGAAGAAAAAGACATCCCGGTTATCTGTGAATTTCCACAGAGCGCCGACGAGCTGTTTTATATGTTTCCCAAGGCCACTTATCCGCTGACTCCGCATCAGCTAAAAGAGGCTATCACCCACTGCTCCGACTCCACCGTGATTGAAATGGATGGCACAGTAGTCGGTTTCGCAAACTTCTCTCGTTGGGAGTTTCGGGGCCGTTGTTCGCTGGGTAATGTCATCATTTCCCCCCATGCTCGCTCGCGAGGTGTGGGGCGTTATCTGATCAGCTACATGATTGATATCGCTTTCGATAAGCACGAGGCCCGGGAGGTGACTGCATCGTGTTTCAACCGCAACGTCCCGGGTCTGTTGTTCTACCCCAAGCTCGGCTTTCAGCCGTATGCCGTGGACGAGCGTCAAGACAAACACGGCGCCAGGGTTGCGCTGATTCATCTGCGACTCGCAAGAAGCGAGTCATGACGCTTGCGTGAAGTCAGCCGACGGAAGGTGGTCTGAGACGTAACGGTTTTTTTTATTTTTTATGAGGTAAATGTGGTCAAACGGGTGTGTTCCGCCGGTATTGTTATCATCCGTAAAAGATGAAACGTTTCTTCTATGCGTTTTATAAATCAGGCCGTTCCAATTGATTGTGTACACCCTCGTTAACATGGCATTGCCCCGCACAGGGGGCGGGTATAGAGTTAAGGACGTTCAAGTAATAGACGCCGTTTATTTGACGACCATGGACGAAATCCTTGTACCCTAATAAATAGATGTAGCCAGTGTCTGGATCTTGACCCGGCCTGCTGCGAGGAGACTGCACATGATTGCGTACAGGCTTTCCACGTTGGAACTACGAGGTATTATCGAACGTGCCTTTTTGCCGTTGCGCTGCAAGTGCACGGTGGCGCCTGATTTCTCATTGACCGTTCAAATTTCCGACCCTCAATCCGACCGGGTCGATTTGATCGTCACGGGCATTTCTTTGGACCGGCTTAATAACAGTCGGGATATATGCGAATTGGTGGCTGAGCTGCGTTATGACCTGGCTAACCATGGTCAGCTGCATACACAGGCCCGCTACGCCGGGTGAGGCTCGCCCTTGGGCCCAGGGGACTACGGGTTCTAGTGATGTGTCACGCTCGCTAAACGTGCGGGTGGCACTCCCCGGCTACAGGGGCTCAGTCATTTTCATCCGGCTATTTATGTCAACTTGCCGTCTAGACTGGGCCTTGCAGGCGGTCAATCCACGTTGTTGTCAATCGCCTTTCGTTAGACCTTTTTTGGGTTTTCTCCCTCCTCCATTTTTATGCCCGCTCCTTGTCTGGCTGCCACTCATGCCCAGAAATCCTCGCGCCAAATCGATTATTTAAAATAAACTTTTTGCATGTGAATGATGGCTTTTTAACGTCAAAAAAAAATAACCATATCTATCATGCAGTTAATGAGTAAGTGTAACGTTTTTTGTAATGAGTCTGTAATTTGACACTTTCCTGAAATTTTGAAATTATTGGTCGAGGTTTTGGCGCCTAAGTTAAGTACTTAAGCCAAGGCTGTTCCAGGGCGAATCGTTGAACCGCTGTGTGGATGTTTTTTTGGAACGCTCCACACAATGCCTATTAATAGGGCATCCAGATTTGGCCCCAGCGGTAGCGTTGCCTGCGATAAAGATAAATAAGTTATCGAGGAGCAGTTACCGAATGACGTTGCATGTTCCCGCGCAACGCAGAGGAAGAAGCATCGTACCAAGCCCACCAATGAGGCTTGCGCTAACGCCTTCTTGTTTTCCCCTCGTTAGTTATTCCCCACTTTTCATCCTCTTCTATTCAAACACGACGCTAACGGTTATCCCTGCTTTTTTAGGACGGACTTGACACGTCACTCTGACCACAGAAAGACGACCTGAATTTAAACACGGAGTCAATTATCATGTATGGAGATCAACTGGAAGTAGTCTGCGGTTGTTTGGTAGGAGGGGCTGGCCCTGCTGGCATGGGGCTGATATTCAATGCCTTGAAAAGCGGAGCCTTGCCTGATTTAACGCGCGACGGATTGATTATCGTCGACGCCAGTCCTCATCCGGGGACTGGTAGATTGGGTGAATACCAGATTACGGCCAACTCTGTGGGCGATGTATTTCTCGATTGCCTGCGTGATCCGGCATTGCGCGAAGTGTTTGAACCGTTGGAGCACAGCGCGGCGTATTGGCGCATCCGCGATCAGGCTTTTGTCGCACCACGGCTATCAGACGTAGGGGAACTGCTGGCAGAAGCGTCGAAACTGGTGCTGGATTTTATCGTTCAACGTTATGACGTTCAGGTGTGGAGCAGCACCACGATCACGGAAGTGGTTAGCGACGATGATGCGTTTCAGGTCTGGGTCGAACACGAGGGGCGTGCTCAGGCGATTCTGTGCCGTACGCTGGTACTCAACCTTGGTGGCCGTCAAGATCCGCAGCATCTGCTAAACGCACTGGCAGATCAGGGGTTATCGCTGCCTCCGTCGACCAGTATTCAAAGTGCCGATACAGTGCTGCGTATGAGTGCCTCAGAGTTGCGCGAACATTTTGCGCCGACCCTCGCCGCAGGGGGGCGATTCACAGTGGTCGGTGGTTCTCATAGTGCTTTTTCCGTGCTGGAAAACCTCGCCAGCGCACTGCAAAGCGTTGGTCTGGAAGAGCTGACTTTGGTGCATCGCTCGCAAATCCGTTTGTTCTATGAAAGTGCCGATCAGGCATTGGCGAACGGCTACGAGTTTGATCCGGTCAATGATATTTGCCCGGTATCAGGCCGGGTCAACCGGTCAGGCGGCTTGCGTTATCGCGCTTTAGACGTGGGCCGGGACATTCTTGAGCGCGGCCGAATAGGTGCGGACGGGGTCCGGGTCCATCTCCTGCAAACTCGAAATGGCCCCGCCCGGCAGTATGAACGTGCGAGCCAAGCGTTGGCTGAATCGAATGTGGTGGTGCAATGCACGGGTTATCAACCTCGGATACCTGAACTCAAATACGCCGATGGCACGCCGATCACCCTGCGCGAGGTGAAGGGAGGTCTTGATTCCGACCCTTCAGGCTGTCCTTTGGATCTGGCGGGGCGGCGCTTACACGGTTTGTATCTGTTCGGTCTGGGCTCGGGGCTTGGGATTGACCCGCGCCTGGGCAGCGAGCCGTCCTTCGATGGGAGAATCTACGGCGTCTGGCAGTTTCATAACGACGCCAGCCGCGCTGTCATCGACGCTATATCAGCACGATTGGGAGCCGCAGCATTGGCTGAACGGGGAGTCCCCAGCCGTAGCTTGAGCGAGCGTTTAGACAGTGGCTTGCCACTTTTCTGGCCAGACCTCACACCCTTCAAAATATAAGATGTATTCAGCGTTGAGCTAACTCTCTCGTCCCGAGTGGTCTTTGGCTACTCGGGTTTTTTTTGCCTGCGATTTAGTGCCTGGGGACAACTGATGAGGGGGATATCTGTTGTTGAAGAGCGCTTTTTATCATCTATTCTTATCTTTCATGCAGACCCTCTCAACGGCTCAGCAGAGGTTGGACAGCCATGCGCATTTTGATCGTTGGAGCCGGTGCGATCGGCGGTTATTTTGGTGGACGACTGCTGGAGGCGACGCGGGACGTGACGTTTCTGGTCAGGCCTCGTCGCGCCGAAGAGCTTGAACGTGACGGGCTGATCGTGCGAAGCCCGTTGGGCAACGTCGATTATCCTGATCCGCCCTATGTGCTGAGCCAGGCACTGGATACTCCCTATGACCTGATTCTCCTTAGTTGCAAGGCCTACGATCTCGACGCGGCGATGGAGTCTTTTGCAGCAGCGGTGGGGGCTGAAACGATGATTCTGCCGCTGCTCAATGGCATGGCGCATCTAGATCGCCTGGCCGCACGTTTCAGTCATACGAATATATTGGGCGGGCAGTGCCTGATCTCTGTGGACCGCGATGCGTCGGGCACCATCGTGCATCTGAATGACACCAACCAATTAACATTTGGCGAACTGGATGGGCAAGTGAGCGCACGTATTCAGCGCGTGACGGATGAGTTGGTCGGCGCGGGTTTTGAGGCTAACCTCAGCTCAAGCATCCTTCAGGAGATGTGGGAAAAATGGTGTTTTATCGCCACCGGTGCTGGCGTTACCTGCTCCATGCGCTCTACGGTCGGTGATGTGCTCGCCGCAGGTGGTGAGTCACTGGTATTGAGATTGCTGGATGAGTGCGCCGAGATCGCCGCCAAGGCCGGTTACCCGCTGCGCCCGCAGGCGCATGAGCGCTTTGTGAATATGTTGACGACTCCCGGGTCGAAGATGACCTCTTCCATGCTGCGAGACATCGAACGTGGTGCCGCCATCGAAGTCGAGCATATGTTCGGTGATCTGGTCGCACGCCGTGACGCGGCAGGGCTGTCGACAGCAGATTTGTCGGTTCTTGAATTCGCCTACACTCACCTTAAAGCCTATGAAGCACGGCGTTTGCGCGAACATTGATCTCCAGTCCATGTCCCCCAGACAATATCGAGCCCCGGCATGCCCAGGCTTCCATCACGAACCGATCTGCTGGCGTCCATGCGGGGTGATCGGGTTACCCGATTCACCCACTGTGCGGGTTGGACCGGCAGAAATAACGAACCTTTTCCAGGAGCCAGCCTCATAACCTTACGATCACTGCAGGTTTAACAGAGGTGACAACATGCCGGTCAAACATAATTTGCTCAAGGATTTGAATATCACCAAGGAAGAGATCACCAGGCGCAGAGACGCCGACGACAGGCTCAGCCAACTGCTCGAATCCTACAACTCGATAGACGCTGAAGTGGTTGACGCTGAATCCGGGTCAGCCGGAAACGTTACCGATGAACAGCTCAGGAAGCTCAAGGAAAAACGCCTGCATGTGAAGGACAAGATAGTCAAGCGTCTGACGTCTTCGGACTAAGACTGTGGGCGCGTCGTTCCGGGCACGGCGGCACGGGTACCCCAGCTCCCGGCCGTCAGTGAGTAGGGGAGCTGCCGTCAGGCTTGGTTGATCAACAACGTAATGCCAGTGCATTCGAGCGCCTGACGATACGTTGCGGGCTGAAACGCCATAACCGCTCGGCACCTTCCAAGGTGCTGAGGGTGCCTGAGTGAAGAATAAGCTCCACATCGCCTGTCATTTGCAGCAGGTCGCCTGTGGGGAAATCGACAAACACCAGACCTGCTTTCGGATTGAGGACAAAGTTACCTAAGGTATTGAAGAATAGATTGCCGGCGAAGTCCGGAATCGTCAGCGTGCCGTCCTCATCCAGTCGCACGAAACCTGATGTCCCTCCACGGTGGGACACATCGACCTGTCGCCCGCTCGGGGTATCGTCGACGTAAGACGCGACAAAAAAAGAATATGCGCTGTTGATCAGATCGCGCGCGTCGGTATCCAGCTGCTCCATCCATTGAACCGTTGCCGGACGTGAGTCACTTCGGACGCTGAGTTGCCGCTGTTGAATATAGCGCGGGCAATTCCCGTAACTCTGCTCGACGGAAATGTCGAAGCTGTGATCGTCGCTGCGTTTGAGGGTGCCATTAAGCCGGTTGCGTCGACGGGTCAGTAAATCAATCCCCAACAAACCGATGGCCAGGCCGTCATCCATGCCTCTGTCCGCCGGGTCACTGGTATTGCGTGGTAATTGCAGGTGCAGACGGTATGGATCGACCGCATGCATAAAGCCTGGCTCATCGTCGCGAAGGGTTGCCCACACATCCCCTTCGGGATCGACCGTACCGAGCACGACGAAAGGTAACTGCGGGTAGAACGCACGGTGCTGCTCGATGATCTGATCACGGATGATCCTGCTGCCTAGTTCACCCATTTTCTCGGCTACCCCGACGCTGTGCTGCAAGGCGCGTTCACCTGCGTGCCAGGGTGAGTGAGGTCGTTGAGGTTGTTCGTTACTCATGACAGATCACCTCCCTCATCGCGCATGGACCCTGCTGAAAGTGCCCATGCACCGGTCCTTTAGCCAATCCTTTAGGACCTGGGATTAGGCAATTGCGGCCAGGCCTGCGGGTGTTTTCTGAAAGGGAACAAAGCCTGGTAATGCTTCGATCCGAACCAGCCAACGGTTTATCCGAGGATAGCCTGCGAGGTCGACATTGCCTTCAGGGGCTTGAGCGAAGTAGAGCTGTACAGCGCGACATCAGCCAGCGTTGGGTGGGGGGCCTGCGACGATCTAGTCATGGTCGGCAAGGTCGACTTCGATCAGAGAATGCTCAATACCCAGCAACGACAGAAACAGACGAACACGATGGGCATGACCGGAGAGGGGGCGGGAATAGAGCTTCATGGCAATCACCTTTAAAGGGCTGCATGGAATGGGGCCGTTGTGGTACAGGTGATGATGCTAGTGCTCGCAGGCGCTTGAATAAATGCTGTAAAGAGAAGATCTTTACTCCGTAATTTGGAGTAAAACGGCGAGGCAAGTGATGGACACGGTTCAAGCGATGCGGGTGGTATTGGCGATAATCGAGCATGGCAGCCTTACGGCCGCATCGGAAAAGCTCGATGTCTCACTGCCGACCGTGGTCCGGGTATTGGCCTCTACGGAGCAGCACTTGGGTGTGCGCTTGTTCGAACGCACCACCCGACATGTGCGGATCACGGAGGAGGGCAAACTGTACGCCGATGTCTGTCGTACGGTGATTCGTGAAATCGGCGACATTGAGGATGTGTTCCGCGACAAGGAGAGTGAGCCCAGCGGTCCTTTGTCGATCACGGCCCCGGTGCTGTTCGGTCGTCATCACGTAGCCCCGGTGCTCAACGGGTTCATGGCTCGCTATCCCAAGGTGACAGTGAACTTGAGCCTGATCGACCGGGTGACTGACTTGCTGGAAGAAGGGATCGACGTCGCGGTGCGAATCGGCCACGTCACCGCCCCGGATCTGGTGGTGTCTCGCGTGGGGCAGGTGCGCCGTTATCTGTGTGCCAGCCCTGCATTACTGGCTGAGCTTAGGACTCTCAAGACACCGGATGACCTCAACGGCGCGCCCTTCATTTGCCTTGCTGGAGTGCTCGGGGGGACCCAGTTGATGCTGCAAGAGAACGGCAAGCCGCTGCCGGTGAAAATAACCAATATCCGCATGACCACGAATAACGGTGACACGGCTATTTCTGCCTGCCTCAGTGGGTTGGGAATCGGGTTTTTTCTGTCCTATCAGGTCCAGGACCTGATAGATGCCGGGCAACTTGAAAGAGTGCTGATTGATTACCAGCCCGAACCATTGCCGGTTTCGCTTGTTTACCTGCCATCGCGGCGGGTGTCGATTCGTTCGCGAACGTTCATCGCCTGGGCGAAGGTGAAGCTCGGTGAGCGGCTGATTCGTTTTGCAACCCCGGAACGCTCATCTTGACAGCTGATCGCTAGCAGCGCGGGGAAGACAAAAAAAACGGCGTCATCTAGACGCCGGGTAGCTGTTCTGCCCAAAGAGGGCAGAGTGCTCAGTAGTGGGGATGCAATTTCGAATTCATTGGGGGTCTTGGTGGGGTGCGATCTCGGCTTGGATACGTTTGTAAATTTCTTCACGATGCACAGAAACATTTTTTGGAGCATTGATACCTAGCCGGACCTGAAGGCCCTGAACGCCAAGAATCGTAACGGTGATGTCGTCACCAATGTTTATGCTTTCGCCTACTTTTCGGGTGAGTATCAACATGATCTTTTCCTTGATGGCCTCTTGAAGCGCCTCTGCCAAGAGGCTGGCGTGTGCCTTGGGTGTGATTGTTGCCGAGTACATCCGAATGCGTCCATCCCTAAGACGTCATAAGTGCAAATTTAATTCCCTTGAAACGCACATCTGTCATCGAGTCACCCCGCAAGTGGACGAATAGTGCACCTGCTTGGTGCTTGCGCGTCTAAGCATTATCCCTCAAACGCCAACGTTTGCTGACTATTGTGGTGAAAAGAGTAGCAAAGAGCGCAAAAAAGCCAGAGGTGTTTAAAGGTCTTTATAGAGCGGCGCTATTGTTGCCCAAGGCCGTTTTAGAGGCGGTCAAGAATTCAAGCCAGGCCATTGTCAATCACGTGGCTCATTCAGCCCGCAGCTGAGAGGGGGTGCCCGTTTCAGCGCGGATCTATCGCGAATCCGTTCGCGACAGAGGGGCCGTCAAACCAACAGTGACAACAATAGAATGAAGATCAGCCCGACCACCGACAGAATGGTTTCCATCGCGGTCCAGGTTTTGAAGGTTTCGGCGACGGTCATGTTGAAGTACTGCTTCACCAGCCAGAAGCCCGCATCGTTGACGTGCGACAGGATCAGCGAGCCCGCACCCGTTGCGAGCACCAGCAGTTCGCGGTTTACCCCTGGGATCATGGCCACTACTGGCGCGACGATACCCGCGCCGGTGATGGTTGCGACTGTTGCGGAGCCCGTCGCAATGCGGATTACCGCAGCAACCAGCCAGGCCAGCAGAATCGGCGAAATTTCCGCACGGACCGCCATGTGGCCAATCACATCACCCACGCCGCTGGCGACTAGCATTTGTTTAAAACCACCGCCCGCGCCGACGATCATGACGATGGCCGCGACAGGCGCCAGGCTCTGATCAAGCAGCTTCATAATCTGCTGCCGGGAGAAACCGCGAGCGGCACCAAACGTGTAGAACGCCAGCAACAAGGCGGCGAGGAGGGCGGTGATCGGGTGACCGATCAGGTCCATCCAGACCCGAATAATGCTGGTGTCCGGCAGTACGATGTCGGCCAGGGTTTTGAGCAGCATCAGAAACACTGGCAGCAGGATCGTGACCAGCGTGATGCCGAAGCCCGGCAGGTTTTCGGTTGTCGACTCCTGGGCGATCTGGTCCATCAACTCTTTTGACGGTGTGCCAGGAATGTAGCGTGAAATCCACTTGCCGTAGATCGGTCCGGCGATCATCGCTGTGGGCAGCGCGACGATCAGACCGTAGAAAATGGTTTTACCGATGTCGGCATTAAATACGCCAATTGCCAGCAGCGGACCCGGATGCGGCGGGACCAGCCCGTGCACCGCTGACAGCCCGGCCAGCAGGGGGATGCCGATTTTGACAATCGATAAGCCTGTGCGTCGAGCCACGATGAACACCAGCGGGATCAACAGGACGAAGCCGATCTCGAAGAACAGCGGGATGCCCACTAGGAATGCTGAGAACATCATCGCCCAGTGCACACGATCCTTGCCGAACAGTCGGACCAGGGTGCGGGCGATCTGGTCGGCGCCGCCTGAGTCAGCCATCAATTTGCCGAGCATGGTGCCCAGCGCCAAGAGGATGCCGACGAAGCCGAGAACGCCGCCGAAGCCGTCCTGGAATGACTTCATGACCTTGTCCACAGGCATGCCGGAGGTCAGGCCCAAAAAGCCGGAGGCGATGGTCAGCGCGACGAAAGGGTGAACTTTAAAGCGGGTGATCAGCAGCACAAGGCCGATGATGGTCACCAGTGCATCGACGAGCAGGTACGTCTCTTGGGTCATGCCGAACATAGGTGCGTCTCCAGTTGTCTTTGTTTTTTGGAGCTACTGATGAGTGTGACGTTCAATTCCGTTTGCAGGGTGCAAGACAGCGCTATCTTTTGCGTTCACAGCTTTATTTTTGTGGCCACGAAGCTTTCCACCAGGCGGCGGCTTGTTCTCCCAGCGTATCGACGTGGAGGGTCGCATCGACCACCAGCGTCAAGGGTTCGCCATAAGGGGGTTCGAGCGTCGCGAACTGGCTGTCCACCAGGCTCGCGGGCATGAAATGCCCTGGGCGGTGCTCACAACGCTGGATTGCCAGTTCCTTGCTCAGCTCGAGAAATATAAAACCCAGCCCCGGCACCGCCTCGCGAAGCTTTTCGCGATAGCTGAGTTTGAGCGCAGAACAGGTGACAATCGGACGCTCACCGTTGCGCAACGCGGTGGCCATTTCTTCGCCCAGGCGGACGAGCCAACCGGCACGGTCTTCATCATTGAGGGGGATGCCAGCGCTCATCTTTTCGATGTTGGCGGCAGAGTGGAAGGCGTCACCTTCGATGAGGCGGCCGTCGCTGCGCAGCGCGATGGCGGCGCCGATGACGCTTTTGCCGCATCCGGCGACACCCATCACGACGAGGGCGGAAATAGCAGTATTCATAATTACCTCAGCGGGAGACAGCGCTGTCTTTGACGGCTTGAACAAAAGGCCGGCCAGGCTGTTTCCAGTTCTTGTCATTGTTATGGGCAAATCGGTCAATCATCGGACCGTGCATACGTTACTCGTGACCGTTAAGTACGAATAAAGCGTTGCGAGGCTCCGTGAGACAGCGCTACCTTAGAGCGCATTCGCCATCTTTGGCAACCCCTCTGAGTTATTGGCAGCACATGACACGCATTGGTTCCCGCTCCACGGGTCGTCCGACCCTTAATGAAGTTGCGCGGCTTGCCGCCGTCTCACCGATTACCGCCTCAAGGGCGCTACGCGGTATCGCCACTGTCGCGCCGGAGTTGGTAGAAAAAGTCCGGGCTGCCGCGCAGAACTTGGGGTATGTCGCTAACCCGGCCGCTCGCGCACTGGCCTCATCACAAAGCCAGACGGTGGTGGTGCTGGTGCCGTCGCTGACCAACCAGTTGTTCATTGAAACCCTGGAAGCAATTCAAGGCGTATTGCGCACGCGTGGCCTGGAAGTAGTAATCGGCAACTACCACTACTCGCCCGTCGAGGAAGAAAACCTGCTGCGCACCTACCTGGCTAATCGGCCACGGGGGTTGTTGTTGACCGGTTTCGACCACACACCCGCCGTGCGCCAGTTACTCGCCGCCAGCGGCGTACCCTGCGTGCACATGATGGAGCTGGACCCGGCGCGGGGTGCCTATTGCGTGGGGTTTTCTCAGGAACAAGCCGGTGCCGAAGCGGCCAGGCATTTGCTGGGGCGCGGTCGGCGGCGCCTGGCCTACATTGCGGCGCAACTTGATCCCCGGGTGTTGCAGCGTGGCGAAGGTTTTCGGCGTGTCCTGCGTGAAGCCGGACTGCATGATCCGGCGCTCGAAGTGATGTCGCCGCTGCCTTCGTCCATTGGTCTGGGCGGTGAGTTGTTTGCGCAATTGATGGAGACCCATCCGGACGTTGATGCGGTTTTCTTCTGCAACGATGACTTGGCCCAAGGAGCGACCCTGGAAGCCCTGAGGCGGGGTATCGCCATCCCCGAACGCGTGGCGCTGATCGGCTTCAACGACCTGCCTGGTTCTGCGCACATGGTCCCGCGCCTGACATCGATCCGCACGCCACGCGAAGCCGTCGGTCAACGGGCCGCGCAGTTGTTGCTCGGGTTGATGGAAGGGGTTGCGCAGGTGCCGCAGGTGGACCTGGGGTTTGAATTGGTGATGCGGGAAAGTACGTGACCCCAAAGCCCCACTGAAAAATATCGGCTGTCTTCAATCATGGGGGAGCGAACTCATTCGCTCCCCCATGGGTTTGCCCTAGCCCTGCTGTTTTTTAAACGCCAACCGGAATTCATGCAGCAACGGCTCGGTATAGCCGCTCGGTTGCGCACAGCCTTTGAATACCAGTGCGCAAGCCGCCTGGAAGGCGATGGAGGCGTCGAAGTCGGCGGCCATCGGCCGATACAGCGGGTCCCCGGCATTTTGCTGATCGACGACCGCAGCCATACGCTGCAGGGTTTCCAGCGTTTGCGCTTTATCGATCACGCCATGGCGTAACCAGTTGGCGATGTGTTGGCTGGAAATCCGCAGCGTTGCCCGATCTTCCATCAGGCCGACGTTATGAATGTCCGGCACCTTGGAGCAGCCCACGCCTTGTTCGACCCAGCGCACCACATAGCCCAGCAGACCTTGGGCGTTGTTTTCAACTTCCTCGCGAATCTGCCCGGCAGTCCACTTGGCGTCCGCCGAGACAGGAATCGTCAGCAGGTCGTTGAGGATTTGCTCGCTGACACTGGCCAGATCGACCTGTTCCAGTTCCTCCTGAATCGCCCGCACATCGACCTTGTGATAATGCAGTGCGTGCAAAGTGGCCGCGGTCGGTGAGGGCACCCATGCCGTGTTTGCACCAGCCTTGGGATGGCCGATTTTCTGCTCGAGCATGTCGGCCATCAAGTCTGGCATCGCCCACATGCCCTTGCCGATCTGCGCTCGACCACGCAGGCCGCACGCCAGGCCCACCAGCACGTTGCTGCGTTCGTAGGCTTTGATCCACGGCGTGTTTTTCATTTCGCCTTTGCGCAGCATTGCGCCAGCTTCCATCGAGCTGTGCATCTCGTCGCCCGTGCGGTCGAGGAAGCCCGTATTGATGAAGGCAACCCGCGCCGACGCCGCACCAATACAGGCTTTGAGGTTGACGCTGGTACGCCGCTCTTCATCCATGATCCCCATTTTTAGGGTGTTGCGCGGCAGCTTGAGCAGGTCTTCGATACGGCTGAACAATTGCTCGGCAAACGCGACCTCGGCCGGACCGTGCATTTTCGGTTTGACGATGTACACGCTGCCGGTGCGCGAGTTGCCGCGACGAGCCAGGTCATGCACGGCGATCAGGCTGGTGATCACGCCATCGAGAATACCTTCCGGTATCTGGTGACCTTCGCCGTCGAAAATCGCCGGGTTGGTCATCAAGTGGCCGACATTGCGTATGAACAACAACGAGCGACCGTGCAGCGTTAGCGTGCTGCCGTCGGCAGCGGTGTATTCACGGTCGGCGTTGAGGCGACGGGTGATGGTTTTGCCGCCTTTCTCGAGGTCCTCGGTCAGGTCGCCTTTCATCAGGCCCAACCAGTTGCGGTAGACCGACACCTTGTCATCGGCGTCCACGGCGGCTACCGAATCCTCGCAGTCGATGATGGTCGACACGGCCGCTTCCATCAGCAGGTCTTTCACCCCCGCAGCGTCGGTGCGGCCGATGGTGCTGTTGGCGTCGATCTGGATTTCGACGTGCAGGCCATTGTTCTTCAGAAGGATGGCGGTCGGTTGCAGTGCCTGGCCCTGGTAGCCGACGTATTTTTCCGGCTGCTTGAGTCGGGTCTGGCTGCCGTCGGTCAGGGTGATCAGCAATTGGTCACCGTCTACGCGGTAGCTTTGCGCATCGGTATGCGAGCCGTTGGCCAGCGGAGCGGCTTCGTCAAGAAAGGCGCGGGCGAAGGCCACGACTTTTGCGCCGCGCACAGGGTTGTAACCGCTGCCTTTTTCCGCACCTTCAGTTTCAGCGATGGCATCGGTGCCATACAGCGCGTCATACAGCGAGCCCCAGCGGGCGTTCGCGGCGTTCAGGGCGTAGCGGGCATTTACGGCAGGCACCACCAATTGCGGGCCAGCCTGGCTGCTGATCTCGATGTCGACGTTGGCGGTGCTGGCTTGCACGGTGGCTGGCTGCGGTTGCAGGTAGCCGATTGACTGGAGGAACGCGCGATAAGCCGGCATGTCGCTCACCGGGCCGGGATGAGCGCGGTGCCAAGTGTCCAGTTCAGTCTGCAACCGATCGCGTTCGGCAAGCAGGGCACGGTTCAGCGGTGCGAGTTCATGCACCAGGGCATCGAAGCCGGTCCAGAACGCATCACGGTCCAGACCCGTGCCCGGCAGCACGTCCTCATCGACAAAACGTTGCAGGTTGGCGGCCACTTTCAGGCGCTGGCAGTTAACGAAATCAGTCATCTTGGGGTCTCCAATCGTGGGAGCGAAGGTATTCGCAAAGGCGGTCTATTCGGCTTACTTGCCGTTCAGGCTATCAGCGCCGGCTTTTGCAATCTGTGCATCTTGATCTGCCTTGACCCCGGACACGCCCACGGCGCCAATCACCTGACCATCGACAATCACCGGCACGCCACCTTCGAGGGAGGTCAGCAGGGGGGCAGACAGGAAGGCGCTGCGCCCGCCATTGACCATGTCTTCATAGCCTTTGGATTCGCGACGGCCCAGCGCAGAGGTGCGGGCTTTTTCGGTGGCGATGTAGGCGCCAATCGGTGCGCAGCCGTCCAGACGCTCCAGGGCCAATGGATGGCCGCCGTCATCGACCACCGCGATGGACACTGCCCAGTTGTTTTTCTGTGCTTCAGCGCGAGCGGCGGCGAGGATCTGGCTGACTTCGGTCTGGCTCAAAATGGCTTTGGTTTTCATGTGGCTCTCCAATAGGGCAGCAATAGGGGCTGTAATAAAAAATTATGCAGTCGATTAGTGCAGCGCTTCTTCGACCAGTTCGATCCAGTGCCTGACCGGGGTCCGGCCAGCGCTGTCCAAATGGGTCTGGCAGCCGATGTTGGCGGTGACGATCACCTGTGGCTTGCCGCTCTCCAGTGCATTCATCTTGTTATCGCGCAGTTGCCGCGACAGCTCGGGTTGGGTCAGTGAATAGGTACCTGCCGAGCCGCAGCATAGATGGCCGTCGGGTACTGCGGTGAGGTTGAAGCCTAGCCGGGTGAGCACGCTTTCGACTGCGCCACCGAGCTTTTGTGCGTGCTGCAAGGTGCAAGGGCAATGGAACGCCAGACGCAGGTCACTCTCGACCCCGAGCTTTTCCAAGGGCTCATCGCGTAGCACTTCCACCAGGTCGCGGGTCAAGGCACTGACCCGTTGCGCTTTGGCAGCATAGGCCGGATCGTCTTTGAGCAGGTGCCCGTAGTCTTTGACGAACGCGCCACACCCGCTGGCGGTCTGGACGATGGCTTCGGCACCGCTTTCGATACTCGGCCACCAGGCGTCGATATTGCGACGGGCACGGTTCAGGCCGGCTTCCTGTGCATTCAAGTGGTAATCCACCGCGCCGCAACAACCGGCCTGGCTGATCGCTGTAATGCTGATCCCCAAACGATCCAGTACGCGTGCCGTGGCGGCGTTAGTATTGGGTGACAGCCCAGGCTGTACGCACCCTTCGAGCATCAATACACGCCGCGCATGCTGTTGGATCGGTCGCGCCTTGGCCGGGTGTACCACGCGAGGCAACTTGATCGCGAGTGATTCAGGCAGCAGGGGGCGAAAGGCCTGGCCGAGTTGGACCAGCGTCTTGAACAGCGACGGGTTCGGCACCACTGCACGCAAACCCTGACGGAGCAGGCGCTGGCCCAGTGGACGAGGAACGGCGTCATCCACCACGGCCCGGCCGATGTCCAGCAGGTTGTGGTAATCGACGCCAGACGGGCAGGTGGTCTCGCAGTTGCGGCAGGACAGGCAGCGGTCCAGGTGCAGCTGGGTTTTTTCGGTAACGTGGTGGCCTTCAAGTACTTGCTTGATCAGGTAAATACGCCCGCGTGGGCCGTCCAGCTCATCACCCAGCAGCTGATAGGTTGGGCAGGTGGCGTTGCAGAATCCGCAATGCACACAGGTGCGCAGGATGCTTTCGGCCTCTTCGGCACGCGGCAGGCGTTTGGCATGTTCACTCAACGTGGTCTGCATGGCTTAGATCTCTGCGTACATTCGGCCCGGGTTGAAAATCCCCTTCGGGTCGAGTTGTGCCTTTAGTTGGCGGTGATAGCGCAGCAATGGGCTGCCCAGCGGCTGGAACGGGCTGTCGCTGACGCCATGGCTGTAGCAGGTCGCGTGGCCGCCGACTTCGCTGACAATAGCGCGAATGGCTTCAGCCTCCGCATCGGACTTCAACCAGCGCTGGGCGCCGCCCCAATCGATCAACTGCTCGCCGGGCAAGGCGAGGGTGCCGGTGTTGTTGGGTAGCGATAGGCGCCACAGTGGCTGACCTTCGTCGAAAAACCCCAGGCGCTGTTCATTCAGTTCGCGCCAGTAAGTCGGGTCGAGCAGCTCACCTCCGAGGCGATCATGGGCGGCAGATACTGAACCTTCACCGCCTTCCAGGCGCAGACGCAGCACGCGGCCATCATGGCTGGCGGCGCTGATCGGCAACGGCTGCTGGCCCCATTCGGCCAGTTTTAGCAGGGCCTGCTCCGCGTTCATTTCCAGGGCAATGCTGATGCATTGGCGCGGTTTTGGCAGAACTTTGAGCGACACTTCGGTGAGTAGACCGAGACAGCCATAGCTGCCAACCAACAACCGGGACAGGTCGTAACCGGCCACGTTTTTCATCACTTCGCCGCCGAAGCGCAGGTGTTTACCGAGGCCGGTGATGACCCGTGTGCCGAGAACAAAATCACGCACCGAGCCTGACCAGGGCCGACGAGGCCCGGACAATCCGGCGGCGACCATGCCGCCGACCGTGGCCTCGTCGGCGTCGCCGAACGACGGCGGTTCGCACGCCAGCATTTGCCCGGCGGCTTCCAGTGCCGCACACAGCTCGCTCAACGGCGTACCGGTGCGGGCGGTGATCACCAGCTCAGTCGGGTCATAGGTGACGATGCCGCGATGTGCGCGGGTGTCGATGATTTCGCCAGCGACCTCGCGTCCCAGAAACGCCTTGCTGTTGCCCCCCTGAATACGCAGGGGGGTGGCATTTTGCAGCGCTTGATTAACCTGTTCCAGCAACGCGGCGCTGGCGTCGACATTCTGTTGGGCAAGCATCAGAAACGCTCCAGTTCAGGGAAGGGCAACTGCCCCAAATGCACATGCATGGCACCAAACTCGGCGCAGCGATGCAGGGTCGGAATGTTCTTGCCGGGGTTGAGCAGGCCGCTTGGGTCAAACGCCGCTTTCACCGCATGAAACAAGGTCAGTTCGTCGCTGTTGAACTGGGCGCACATCTGATTGATTTTCTCGCGGCCGACCCCGTGTTCGCCGGTGATGCTGCCACCGACCTTGACGCACAGCTCGAGGATTTTCCCACCCAAGGCTTCAGCGCGGTCCAGTTCGCCGGGCTGGTTGGCGTCGAACAGAATCAGCGGGTGCATATTGCCGTCACCGGCATGGAAGACGTTGGCTACACGAAGCCCATATTCCTCGGCCAGCGCCGTGATGCCCTTGAGCACCCCTGGCAATGCTCGGCGTGGGATGGTGCCGTCCATGCAGTAATAATCCGGCGACAGGCGCCCGACCGCCGGGAACGCGTTCTTGCGCCCGGCCCAGAACCTGACACGTTCGGCTTCATCGCGAGCCAGGCGCACTTCGGTTGCGCCAGCTCTTTCCAGTACGGCACGAACCCGGTCGCAATCGTCGTGGACATCGGCTTCGACGCCGTCCAGTTCGCACAGGAGGATGGCTTCGGCATCCACCGGGTAGCCCGCGTGAATAAAGTCTTCAGCGGCGCGAATCGCCAGGTTGTCCATCATCTCAAGTCCGCCAGGGATGATGCCCTCGGCGATGATGTCGCCCACTGCGCGCCCGGCTTTTTCCACCGAGTCGAAGGCGGCCAGCAACACTTTGGCGACCTGCGGCTTGGGCAGTAGTTTGACCGTGACTTCAGTGATGATGCCGAGCATGCCTTCTGAGCCGGTGAACAGCGCCAGCAGGTCGAAGCCTGGCGAATCCAAGGCGTCGGAGCCGAGGGTCATGCGCTCGCCTTCGACCGTGAGAATGTCCACCTTGAGCAGGTTGTGCACGGTCAGTCCGTACTTCAGGCAATGCACGCCACCGGCGTTCTCGGCGACATTGCCACCGATGGAGCAGGCGATCTGCGAGGACGGGTCCGGGGCGTAATAAAGGTCATAGGGCGCTGCGGCCTGGGATATTGCCAGATTGCGCACGCCGGGTTGTACACGGGCCAGACGCGCGGCGGGGTCAATCTGCAGAATCTGATTAAAACGGGCCATGACCAGCAGCACGCCTTTTTCCAGCGGCAGGGCGCCACCCGATAAGCCTGTGCCAGCGCCACGGGCGACCACGGGAACCTTGCGCTCATGGCACAGCTTGAGCAGGGTTTCTACCTGTTCGATGCGCTGGGGCAATACCACCAGCATTGGCGTGGTGCGATAGGCGGAAAGACCATCGCACTCATAAGGCTTGAGTTCTTCTTCTCGATGGAGAATGTCCAGGTCGGGCAAGTGCTCGCGCAGGGCCAGGAACAGTTGGCCTTTATCAACGAGAGGCAATACACCGTCGACACGTTCGTCGTACAGAATGTTCATGGTGGGCTGACAACCCTGAGTTGTTGTTATTGAAGACCGATCTACGGCCTCGACTGTCTTGCATGATTGGCCGCAGAGGCTTTACTGTCCATGACTTATAAGTCTGGTCGAACCAGTTATTTTTTCTAGGTGATTGCTAATTTTTTTAAAAGTACTTATTTTTCAATAGGTTGAAATTATTGTTGAATATTTTTGGTTGAGTATATATAGCTGGTCATACCAGTGGAGGTTGCATGGCTAACGCTGCTTCGACGCGCGCGCCGCAGGTCGCCGATGTTGTGTGTGAGCGCATCGAACGTTTGATCGTTGATGGTGTGTTGAAAACCGGGCAGATTTTGCCGTCCGAACGGCGCCTCACGGAAAAACTTGGCGTATCCCGCACTGCCTTGCGTGAGGGCCTGAAATTGTTGCGGGCCAGAGGCATCATCGAGACCGAACAAGGCAAGGGCTCGTTCGTCGCTCAATTGTCGAGCCACACCGCCACGTCGCCCTTGATGCATCTGTTCGGCTCGCAGCCGCGCACCCTTTATGACCTGTTCGAAGTGCGCAGCCTGCTGGAAGGAGAGTCCGCGCGGTTGGCAGCCTTGCGCGGTACTGATGCCGACTTTGTGCTGATCACTCGCAGCTATGAAGCGTTGATCGCCGCCCACGACCAACCGCTTGACGCCTCAGGTCATGCACGTCTGGACCACGCCTTCCACCTGGCGATCTGCGAGGCATCGCACAATCCGGTGCTGGTGCAGACCTTGCGTTCGTTGACCGATCTGCTGCTCAACACTGTGTTTGCCTCGGTCAACAACCTGTATCACCGCGAGCCGCAAAAACGCCAGATCGACCGGCAACACGCGCGGCTGTACAACGCCGTCACCGGTCGCCTGCCTGAACAGGCACGCAAGGCCGCCATCGCCCATATCCAGAGCATTTGCGAGAACCTCAAGGAAATCGAAAATGAAGAGCAGCGTTTGGTGCGCTCCACGCTGCGGCTTGAGGGGTGGGCATGAGCGACTTGACATCAACGGGTATCTGTCGCAATTTACGTATTGCGTAATGTGATTACGATTTGTGCGAAGCCGAACATAACAATCAGACGCGTCTCCGACGACTACCATTAACGGAGAACGTGCAATGAAACAGGCAGCCCCCCGTGGATCTATTTACGTACTACCGCTCAACCTCAAGTTACCGGGTGCGCATCGTGCTGGCCTTCAAGGGGCTGGCGTTCAATGCGATCCCTGTGAACCTGATTCGCGACGGTGGCGAGCAGCTCAAGCCTGAATACAAGGCCATCGACCCACAGGGCAGGGTGCCTGTACTGCGGGTGGAGACGGGCGAAGTGATCATCCAGTCGTCGGCAATCATCGAGTACCTGGAAGAGCGCTATCCACAGCTGCCTCTATTACCCGTGGACCTGATCGAGCGGGCGCAGCAGCGTGCTGTCGCGGCGCTGATCGGTTGCGACATTCATCCGCTGCACAACGTGTCGGTGCTGAACCGGTTGCGGGGTCTGAAGTGTGAAGAAGCTGACGTTGCCGCCTGGATCGGCCACTGGATTACTGAAGGCTTCAGCGCAGTCGAGGCGCTGATCGGTGAGCAGGGGTTCTGTTTCGGCGAGCCAGGACTGGCTGACGCTTACCTGTTGCCGCAAATCTATGCGGCTCGTCGTTTCAATGTCGATCTGACCCCGTATCCAAAGATTTGCCGGGTCGAACACCTGGCGCTGCAACATCCGGCTTTCCAATGCGCGCATCCCGATGCGCAACCCGACAAGCCAGAGTGATCCATTCAACATGAAAATACTGGGCTTACAACTGATCTTCGGAGACTTCCTCGCCCGCAGTGTGCGAGGGATTTCCTGTGCTCCTCCCGCTGGAGAGTGATGTGCGCTGCGTGCTTCCCACTCTCTATTTGCAAGGAGCCAAACCATGGCTGATCTCTACGAAAACCCGATGGGCCTGATGGGCTTTGAATTCATCGAGTTCGCCTCGCCGACCCCGAACGTCCTTGAACCTGTGTTCCAGATCATGGGCTTCACCAAAGTGGCCAATCACCGCTCCAAGAACGTGTCGCTCTATCGTCAGGGCGAGATCAATATCATCCTCAACAGCGAGCCCCACAGCGTTGCCTCCTACTTCGCGGCTGAACACGGCCCGTCAGTGTGTGGCATGGCGTTTCGGGTCAAGGATGCACAAAAAGCCTACAACCGTGCGCTGGAACTGGGCGCGCAACCGGTTGAAATCGCCACTGGCCCGATGGAGTTGCGTCTGCCGGCAATCAAGGGCATTGGCGGTGCGCCGCTGTACCTGATCGACCGTTTTGGTGAAGGCACGTCTATCTATGACATCGACTTCAATTTCATCGAAGGCGTGGAGCGTCATCCGGTGGGTGCGGGCCTGAAGTTCATCGACCACCTGACCCACAACGTCTATCGCGGGCGCATGGCATATTGGGCGAACTTCTACGAGAAGCTATTCAACTTTCGGGAAATTCGCTATTTCGACATCAAGGGCGAATACACCGGCCTGACCTCCAAAGCCATGACCGCTCCGGACGGCATGATCCGCATTCCGCTGAACGAGGAATCTTCCAAGGGCGCGGGCCAGATCGAAGAGTTTTTGATGAAGTTCAACGGCGAAGGTATTCAACACGTCGCGTTCTTTACTGATGACCTGATCAAGACCTGGGATGCCTTGAAAACCCTCGGCATGCGCTTCATGACCGCGCCGCCGGAGACGTATTACGAGATGCTCGAAGGACGCCTGCCGAACCACGGCGAGCCGCTGAATGAACTGCAAACCCGGGGCATCCTGCTGGATGGTTCATCGGACGGTGGCGAGCGTCGGCTGTTGCTGCAGATATTCTCGGAAACCCTGATGGGTCCTGTGTTCTTCGAGTTCATCCAGCGCAAGGGCGATGATGGGTTCGGCGAAGGCAACTTCAAGGCGCTGTTCGAATCCATCGAGCGCGATCAGGTGCGACGCGGGGTGTTGAAGGCCGAGTAAGGCACAGTTAATCGCGTTCCCCTGTAGGCGCGGGCGTGCCCGCGGCCGGCTGGCTGCCCCCCATCCGGTCGCTGATGGCCTGAGCTGTTGTCAGCAGTTGTCTGGCCGCCGAATCCTGTACCTCCGCCGTAAACACCGACGCCGATCCGACCACGGTCAGCACGCCTGCCAGTTTATTGCCCACAGCGAAGATGGGTGACGACACGGCATTCACGCCGGCCATCAACAGCCCGTGAATCTGATGCACGCCGGTGCTGCGAATCTGTTTGATGTGCAGGTCGACTTCTTTCAGTTGTCGCGCACTCAGGCGTGTTGACTCTGATTCGCGTAGTTCGGCGGTTTCGTTGGCGGCAAGAAAGGTATTAAACACCAGCCCGGTCGACGACCCGAGCAGTGGCAACACAGAGCCAATCTGTGTCACCAGCGTCACTGCGCCGATGGACTGCTCGACATACACCACGGTGGGGCCCTTATTGCCCCATACCGCGAGAAAGCAGGTTTCGTTGAGTTCATCACGCAGCGCGACCAGATGCGGCGCGGCGATTTTCAATACGTCCAGCTGCCCCAGCGCGGCCAGTCCGACCTGCAATGCTTCGCGTCCCAGGCCATAGTGATTGGTGGTGACGTCCTGTTCGGCGAAACCACCGGCCACCAGCGCTTGCAGATAACGATGGACCTTGCTCGCGGGCATGCCCACGTGTTCGGCGAGCTTTGACAGTGAGGTAGAAGGCGCGAGCTCGGCCAGCGCCTTGAGCACGCCGAGCCCGACCTCGGCCGCTTGAACTTTTTGCTGCCGTCCACTTGCTGGGCTTTCGATTTCCGCTGTCATGAAGGGGTGCGCGCCGGTCTGAGAAGGCTGCTTTATAGCTTGACCTCACCACAAACTCAAATTACGTTATGCGTAATCTAATTACGTTTAGTTAAATCCCCATCGCAAGCGCTATCAACGCCACCTCACACCCACATAACAAGAGGTAGAGATGCACACAGCCCACTCTCCTGAAGCCTTGGCCTATCAAAGTGGCTTCGGCAATGAGTTCAGCAGCGAAGCACTGCCTGGCGCATTGCCGGTCGGACAGAATTCCCCGCAAAAACATACGCACGGCCTGTACACCGAGCTGCTATCGGGCACGGCCTTTACCGTGCCGCGTTCGGAAGCCCGACGTACCTGGTTGTACCGGATCAAACCGTCCGCCACCCATCCTCGCTATGAGCGACTGTCACGGCAGATACTGGGTTTGGAATCCGGGCCAATCACCCCCAATCGCCTGCGCTGGAATGCCTTCGACCTCCCAACCCAACCTACCGACTTCATCGACGGATTGATCGGTCTGGCCAGCACTGCGGCGGCGGATCAGGCCGAAGGCGTCAGTGTTTACGTCTACTGCGCCAACGCGTCCATGGACCGGGCTTTTTTCAATGCCGACGGTGAGTGGCTGATCGTGCCGCAGTCGGGTCGTTTGCGGATCGTGACTGAACTGGGTCTGCTGGACATCGAGCCACAGGAAATAGCGGTATTACCGCGCGGGCTCAAATTCAGCATTCAGCTGCTTGACGCCACGGCACGCGGTTATGTCTGCGAAAACCATGGTTGCGCCTTGCGCCTGCCGGAACTGGGGCCGATTGGCAGCAATGGTCTGGCCAATGCCCGAGACTTTCTGGCGCCGGTCGCACAGTTCGAAGACCGGGATGGGCCGGTCGTACTGGTGCAGAAATTCCTCGGTGAACTGTGGGCCACACAGCTCGATCATTCACCGTTCGACGTGGTCGCCTGGCATGGCAACAACGTGCCGTATAAATATGATCTGCGCCGTTTCAACACCATTGGCTCCGTGAGTTTCGATCACCCGGACCCTTCCATTTTTACCGTGCTGACCTCGCCTGGCACGGTGCCTGGTCAGGCCAATGTCGATTTTGTGATTTTCCCGCCGCGCTGGATGGTGGCTGAAAAGACCTTTCGGCCGCCCTGGTTTCACCGCAACCTGATGAACGAATTCATGGGCCTGATCGACGGTACCTACGATGCCAAGGCTGAAGGCTTTGCCCCTGGCGGCGCGTCCCTGCATAACTGCATGAGCGCTCACGGCCCGGACAACACCACGGCGGAAAAGGCTATCGCCGACAACCTCAAACCGCACAAGATCGACAACACCATGGCGTTCATGTTCGAGACGGGCAAAGTGCTGCGCCCCAGCCGCCATGCCCTCGATTGCCCGCAATTACAAACTGATTACGATGCCTGCTGGTCAGGCATGGCCAAACACTTCGATTCGGGAACCCCGCAATGACTACTTCATCGAACCCCCTTAGTTGGGTGACGTCCGCCAACGGCCACCCAGATTTCCCTCTGCAAAACCTGCCGCTCGGCATCTTCAGCCATTCAGGCCTGAGCAAACGCGGTGGTGTTGCCATCGGCGAGATGATTTTCGACCTGCGTGCTGCGCTGGATGTCGGCTTTTTCAACGGCGCGGCGCGTGATGCTGCTGAAGCCGCAAGCCGCGATCAGCTCAATGACTTTTTTGCTCTGGGCGCACCAGCCCGCCAAGCCCTGCGCAGCGAACTACTGCATTTGCTGGACGAAAACAGTCCGCAGCTGTCGCGTTTGCGGCCATTGGCCGATACCGTGCTGCACCCGATGTCCGAGTGTCAGATGCACGTGCCCGCGCGTATCGGTGACTACACCGACTTTTACGTCGGCATTCATCATGCGCTGAACGTGGGCAAGCTATTCCGCCCGGACAATCCGTTGCTGCCTAACTACAAGTACGTGCCCATCGGTTATCACGGCCGCGCCTCGACCATCTGCATCTCCGATACACCGATCAAACGTCCCAATGGCCAGACGTTGGCCCCGGGTGCGACCGCTCCTGAGTTCGGCCCCAGCAAACGTATGGATTATGAGCTGGAGTTGGGCGTGTGGATCGGCCCGGGCAATGCGATTGGCGAGGCGATTGCGATTGGCGAAGCTGCCGAGCATATCGCCGGCTTCTGCCTGCTCAATGACTGGTCGGCGCGGGACCTGCAAGCGTGGGAATATCAGCCACTGGGTCCGTTTCTATCGAAGAGTTTTGCCACCAGCATTTCTGCCTGGGTCGTGACGGCTGAGGCGCTGGCGCCATTCCGTACCGCGCAACCGGCCCGGCCAGAAGGTGATCCGCAGCCGCTGGCCTATTTGTTCGATGCCGCCGATCAGCAGGGCGGGGCGCTGGATATCGAGCTTGAAGTGTTGCTGCTCACCGAACAGATGAGCGCGCAGGGCATAGCGCCGCATCGCCTGGCGCTGAGCAATACCCAAAACATGTACTGGACCGTTGCACAAATGGTCGCGCACCACACGGTCAATGGTTGCAAACTTCAGCCGGGAGATTTGTTCGGTACGGGCACCTTGTCCGGTCCGCTGTCAGGGCAGTTTGGCAGCCTACTGGAAGTCAGCGAAGGCGGTAAACAGGCCCTGACATTGCCCAATGGTGAAAGCCGACGCTTTCTGGAGGATGGTGATGAAGTCATCTTCCGCGCGCGATGCCACCGTCAGGGTTACGCCTCCATTGGTTTTGGCGAATGTCGGGGCACGTTGCTAGGGGCTTGATACGGCCCGTGCTTTTAAGGCTTTTTGGCCGGGCAAGAAGAGTACGCGAGGCGCACTGACCATCGCACCTCACGCTTGCCCGTGGCCTCGACCACACGGCTGACTCAAGCCTCATCTTCTCCACGGCGTGCCACATCCGAGCGCCTTCGGGTCGGCCGGCCTCCGAGCAAGCCTTCCTGGTCAAGAAGCATGTCTTCAATCTGCAGACCCTTATCGTCAATGCGGTACAGGCGCAGCTCATCCGAGTGGGCGCTGGCTCGGACCTTGACCACCGCCATGATGCGCAGCAAGCGGCTTTGGACTTCAATGTAGCGCTGGACGATGATGGCGTCGGTCAGGAAGGCCGTGCCGTACGGACTGAAGCGCAGGTCGGTGTAACGGTCTTCAAGTTCGGAGGTCATCAATACGCTGACACCGACACTGGTCAGCGCAGTGACCATGCGTGACAGTGATTCGCGGAAGTCCTCACGGAAGGTCGGTGCCAGCGCCAGCTCGAAGCCCGACAGCGAATCAATGACCACCCGGGTGGCCTTCAGGCGCTTGATCTCGCCCAATAGTAACTGGACGATTTCGTCGATGGACATGTCTGGCGCGTGACTGTCTACCAGACCGACCTTATCGCTCTTGATCAGGCGTGCCAGCGTGGCGTTCTGTGAATGGTTGGGGCGCTGCTCGAACATTGCGATCACGCCGGTCTCGCCTGTGCGGGCACCTTCAGCGAGGAAGGACGCCGCCAGAATGCTTTTTCCGGAGCCGGATGGACCGGCGACCAGCAAGGAATACCCCTGGGGAAGACCGCCACCAAGCATTTCGTCCAGTTGAGGAATGCCCATTTTCAAGCGCGGTGGCACGACATTTTTTGACAGAACATTCTGCTTTTTGACGTGGAAGGCTGCCGGTGCGAAGACTCTGATGCCCGAGGTATCAATACGGAACGTGTGCAGCCCGGGCAATGTTGGCTGGCCGCGCATCTTCATGATTTCCATCTTGCGCACCATGGAGTTGCGCTGCACGCTCTGCCGCAGCCAGATCAAGCCATCGGCCACGGTGAAAATCGGGTTGGTGTCGGTCTCGGTGAAGTATTCACCAATCAGGAAGGTGGTCGCCTGCCAGGTGGTCATCAACATGCCCAGTTGTTGAATGAACTGAGGCAGGTTGTTGTTCGGGTTGTCCTGTGTCCGGCTTGCCAGCACCACTGACCGGAAGGAATCTACGAACACCAGTGCCGGACCGTGAGCTTCGACCTCGGCAACGATACGCCGCAGTACTTCATCCAGATTACCTGCCAGCGTGTCATCGGCCAGGTTGACGTAGCGGATCGAATGATTGATCGCTTCGCTGTCGAAAAAATCGAATTGTTGTTGGTAACGCAACATCTTCAGCGGAGGCTCGCCGAGCACCGTGAAGAAAAGGGCCGGGCGCTCAGGCGTTGCCAGGTTGAACATTATCTGATGGGCCAGCGTGGTCTTGCCGCAGCCGGGAGGACCTGCGATCAAGTTGAACGAAAACTCCGGCAATCCTCCGCCGAGCACCTCGTCAAGTCCAGGCACTCCGGTTGCCAAGCGGTTGATTGTCACTTTGGTGGTCATGGCGAGGTATCCTGCGCGGGCGCACCGCTCAAAGAATTTTCCCACACGGAACGAAGTAAATGTTCGGTGAGCGAGGGCCCGACCAATGTGGTCAGTAGCTCGTAGAAGGTCTTCAATAGCTCTTCGCCGAAAAGACAGGCTTCGGTGCTGTTTTGCTTAACAAGCATGGATTTGAGTGCAGTCAGATCTATGGCGGTCCGCACGTGTTGATGCGTGCCAGCCAGGCGGGGATGAGTGGAAGCACACAGGTAGAGACTGCGGCGATAGAGCGCGACAACCCCTTGCTGTCCGATGATGGGGGTCAGGGCTGCGTCCATGTCTTGCAATGTCGCAACAATCGCTTCAACGATATGTGCGGGGTCGGTTTTATTACCGACTCGGTGCGCCAGAGAAGCTACGATCTGACGGCTCTCTTCGCTTTCCGTGGACATGGCTCACTGATTCATTGTGCTGAGCGTGCAGTATTACACTTTCCATAGAAAGTCGTCAGCCCACCATCAGGCCGGTATTTCGTAACCGCCCAGAAACAGGTCCAGTGCCGATTCGACCACTGACATCTGGGCGGCAGGGGCCAAAGCCGGAGCACCCAGAGTGATCTGCGGCCAGAAAGCGAAGGCCTTGAGCAATGCATGAATCTGGGTGGCGGCGAAACGCGGGTCGACGGCCTTGAAACGACCGTCTGCCTGGGCAGCGCAGATCCAGGCGGTAAAGCTTTCTTCGCGCTCATTGAGGCGGGAGACCATGTTTTGCGCGCGTTCGGGGGAGTGGATCGTCGCGGCAATGGCCACTCGCGCCAGATCGAGAAAGTTGCTGTCAGCCAGCATCTGCATTTTCGACACCAGCAGCTCTTGGAGCTGATCGCGCAGCGGGCGCTCAGGGTGATAGGTCATGTCCAGACGATCGGCGCTGCTGATCCATAACTGCTGGAGAATTTCGGAGAAGAGTTCCTCTTTGCTCGGGAAGTGGTTGTACACCGTGCGCTTGGACACCTCAGCCAATGCGGCAATTTTGTCCATGCTGGTGACCTCGAACCCGTTGGCGCGAAACTCGGCAATAGCTGCCTGAACAATGGCTTCACGTTTACGGTCGGTCAGGCGTAGAGGGGCTTTCATAGGTTCGCTTCAGACTGGCGGAGTAAAAATTTTTACACTCGGCAGTTTACTTGTCATCTGACATGTTGCAAGCTTGAAACTACACTGTGTAGTGTAGTTGCTCCCGATCTTTATTCTCGCTGCCATCCTCATGCGTGCGGATGCAGGAACCTCCATCCGCCCCTTGGAGTCAGTTTGTCATGACCAAGCCACCACGAGATTCAGATGACGTTGCCCGATCACGGGCCTCTCGGCTGCACGAGGGACGTTATCGTAACCACTCGCCAATGAACCGGATGGGCTTTCTGAAGACGTTGCGCATTTTTTGGAACGCCCTCTTTAACAAACCGGCGCATACCCGGCCGGTGGGGGAGATTCCGGTGCAGACCCTGTCGCGTCAGCAATTGCTGGCAGCACCCAATAACAGCGTCTTCCGCCTTGGGCATTCCACGGTGCTGCTCAAATTGCGCAATCAATTCTGGCTGACCGACCCGGTGTTCGCCGAGCGTGCTTCACCGGTGCAATGGGCTGGGCCGCAACGTTTTCATCAGCCGCCTATCAGCCTTGAAGAGTTACCGCCGCTCAAGGCGGTGATCCTTTCGCACAACCATTACGACCACCTCGATCACATGACGATCAAAGCATTGGCGCACAAGACCGAACATTTCCTGGCACCTGTCGGCGTGGGTGACACTCTTATCAAGTGGGGCGTCCCTGCGCAAAAAGTGCAGCAACTGGACTGGTGGCACTCCACTGAAATCGACGGCATGCGTTTTGTCGCAACGCCGTCGCAGCATTTTTCAGGCCGTACCCTGCGTGATGGCAATCGTTCGTTGTGGGCATCATGGGTGATGATCGACGACGATCAGCGGATTTTTTTTAGTGGTGATACGGGTTACTTCGATGGCTTCAAACACATTGGCGAGCAGTACGGGCCGTTCGACCTGACCTTGATGGAAACAGGTGCCTATAACGTCGACTGGCCGGACGTGCACATGCAACCCGAGCAAACCTTGCAGGCCCATATCGACTTGCGTGGCCGCTGGTTATTACCGATCCACAACGGTACGTTCGATCTGGCGATGCATGCCTGGCACGAACCCTTCGACAGGATCCTGGCCCTGGCCTGGGAAAAGAACATCACCATCAGCACGCCGCAAATGGGCCAGCCGTTTTACCTGCAATACCCCAGTCGCGGGCATGCGTGGTGGTTGGGCGTGGAGGGGGTGATCGAAACTTACAGCCCGGACGCTGCCGAACCCCAAGGCCACCGCCGACAGGTTTGAGTCCTCATGCACCTGAGGACGCTATAGGGTGGAGGTCATCTCCACACTGAAATTCGATTATCGAATACCGTTACTGGCGTCAGCGGCTCAAGCCGAGCCGCTCGTGCCATTGCTTAAGGGACTCTTCCGGGTAGCCGTCGAACTCCTTGTCGCCGGGCCGCACATTGACCTCGACCCAGGAGGCTTTTGAGTCGAGCAATATGTGCGTGTGTTCCGGCGGCACGGGTAGCGGGGTATCGATGGCCGAGGCAAACGGGTGAATCAGCGTTGGCCAGTCCGGGCTGAACAACCATAACCCGCTGCCGCAGAGCTTGCAGAAATGCCGCTCGGCATTGCTGATATGCGTCTGATGATCAAGCCTCATTCGTGCGTGATAGATGGCGATATGTTCGCGCCCGTTGACCTTAAGGCTGCTGGCGTCACCGCCAAGGTTGATCGAGTAACCGCCGCCGCCCTGAGTCTTGCGGCAGATTGAGCAGTAACAGCGCTGATAGGGATACGGATGAGCGCTGTTGAGGCTGAACTCGACCGCGCCGCAATGACAGGAACCTTCCAGATGCATGGCAAAAGCCTCCTTGAGCCAACGTTGACGGGGTGCCACTTTTGCTGCACACCTAACGTCTAGACAAGCAGATTAAGGCTTTTGCGTGATGGCGTTCGTCGGGTGATCCGCTCGATTGCCGAGCAGACCAACTTGCAGGCCTTGAACGCCGCCATCGAAGCTGCCCGCGCCGGCGAGTCGCTGGCCGACATCACCGAGTCGATCAATCAGATTTCCCAGCGCAACATGGTCATCGCCAGTGCTGCTGAAGAGCAGGCGCAGGTTGTCCGCGAAGTTGATCGCAACATCGTCAACATCCGCGACCTGTCTCTGCAATCGGCTACGGGCGCCCATCAGATCAGCACGTCCAGCCATGAGCTTTCGCGTTTGGCCGCAGAGTTGAGTGAGGTGGTGACGCGGTTCCGGGTCTGAGACGCCGGCTGATGGTATGTGACGTTGCGTGACATACCGGCCCTTGCTCAGGCCAACGTCGGCAAGCATGATCTGGCCTTTAGATCCTGCTCATCGACAGAGGTAAAACAACAAATGGATGAGGGAAAACGCGGATTCAGCAGTTGGTTGCAGGCACCGGGGCATACGGCCTGGCTGTCGATGGAAGGCAATAGGTTGCTGGCTTTTGCCAAGGCGGCGCAGGTGCCGCAAGGCTTCGGCAATCTGAGTGACCGGGGATGTCTGCCTGACAATGCTCGGGCCGAAACCATGAACACGGCACGGATGACCCACAGCTTTGCCCTTGCCCATATTCGCGGTATTCCCGGCTTTGCCGCGCTGGTCGATCACGGGATTGCGGCGCTGAACGGTCCGTTGCGCGATGCCGAGCAGGGTGGCTGGTTTGCGACACCTTTGTGCGAGGGAGCCAAAACCGGTAAAGCGGCTTACCTGCACGCGTTCGTCGCGCTGGCGGCCAGCTCGGCGGTGGTGGCGGGGCGTCCCGGTGCGGACGAGTTGCTGGCCGAGGCGATACGGGTGCTGGAGACTCGTTTCTGGAGCGCGGAAGAAGGTGCGATACGCGAGTCCTTCGCTCGAGACTGGAGCGATGAAGAAGCCTATCGCGGCGCCAACAGCAACATGCACGGCACTGAGGCGTTTCTGGCGTTGGCCGATGTCACCGGCGACAGCAAGTGGCTGGACCGCGCATTGAGTATCGTCGAGCGGGTGATTCATACCCATGCCGCCGCCAATGACTTTCAGGTGGTTGAGCATTTCAGCCTGCACTGGCAACCGCTTCCCGATTACAACCAGGACAACCCCGCGGATGGTTTTCGGCCCTTCGGCACCACGCCGGGGCATGCGTTTGAGTGGTCGCGTTTGTTGCTGCACCTTGAGGCCGCACGTCAGCGCGCGAAGCTGCCTACGCCGCCCTGGCTGCTGGAGGATGCCAAGCGTCTGTTTGCCGGTGCCTGTCGCCATGGTTGGGACGTCGATGGCGCGCCCGGCATCGTCTACACCCTGGACTGGGAAAATCGCCCAGTGGTGCGTCATCGCCTGCACTGGACGCACGCGGAAGCCTGCGCATCGGCTGCGGCACTGCTGCGGCGTACGGGGGAAAAACAGTACGAAGACTGGTATCGACGGTTTTGGGAGTTCAACGAGACCTTCTTCATCGACCGCGAACATGGCAGCTGGCGCCATGAACTGAACCCGTACAACCAACCCAGTGCGGATATCTGGCCAGGTAAACCGGACCTTTACCATGCCTATCAGGCAACCTTGTTGCCGGTATTGGCCTTGGCGCCAAGTTTGGCAACAGCCCTTGCACGGCTGGGTTGAGGCCCCTGTTCAGTCTGATTCAGGTTTACGCGAGAGATCAAAGTCATGGTCGACACCTCAGGCGATTTTCGCCGTCAATCTGATGATCTGCCGGGCGAAAAAACTCCCCGTGGCGATCACGCCGAACAGGCGCAAAGTCTGCATGGCGAGCACGAAGCCGACATCCGAGTGAGTATCGACGGCAATGATCGACATGGCGTCCAGGCCGCCTGGGCTGGTGGCGAGATACACCGACAGAAAGTCCTTGTCCATCAGTTCGGCGATCAACCAGGCGGACAGCGAGCACAAGGAGATAACCAATAGCGAGCCGCAGATCATCGCTGGCAGGCGTTGCCATACATAGCGAATCGTCGCACGGTCGAAGCGCAGGCCGATGTAGCAACCAATGGCGCCATAGGCAAGTGCCAGCAGCCAGGGCGGCAGGGTGATTTGTAACAGCCCGCTCAGTTGCAGGGCGCCACCGATCAGTAGGGGCAGCAGCAACGCGCCTGCGGGGATCCGCGTGCTCAGCACCACACCGACCGCGATCGCCGCAACGCTCAGGATGATGTTGAGTGCATTTGAACCCTGTAGTGCCACGGCGCTGCTCTGCATCTCGTGCACGCCGCTGTCCACGCCGAGCAGGCCGCTGACCAGTGCGCCGACCATCACCACGCACACCACGCGCACGTATTGCATGGTCGCGACCACCCGCGAATCCGCGCCATAGTCCTCGGACATGGTAACCATCGCCGAGGCAGCACCTGGCGCGGTACCCCATGCTGCGGTACTGCCTTCTATGCCAGCAAAGCGCACCAGCCCAATTCCGACCAGCGCGCTTAGCAGGACAGTCAATGCGGTGGCGAACAGCATCACATGCCAGGACTGAGCGACAGTGGTCAGTACTGAAATCGTCATGGCGTGCGCCACCAGCATTCCGACACACCCCTGACTCAGGCGAAAGGCTTGCCTGTGCAGGCGGATCGACGCACCGGATACGCCAAACAGAATCGCCGTCAGCATCGGCCCAAGAAACAATGCAGCGGGGATTTCACAGAATTTGAGCAATTGACCAAAGGCGCCTGCCAGCAGAGCCAAGCCGAGCCATTGCACGAGTGGGGGGAGCGTATGCAGCGATAGAGCGGAAGCGCGTGACACAGAAGTTCTCCAAGGCGTTGGCTTTCCTCATGGACTATTTGCCAACGCAACGAGGAGTAGTATCGACAGTGCAATCGATCACGTCTATTTTCTAATAGTCATGAATCGATAACTTTAGTTGATCAATAGGGGTCTTCGCGATCTCACCTATTACTCTGGCATGGGCAGACCACGCTATTAATTCAGGATGCAGGGAGGGAGGCGGACTCGATGAATGTTGACCCACGCGCAGCGGAACACATGTCAGTGCAAACAACGGCACCTGTATTTTTTACCGAAACGGAACCTCATTTCGGCGGCGATCAATCGCCGTTGAATGATTCCGACGCCGATGACGACAGCGACCCCGAGGGTGATCTCGACCTCGAAGAATTGGGGCTGGAAGAGTTCATTGATGCGGAAAAACTCGACTCGACCATCAGCGGGGATGTGGGATCGTCTACCTTGAGTTGAGGGGGATCGGGCAATACGGGTTGTCCCTGACACAGATTGCTTTGAGGTCACGGCTGTTTATGGCCCACCAGATACTGGGCCAGACCTGCCGCAGCTTCTTCCGCCGTCTCACTGGCGCCGGCCCACGTACACGCCAGCATCAAGTTGCGCGGCAGGCCGAAGTCCTCCACCACAAAGCCCTGGGCATCGACCCCCTGAGCATCATGGGCCACCAGCGCGCGCAGTGAATCGATCGGATCGAAGTAAGCCCACACCGTTTTGCCCAGTCCCACCGCCATACCGACTTCGAAGGCGGTACCCGAGTCCGGCTCCAGGCCGCGAAATACATTCAGGTTGGCAAGTATCGCCGTGCAGCGCTGGATCATCTCTATATTCATCGAGCAGATCAGATGCGCGGTTGCCTCTGGGGTCAGGCCGGGCGTGACCTCATTGTCGAACGGATACAGCCCTTGCATGCCGTGGGCGGCACACAGCGCCTTGAGGTAACGGCCATGCTCAATGGCGTCCGGCCTGAAGACATCGAAGCCGGCCAGATAGATGAGTGGCGTTGTGTTCTGGTTCATGTCGGTACCTTGAGATCGTACGTAGGGCAATTCTATCGTCAGCTGCGCTGGTCGCGCGTCACCATTGCACGCCACTGATCAGTCGAATGCAGTTGATGTGAATGCGATGCTGGAATCTGTATGGATAACCAGTATCCTGACGACTTCCAAAAAACGTTGCGTGAACCTCAAACCGTGAACACCTCGCCCCTCGAAAAACCGTTTTATTACCTGGAAAACTTCCATCAGGTGCTGGAGTGGATCGCTCAGCGTTACGACGACCTGCTCGATGAGCAGGAACGGCAATTTATCGTCGATTTTGCCGGTTTGCCGAAAACGGCTCAGGGTTTGCTGGTGCGGATGGTCATGCGCAAGGGCACATTGTTTCGAGCAAGCAAGCTGAGCTATCCTGAGCTTGGCGCGGTGTGGGACGCGGTCATGCCGTTGCTCGAGAATGGTTGGGTCGATCAGTTCCCGGCCATCAGTCTGGAGGCGTTATTCGGGCTGCTGCGCAAGTCAGAGTTGACTGCCTGTTTCCAGGCGCATGCGATAAAAAGCACGGAGAAAAAGACCGACCTGTTGATGCGACTGCAGCCGCACTACGAACAGCGGCAAACGCTGGCACAGTGGTTTGCCGGGTGTGAGGACGTGATCTTCGGCCTCACTGTCATGCCCATCTGTGACCGATTGCGGTTGCTGTATTTTGGCAACCTGAGCCAGGAGTGGTCTGAGTTTGTGCTGGCTGACCTGGGTATCTATCGCTATGAAAAGGTCGAGTTTTCGCTGGATTCCCGAGGCCTCACCGCGCGGGCGGACATCGATATTTGCCTGCACTTGCATGCCTGCCGTCAAGGGCTTGAAGAGGGCCATGACCTGCAGGACCTGGCCCGGCAGATCATCGCCATCGGCACCGATAATGCCTGGCTGCGGATGCGCCGGGCCAAACTGTTGTTCCGGATCGGTCAACAGGCGGAGCGCGTTCAGGATTGGCCGCTGGCATTGAGTATGTATCAGCGATGTGACTACCCTGGGGCGCGTTCACGGCGGCTTCGAGTGCTGGAACTCAGTGCCGACTATGAGCAAGCCATGGCCTTGCTCGAACAGGCTCAAGCGGCGCCTGAAAGTGATGCCGAAGCGCAGCATCTATTGCGGATACTCCCGCGTTTGCAGCGCAAGCTGGGTTTGTCGGTCGAGCGTCAGCGGCGCACGCGAGCCTTGAGTCGACTCGACGTGGTGGTGACGCCCTCGGCTGATACCTCTGTTGAGCGCTTGATCCAAGTGCATTTGGGCGATCAGGCGGGGCCGGTGCATTACGTCGAGAACGCACTGATCAATTCCTTGTTTGGCTTGCTGTGCTGGCCGGCGATTTTTGCGCCGCTGCCGGGCGCGTTTTTTCACCCGTTCCAGAGTGCTCCCAGCGATCTCTACAGCCCGGATTTCTATCAGCGCCGGGCCGGGTTGTTCAGCGAGTGTCTGGAACAGCTGGATTCGGACGCCTACAAGACCACCATTTACCGGCACTTCAAAACCAAATACGGTCTGCAATCGCCCTTCGTTTTTTGGGGCAGCCTGTCAGAAGAACTGCTGGAACACGCGCTGCATTGTTTGCCCGCTGATCACCTGCGGCATTGGTTTCGGCGTCTGCTACTGGACATCAAGGCCAATCGCACGGGTATGCCGGACCTGATCCAGTTTTACCCGGACGAGCAGCGCTATCGCATGATCGAAGTCAAAGGGCCGGGCGACCGTTTGCAGGACAACCAACTGCGCTGGCTGGATTTCTGTGCCGCGCATGGGATGCCAGTGGTGGTGTGTTATGTGCAGTGGGCACCAGTGGTCAGTCCGGTGCCGACCGACTGAGTCACCGGGAGCTTTGGCTAAACGCCAAAGACTGCGCCAGCGGTGACGGGCGTTTCTTGCTGCATGTTGCTCATGAACGATTCCAAGCGTGAGCGCAGCCAGCGTTCGGCCGGGTCGGTGTCATTGATGCTCAGCCAGACCATCGACAGGTCGAGGGTCGGCGTCATGAAGGGCAGGGGCTCATCGAACAGCAGGCTGGAGGCAGCCGACATCGCCGTTGCCGTGTAGTCGGGCAAGTTTGCCAGCAAGTCGGTACCGGCCATCAGAGCGGGCAAGGTGCTGTACTGCGGAATCGCCAGCACCACGTGGCGCTTGCGGCCGATCGCCTTGAGCCATTCGTCCGCAAAACCGCTGACATTGGCGATGTGGGAGACCACGACGTGCGGGCGTGAGCAGTACTCATCCAGGGTCAGCGGGGTCGATGATGCATCGGCGCGCAGCACCCTTGGCTTGGTTTGCCTGAGCAGCTTGCGCTTGGCGTTGGCCGGCAGCTCACGGGTCTGGCTGACGCCGATGGTGATCTCTCCCGAGGCCAGCATGTCCGGGATGCGCCAGGAGTCCACATGCTTGATCACGCACACGATCTGTGGCGCTTCCTGGCGCAAGGCGCGCAACAAGGGCGGCAGCAGGCCAAACTCGACATCGTCGGACAGGCCTATGCGAAAAGTCATGGTGCTGACTGCGGGATCGAAGTCGTGGCTCAGGCTCAGCGCCACTGACATGGCGTCCAGCGCAGGCGAAAGGTGCAGGATGATTTCCTCGGCCCGTGCGGTCGGTTCCATGCGATGGCCGATCCTGATGAACAATGGGTCGTTGAACAATACTCGCAGGCGGTTAAGTGCAGCGCTGATCGTCGGCTGCCCGAGAAAAAGTTTTTGCGCGGCCCGTGTCACATTGCGCTCTTGCATCAGGGTTTCGAAGACCACCATCAAGTTGATGTCAGCCTTGCGCAATTCATTGCGGTTCATCAGTTGCTGCCCCCAGATCTACACCCATCGCGCGATCGCAGGCGACAGTTTAGGAAACTGCATCGCCCCCCGTCTACAGCGGGCTTGAGCGGCTTGGGCTCGCGCTCGAGTCCATTGGTTGTAGATGAGTCCTCCGAACAGGGAAAAGTCCCACTGATCTTTTCTGCTGAGTCCGACAGACTCCCTGCACACTTTCATTCAGGCTTCGTTTCCTCGAAACCTGAATGGAGGAGTCCTTATATGGCCAAAAGCACATTGAGTGACGGCCCCTGCTGCGAAATCAATAAATTGATCGTACAGGTCACCGGCAACCAACATCCGGCCAGTCAGCGCCTGGCGTT